>DASSYJ010000054.1:0-21532 GCA_035703305.1 Ornithinibacter sp. | reverse complement strand
CGTCCGCCTCACCCCGAGCGGGATGGCGGCCGTCGACGCCGCCCTCGCCGACCTCCTGGCCCACGAGCGCGACATCCTCGCCGAGCTCGAGCACGACGAGCGGGAGGGGCTCGCCGGCCTGCTCCGCCGGTTGCTGCGCCCGTTCGAGCGCGAGGGCTGACGGCCCACCCGCGCTGCCGGGCCGGTCGGATCGGTCGGGCTGGCCGGTCGGATCGGTCGGGCTGGCCGGATCGGTTGGGCTGGTCGGATCGGCCGGGCTGGTGCGGCCCGTCGGGCCCAGTCCGTCCGGTAGCGCCGATCGCCGCTCGGGACGGCTCATCCCCGGGCGCGGCCCGTCACCCAGTCGAGCACGAGCCGCCCCTCGCGCGTCACCCGGGCGTCGGCGGCGATGCCGTCCATCGTGATGTTCCACCCGTGGGCGCTGCCCGGGATCCGCAGGTGCTCCTTCACCGGCGCGGGCGAGCCGGCCACCGCCGCCGCGAGCTCGTCACCCGGGATGCCACGGTCACCGTCGGCCGAGATGACGAGCAGCGGCACCGTCGTCATGCGCGCGGCGGCCACGGCATCCGGCACACCCTCCCAGTGCGTGGGCCCCGACAGGTCCACGACGACGTCGGCGCCCGCCGCCTGACCCACGCCCAGTGCGCGGGCGCCCCCCATCGACGCCCCGACGACCGCCACCCGCGTGGCGCCCTGCGAGCGGGCCCAGTCCACGGCGAGCGCCACCATGGCCCGCGTGTCGCCGGCCAGCTGCTCGGTGCACCGCGACGCGCCGTACCCGCAGTCGTCGACGGCAACCGCGAGGACGCCCTGGCTCCCCACCCAGCGCGCGTAGGTCACCCAGCCGCACAACCCGCCGTGCCCCGTCTGGTGCAGCAGGACGACAGCGGTCCTCCCGTGCCCGTAGGCGACGGCACCCAGGCTGCTCGGCGCGTCCGCCCCTGGGATGTCGACGACCTCGCCCGGGACGTCGACGTAGCAGCGCTCGGCGACGCTCCGCGTCGGCTCCCGCGTCGGGAGCGGTGTGGCTGACCGCGTGGACGGGCCCGCCGAGGCGGACCCGGCATCCATGGAGGACGGCGCGCCGCAGGCCGCTACGAGGGTGACCAGCAGCGTGACCATCGAGCCGGTGAGGACGGCGGTGCGGACGGGTCGGGTGCGGTTGTGGCGGCGCGGCATATGTCAACCTTGACATATGCCGCTAGCGTGCGTCCATGACATCGACGCTCGGTTTCGCGATCCTCGGGCTCCTCGCCCGGCGGGCGTCGACGGGGTACGAGCTGGCCCGCCGGATGGAGCGACCCGTCGGGTGGTTCTGGACCGCGCGACACAGCCAGATCTACCCCGAGCTGGCCCGGCTCGCGGCGGCTGGGCTCGTCGACCACGAGGACGTGGCGGGCGCCGGACCCCGCCAGACGAAGCGGTATGCCGTGACACCGGCCGGGCTCGACGCGTTGCGGTCGTGGGTGGGGAGCGACCTGGAGCCGCAGGCCGTCCGCGACCTCGAGGTGCTCCGCCTCTGGTCGGTGTGGACTGTCGAGCCCGAGGTCGCTCGCTCGCTCGTCCGGCAGGCCCGCGGGGATCACGCGGCGCGGCTCACGGCATACGAGCAGGAGCTGGCGGACGTCTCCGCCGACCCAGCGTCGCGCGACCGTGCCGACCCGGCCTTCGCGAGCCGGGTGACGCTCGAGGGCGGCGTGCGCACGCGGCGCGCGGCGGTCGAGTGGTGCGACTGGCTGCTGGCCGAGCTCGACTACCCCGACGCCCCCGAGCCCCAGTGACGGCCCCCCGACCTTGTCTGTCAGAGTGCGGGTGGTGCGGCGTGTCGCGCGGCGTGTCGCGGCACGCTGACAGACAAGGTCGGGGAGGTCGGGGGCGAGGGGTCGGGCGTGGGCCGGAGGGCTTGTCAGCCCAGGAGCTCGGCGGCCTCGAGCCACTCGAGCTCGAGGGACTCCCGCTCGTCGACGATCGCGCGCAGCTCGCGGTTGAGCCCGAGGACCCGCTCGTGGTCGGTCGCCGACGCGAGCATCGCCGCGTGCACCCGCTCCTCGCGCTCGGCGAGCCGCGCCAGCTGCCGCTCGACCCGCGCCATCGTCTTGCGGGCGTCCCGGGCCTCGGCCGGCGACGGCCCCGACTCCTCCGACTGCCCCGGCTCGAGCGACGAGGGCGGCGCCGCCGCCGAGCCCCCCGCCGGCCGGCCGGCACCCGACGGCGAGGCGGCCACGGCCGGTGCGCCCGCGGCATACCGAGCCGCGTCCTGGTGCTCGGCGGCGGCGCGAAGGCGGAGGTACTCCTCGACCCCCCCGGGGAGGTCGCGCAGGCGCCCGTCGCCGAGGAGCGCCACCTGGCGGTCGCAGATCCGTTCGAGGAGGTAGCGGTCGTGCGACACGACGACGAGCGTGCCGGCCCACCCGTCGAGGAGGTCCTCGAGCGAGGTCAGGGTCTCGATGTCGAGGTCGTTGGTCGGCTCGTCGAGGAGGAGGACGTTCGGCTCGCCCATGAGCAGCCTGGTCAGCTGGAGCCGGCGCCGCTCTCCGCCCGAGAGGTCCCCGACGCGGGTCTGCTGGCGCGGGCCGGTGAAGCCGAGGCGCTGCGCGAGCTGGGATGCCGTGAGCTCCTTCGTGCCCAGCCGCACCACCGAGCGGACGTCCTCGACCGCTTCGATGACCCGACGGTCGGCCCAGGCGTCCATCTCGCGGACCTCCTGGGAGAGCATCGCGAGACGCACCGTGACCCCGACCTTCCGCTTCCCACCGGCCAGGGGCAGCTCCCCGGCGATGGCCCTGAGCAGGGTCGACTTGCCGGCGCCGTTGACCCCGACGACACCGGTGCGCTCGCCGGGCGCCAGCCGCCAGGTCACGTGGTCGAGCAGCACCCTGTCCCCGAGCGTGACCCGCGCGTCGAGGAGGTCGACGACGTCCTTCCCGAGCCGGGTCGTCGCGAACCGCACCAGCTCGACGTCGTCGCGCGGTGGCGGCTCGTCGGCGATGAGGGCGTTCGCCGCGTCGATCCGGAACCTCGGCTTGCTCGTGCGGGCCGGCGGACCCCGCCGGAGCCAGGCCAGCTCCTTGCGGAGGAGGTTGTCGCGGCGGTCCGCGGTGACGCCCGCCATCCGCTCGCGCTCGGCCCGCGCCAGCACGTATGCCGCGTACCCCCCGTCGTAGGCGTGGACCGCCCCGGTGGCCACCTCCCACGTCTGGGTCGCGACGGCGTCGAGGAACCACCGGTCGTGGGTGATCGCCACCACCGCGTTGTCCGGCCGGGCGTGGCGCGTGACGAGGTGGTCGGCCAGCCAGGCCACGCCCTCGACGTCGAGGTGGTTGGTCGGCTCGTCGAGGAGGAGCAGGTCCGGCGAGGCCACGAGCAGGCCGGCGAGCGCCACCCGCCGCCGCTCCCCGCCGGAGAGCGGGCCGACCGGCGCCGACATCCCGCCGACGGCCGGGGCGTCGAGGCCACCGAGCAGGCCGACGAGGACGTCGCGGATCCGCGGGTCGGAGGCCCAGACGTGCTCGGCGAGGTCGCCGAGCACGGTGGTGCGCACCGTCGCGAACGGGTCGAGCTCGTCGTCCTGGGTGAGCACCCCGATCGTCAGGCCGCCGACCCGGGCGACCCGCCCGGAGTCCACCTCGCGGTCGCCGGACAGCACCCGGAGCAGCGTCGTCTTGCCACCGCCGTTGCGGCCGACGACACCGATCCGGTCGCCCCCGCCGACACCGAGCGAGACGGCGTCGAGCACCTGGGCGGTGCCGAGGGCGAGGGAGGCGCGCTCGACGGAGACGAGGTTCGCCACTAGTCGACCCGGTGGTGGATGACGTGGGCGCCGTGCACCGGCCCGCTGGCCCGCCGGACGTCGCGCACGACCCCGCTCGCCGTGAGCGCGACCGCGAGGTCGATGCCCGCCTCGTTGTCCTCGACGAGGAACGCGACGGTCGGACCCGACCCGGAGACGATGCCGCCGAGGGCGCCGTACTCCATGCCGGAGGAGAGGACGTCGCCGAGGTCGGGACGGAGGGACAGCGCAGCGTCCTGGAGCTCGTTGGCGAGCTGGGGGGCGAGCTCGTGCGGGTCGCCGCTGCGGAGTGCGCTCATCAGTGCGGGGTTCGCGACCGGGTCGGGCACCTCGGCCGTGCCGCGGAGCCGGTCGCACTCGGCATACACGGCGGGGGTGGACAGGCCGCCCTCGGCGAGCGCGAAGACCCAGTGGTAGGTGCCACGCGCGAGGACCGGGGCGAGCATCTCGCCCCGGCCGCTCCCCATGGCGGTCCCCCCGGATATGAGGAACGGGACGTCGCTGCCCAGCTCGGACGCGAGCTCCTCCAGCTCCTCGCGGTCGATGCCGAGGTCCCAGAGGTGGTCGAGCGCGACGAGCGTCGCGGCCGCGTCGGCCGAGCCGCCCGCCATGCCACCGGAGACCGGGATGCCCTTCCGGATGCCGATGTGCACCGGGTCGACGTCGAAGCGGCTCTCGATGAGGCGCGCCGCGCGCATGGCGAGGTTGTCCTCGCCGACGGGCACCCCGGGCGCCAGCGGACCCGAGACACTGACGCCCCACTCGTCGGCGACCGCGACCGTGACGTCGTCGTAGAGGCTCACCGCGTGGAACACCGTGGAGAGGGCGTGGTAGCCGTCGGCACGCCGCGGGCCGACGAGCAGCTCGAGGTTGACCTTCGCCGGGACGCGCGCGGTCACGGGGCCGGGCACGAGGGGGGCGGCGGTCATGCGCCCACCCTAGCCAGACGCGGAGGGGCCCACCGCCTCGGAGGACCGGGCCGACGCGACCGCGGCGAAGGCCCCGACGTCGAGCTGCTCACCCCGGGTGCGCGGGTCCACCCCCGCCGCAACGAGGGCGGCCTCGGCGAGTGCGGGCGAGCCGGCCCAGGGGGCGAGCGCGGCGCGAAGGGTCTTGCGGCGCTGCGCGAACGCCGCGTCGATGCACCGGAACACGTCCTCACGGCTCGCCGTGGAGGGTGGCGGCTCGCGACGGGTCAGGGCGACCAGTCCCGAGTCCACGTTGGGCACCGGCCAGAACACGTTTCGCGAGACCTGGCCGGCGAGGCGCACGTCGGCATACCACGCCGCCTTGACGCTCGGGACGCCGTAGGTGCGCGACCCGGGCGGTGCGGCGAGGCGCTCGGCGACCTCGAGCTGCACCATGACGAGGATGGTCCGCAGGCTCGGGAAGAGCTCGAGGAAGCGGAGCACCACCGGGACCGAGACGTTGTACGGCAGGTTGGCGACGAGCGCGGTGGGCGCCGGCCCCGGGAGCGTGGTGACCGCCAGGGCGTCGGCGTGCACCACGTCGAGCCGGCCGAGGAGTCCGGGCGCGTGGGACGAGACCGTCTCCGGCAGCGCTGCCGCGAGCACCGGGTCGACCTCCACGGCGACCACCCGGTCGACCGCGGGGAGGAGGGCGAGGGTGAGCGAGCCGAGGCCGGGCCCCACCTCGACGACCACGTCACCCGGGCCGACGCCGGCGACGCGGACGATCCTGCGCACGGTGTTGCCGTCGACGACGAAGTTCTGGCCCCACTGCTTGGTCGGCCGGATGCCGTGCCGCGCCGCCAGCTCGCGGATCTCGGCTGCCCCGAGGAGCGAGGCGTCGGGGCCGTCGGTCATGGGGTCACCCTAACGACGAGGGGATGCCGTTCGTCGGTGCGAGCGGACGCTGGTGGCTCTCGACCGTCACGCCGCTCGGCAGCCGCCGCGGACGGCCCTCCGCCCCCGACCACGACGAGGCCCCGGACCACAGGGTCCGGGGCCTCGTCGCTGTGCCGGCCAGGGCCGGCGCTGGGTCAGGCTGCGCCCGCGCAGCCCCAGGGCGAGAGCCCGGCCTTCGCGTAGTACCGGTTCGCGACGGTGATCTGCTCGGCCCGCGACGCGAGGTCGGGGCGCGACGCGAAGTCGTCGCCGCCGTTGGCGAGCCAGGACGGGATCGCGAACTGGAGGCCGCCGTAGTAGCCGTTCCCGGTGTTGATGCTCCAGTTTCCGCCGGACTCGCACTGAGCGATGCGGTCCCACATCGCCGAGTTGGCGAGGTTGATCCCGGCGCCGGAGGTGTTGCCCGCGGTCTGCTGCTTCGTGCCGACCTTGACGACGGCCGTCGTCGGCTCGACGAGGGTCTTGGAGGAGAGCTCCTTGGTCTTCGACTTCTTGCCGTCGACGTAGGTGACCTCGCGCACGTAGGACCGCTTGCCGTCCTTGCCGGGCGTGACGACCTTGGTCTGGCCGACGTACAGGGAGGAGTCCTTCTGCTTCGTCGTCTTGTGGGCGATCGCCTCGGTGCCGCTCTCCTTCTTCACGACGACGCGCTTGACGACGACCTTCATCCCCTCCGTGAGGGGCTCGTCCAGCGCGGGGCTGACCTGGTCGATGGCGCTGCGGCTGATGTCGAGCTCGGCGAGGAGGCCCGAGACCTTGGGGTTGACCGAGGTCGTGGTGTGGGACTTCCCGTCGACGACGACGGTCACCTTCTTCGGCGTCGTCAGCGACACGGCGAGGCCCTGGCGGCCCAGGATCTGGGACCGGGAGGCCGACAGGACGGCGCCGTCGGCCCGGATGTCGAGCTCCCTGAGCGCTGCGTCGACGGTGCCGGCCGTCGTCCAGTACTCCCGGGTCTCGCCGTCCTTGTTCACGGTGAGCTTGCGGCCGAAGCGGACGGAGATCTGGTCACCGTCCTCGATGTGGCTCGAGGGCGAGGGAACCACGGCGTCGTGCGCGCCGACCTCGATGCCCTGCTTGTCGAGGACGTCGGCGACGGTCGAACCGAGGACGTGCACCGAGGTGGGCTTGCCGTCGACGGTGACCTGTACCGACTTGTCGAAGTGAGCCACTCCGAGCGATCCGGCGGCCACGACGAGCGCGGCGACACCGTGGACGGTGTGGCGAAGGGGTCCAGACAACTGCACGGGTACTCCAGGGGTCGTGCTCTCCGGGCACCGGCGTCGGACGTCAGCCAGAGGCGGCCACCACCCCGAGGTCCGGGGCGCTGCGTGGGTCCGGTGGGCTCCGACGACTGCGGCGGAGAGCCGGTCACACGTGTCATCCGAGGCGATCCGGCCCCGGCCATTCCCTCCACAGTGACGGACTTCGGGCGCGAAAATCAAATTTCGGTAACGACGTGTCGGGCCGGATTCGGTCTCAGACACCCCTTCCACCACACAGGACCCACCCGTGACGAGAGGTGTGTCACGCCGACCCTCGCGAGCCGTTCCAAGGCCCGTACAGCCGCTCCGCGTTGGCGCTCAGCGCCGCACAGAGGGTCGGGACCGCCACGCCGAGCACCCCTGCCATGGCTCGCACCGTGAGCGGGACGAGGGCGGGTGCGTTCGGGGCCCCCCGCCAGGGGTGCGGCGTGAGGTAGGGCGCATCGGTCTCCACGAGAAGCAGCTCGAGCGGCGTGACCGCCAGCGCGTCGCGCAGCGCCTTCGCGCTCTTGAACGTCACCGTCCCGCTGAACGACAGGTGGTAGCCACGATCCACGCACTCGCGGGCCATGTCGGGGCCGCCGGAGAAGCAGTGCATGACCGTGCGCTCGGGCGCGCCCTCCTCGGCGAGGATGCGCAGCACGTCGTCGTGGCTGTCCCGGTCGTGCACCTGGAGCGTGCGGTCGACGCGCTTCGCGAGCTCGATGTGCCGCCGGAACGAGTCCTGTTGCGCCGGAACACCGTCGGGACCCGTGCGGTAGTAGTCGAGCCCGGTCTCGCCGACGACGCGCACCCGCGGGTGCGCGGCCAGCCGCTCGATCTCGGCGAGTGCCTCGTCGAGACCTCCGCTCTCCGCGAGCGCCGGCACCTCGTTGGGGTGGAGGGCCACCCCGGCGAGCACCCCGGCATACCGGTCGGCTGCGGCGACGGCGAAGCGAGCACCGGGCAGGTCGCACCCGATCTGGACGACCCGGTCCACGCCGACGGATGCCGCCTCCTCGAGCACCGGCGCGAGGTCCTCCACCCGCACCTCCTCGCCGGACCGGCTGATGTCGAGGTGGGTGTGGTTGTCCACCACCGCGATCGGCAACGGGTCGGGAGGCTCAGGCAGCCCGCGGCGGCTCGGCTGGGAGGTCACCGGGTCAGGCCCTCCCCGCCGCCCGGGCGAGCTCCTCGTCGACGACGGACTCGTCGAGCTTGGTGAAGACCGGCGCCGGCTTGTCGATGGGCGTCCCGACCACGACGGGGCGCGACTGCCACCTCGCCGTCGCGGAGTAGTCGCCGGTGATGACCGGGTAGCTGCGCCCCTCGTCGCCGGCGTCCAGGGGCGCCACCGTCTCGAGGCGCGGCATCGGCATGAGCTCACCCTCGCCGCCGAGGACGGCGTGCACCCGGTTGGCCGCGTGCGGGAGGAACGGCGCCAGCATCGTGTTGAGGTCGGAGACGCACTGGACGAGGGTGTGCAGCACCGTGGCCAGCCGCTCGCGCTGGTCCTCGCCCTTGAGCTTGAACGGTTCGGTGCGCGAGACGTAGGCGTTGACCTCGCTCACGACGCGCATCGCCTCGGCGATGGCGGCCTTCTGGCGGTGCCGCTCGAGGAGGTTCCCGACCGAGTCGAAGCCGGCGAGCACCACGCCGCGCACCTCCTCGTCCACGGGCTCGAGCGGCCCGGGCTGCGGGATCTCGCCGAAGTTCTTCGCGACCATCGCGGCGGTGCGCGACACGAGGTTGCCCCAGCCGGCGACGAGCTCGGAGTTGTTGCGCTGCACGAAGTCGCGCCACGTGAAGTTGGCGTCCTGGCTCTCGGGGCCGGCGGCGCAGATGAAGTAGCGGATGCCGTCGGGGCCGTAGCGGTCGAGGACGTCGCGCACGAGGATCGTGTAGCCGCGCGACGTCGAGAACTGCTTGCCCTCCATCGTGAGGTACTCGCTCGAGACCACCTCGGTCGGCAGGTTGAGCTCGCCGTAGACACCCGGCTGCCCGCCCCTGTCGCCCTTGCCGGCATACCCGAGGAGCTCGGCCGGCCAGATCTGGGAGTGGAAGGTGATGTTGTCCTTGCCCATGAAGTAGTACGACAGGGCCTCCGGGTCGTTCCACCACTCGCGCCACCGCTCGGGGTCGCCCTGCCGACGGGCCCACTCGACGGATGCCGACAGGTAGCCGACGACCGCGTCGAACCACACGTAGAGCCGCTTGGTCGGCAGGTCGCGCCACCCGTCGAGGGGCACGGGAATGCCCCAGTCGATGTCACGCGTCATGGCGCGCGGGCGGATGTCGTCGAGGATGTTGAGGCTGAACTTGATGACGTTCGGGCGCCAGGTACCCGAGGCCTCGCGCTCCTCGAGCCACGCACGGAGGGCTGTGGCCAGGGCCGGCAGGTCGAGGAGGAAGTGCTGGGTCTCGACGAAGACCGGTGTCTCGCCGTTGATCCGGCTCCTCGGCTCGATGAGGTCGGTGGGGTCGAGCTGGTTCCCGCAGTTGTCGCACTGGTCGCCGCGGGCCTCGCCGTAGCCACAGATCGGACACGTGCCCTCGATGTAGCGGTCGGGCAGCGTGCGGCCCGTCGAGGGCGAGATCGCTCCCTGCGTGGTCTGCTCGACCATGTAGCCGTTCCTCCACACCTGGGTGAACAGCTCCTGGGCGACGGCGTAGTGGTTCGCCGTCGTCGTCCGCGTGTAGAGGTCGTAGGAACAGCCGAGGTCGGTGAGCTCCGCCGCGATGACGGCGTGGTTCGTGTCGACGAACTCCCGTGGGCTGAGGCCCGCCTGGTCGGCCAGGACGAGGATCGGCGTGCCGTGCTCGTCGGAGCCGCTCACCATGAGCACGTCGTGGCCCGCCATCCGCATGTACCGGCTGAAGACGTCGGACGGCACGCCGAACCCGGCGACGTGGCCGAGGTGACGCGGGCCGTTGGCGTACGGCCAGGCGACGGCGGAGAGGACCTTCATGGGCCCTGATCCTAGGCGTCGCAACAAGGCCCGACCGACGCGCCCGACGGGTGGTCCGGGACTAGGCTCGGGGTGCCGCACGTTGCAGTGCAGGCACGATCGCGAGGTGTGGTCGTGGGTGCGTGGGAAGGACGGCCGTGCTCGCTGCACTCACGGGAATGGGGCTGTCCGCCGCGGCTGGGCTCAACGCCTACATCCCGTTCCTCATCGTCGCGCTCGTCGCGCGGTTCACCGACTACATCACCCTGCCCGTCGGCTACGAGTGGATCGAGAGCAACTGGGCGATCGCGATCTGCGCCGCCCTCCTCCTCGCCGAGATCATCCTCGACAAGATCCCTGCGGTCGACACGGTCAACGACACGATCCAGACCTTCATCCGACCGACGGTCGGCGGCCTCATCTTCGCGGCGACGACCGCCGCGTCCGAGCTCGACAACTCCGCATGGATGCAGGAGAACACGTGGTTCTCCGTGGTCCTCGGAGTCGTCATCTCCGGGCTGGTCCACACGGGGAAGATGGCCGCCCGGCCGGTCATCAACACGACGACCGTGGGGATGGGCGCACCCGTGGTCTCGACGATCGAGGACGGTGCCTCCATCGGGCTGTCGGTCATCGCCCTCATCGCGCCAGTGCTCGTCCTGGTGGCCCTCGCCCTGCTCGCGTGGTTCCTCATCTGGCTCTGGCTCAAGGTCCGGCGCCGACGGCGGCGGCGCGACCCGGCATACGACCCGATCTGAGCGCTCGGGCCGCGCTTCCAGTCCGGCCGACGTCAGCCCTCGACGACGGACGACGCCGGGGGCGCGGTGACCACCGGCGCGCGGTCCCACTCGGTGAAGACGAAGTCCGACGGAGCCGTGGACGGGCCCACGGCCCGCAGGATCTCACCACTGCCGTCCGCCGCCACCCACAGCTGCGCGCCCCCCGCGGTCCCGAGCAGGTATGCCGCACGGCCGTCGACGTCGACGCGGGCCGCCTCCGTGGTGTCCGACTCCATTGCGGCCACCTCGGGCAGCGAGAAGTACTCGGTGAGGATGCCGCGCAGGGTGAAGGAGCCCAGCTCGGTGGCATCGGACTCCGAGATGTCGACGTACTTGCCGACCATCGCCCTGCCGGCCGCCGGGTCACCGGTCTGCTGGACCCAGAACGCCTCGTCGCCACCGAGCCAGTGGTCCTCACCCACGGTACGGACCTCCGAGGTGCCACCGTCAGGCGACGTGATGAACACGGTCTGGTTGGACCCGTTGGCGGCGCCCTCGACGTCGATGCGGAGCGTCCGCTCCTGGCGGGTCTGGGTGCCGGTGGCGTGGCCCGAGGCCGCGGACAGGGACGCGGTGCGCGCGCTCCGGTAGAGGTCCCCGACGGTGGAGCCCGAGCCCGTCTGCGTGGGTGAGTCACCAGGAGTCCCGCTGGTGGCGACCGCCGAAGTGCTCGACGGCGTGTCCCCCGCCGAGCCGTTCGAGCAGGCGCCGCCGGCGGACACCGTCACCAGGGCCACGACCAGGGCCAGCGCTCCTCGAACCCTGCTCCCCACCAGTCCACTCCTCACGTCCACGGACGCCCATGGTAGGTCGCGTCGGCGCCTCGGGCGCGGACCGCTGGGGCCGACCGCGTGGCGCTCAGCCGGTCGCGTGCAGCCCCCGGACGACGAGGGGCACGGCGGCCTCGACGAAGGCGCGGCCTCGCGGACCCGGCATCCGGGCAGCGGTCGCGAGCACCCCCTCGAGGGCGGCGACGCCGACCGCGGCTCGGACCGCCGGGTCGGGGAGCCCGGAGCACTCGAGGAGACCCTCGACGACGCGGTCCAGCCCCTGGCGCCACTGGTCGAAGACCTCCATGAGCTCGGGGCGGCGGTTGGCCTCGAGGGCGAGCTCGCCCTGGGTGCGCACGACCTCGGGTCGGCGCAGCCACCCGAGGAGCAGCGCCGTGACGTCCGCCGCGAGGGCCTCGGGGTCGTCGGCGTGCCCCGCCGCGGCCACGGTCATCGCGTCGACGTCGTCGGCCAGCATCCCCCCGACGTGCTCGGTGAGGGCGACGAGCAGCGCCACCCGCGTGCGCAGGTAGGCCGAGCAGGTGCCCTCGGGCAGGCCGGCGCGCGCGTCGACGGCCCGGTGGGTGAGGCCCCGCAGCCCCGACTCGGCGACGACGTCGACCGCGGCTTGGAGCAGCTCGGCACGACGGCCGCCTCGGGTCGCGGTGGGCGGGGTCACCCCGCCATTGTGGTCCGCCTCGCGCCAGTCCGGCGCCACGTGCGGCCCACCCGCGTGGTGGGGCGGTGGGGTCCCCCGGGCCAACGTCGGCTCGGCCGTCGCCCTCATGGGCGGACCTGGCGCGACGTGGGGGCATGGGTGTCCTCGCAAGCTCCGGGGCCGGGAACATCCCGGTCGGCTGCGCGCTTCTACGGATGTAGTATTCCCCTACATTCGTAGAAAGGACCCCACATGGGCCCAATCACCGGTCTCGCGACCATCGCCACCGTCCTCACCCTCGTCATGGTCGTCTCGGCGCTCCTCGTCGTCGGCCTCGGCCTCGCCGTCGTCCTGCCGGCAGCCCGCGACTCGCGGCGGCGCCGTCGCCAGCACGAGGTGACGATCCCCGTCTGGTACCTCCGCGCCGCCGGCGCACACTGACGTCCGACCACCGCCGGACAGGGACACCCAACCCCGGGGCACGTGTGCCGCGGCCCGCCGGATCCCGCGGACGCCTGAGGGCTACGCCCTCCCAGCGGGCGCCCAGCGGGCACCCGGCCGGCGTCCTGACCCCCGGCATACCCTGTCGACCATGCGGCGCCGGTACCTCACGGAGACCTGGCTCGTCCTCGGCGTCTCCCTGGGTGCCTCGGCGGTCTGGTCGCTGCTGCGCATCGTCGACAAGCTGACCCGTGCCGAGGCGCTCAGCCGGCAGACGACGGCGATGAACTCGTCGGTCACCCCCGACCGGCCGTGGCTCGACCTCGCCTACCAGCTCACGGGCATCGTGCTCGCCCTCGTGCCCGTGCTCCTCGCCCTGCACCTGCTGCGCCGCGACGACCCAGACGAGCCCCACACGATGGGCTTCGACCTGCGCCGGCCCGGCCAGGACCTCCTGCGCGGGGTGCTGCTGGCGGCCGCCATCGGCATCCCGGGGCTCGCGCTCTACGCCGCGGCCAGGGCGCTCGACCTCAACACGACCGTCGCCGCGGCCAACCTCGCGGGCGCCTGGTGGACCGTGCCGGTCCTCGTCCTCGCCGCCCTGCAGAATGCCGTGCTCGAGGAGGTCGTCATGGTCGGCTACCTCTTCCGCCGGTGGGGTCAGGTGGGCTGGGGACCCTGGCGGGTCATCGTGACCAGCGCGGTCATCCGTGGGAGCTACCACCTCTACCAGGGCTTCGGCGGCTTCGTCGGGAACCTCGTCATGGGGCTGGCCTTCGGCTGGCTCTACACACGGACCAAGCGGGTCATGCCGCTCGTCGTGGCACACACGCTGCTCGACGTCGTCGCCTTCGTCGGCTACTCGCTGCTCAAGGACCGGATCGGCTGGCTCTGACCCCCGTCTCAACTTTCCCGCCCGGTGCGAGAAGCTTCACCCGGACAGGGGAACTGTGCTGGTGCGAGGCTGAAGGTTGTCCCACCGGGCGGGAAAGTTGAGGTGGGGCCGGGGCGGGGGGCGCGGGAAAGGGGTCAGCGGGCGCGGAGCGCGAGGCGGAGGTCGCGGTTGAGCGTCGAGATGACGTCCTGCGGGATGCCCTTCGGGCAGGCCTGCGAGCAGGCACCCACGTTGGTGCAGCCGCCGAAGCCCTCGGCGTCGTGCTGGTCGACCATCGAGACGACGCGAGCCATCCGCTCGGGCTGGCCCTGGGGAAGCTCGGCGAGGTGGGTCACCTTGGCCGCCGTGAAGAGCATGGCGCTGGCGTTGGGGCAGGCCGCGACGCACGCCCCGCAGCCGATGCACTCCGCGGCCATGAAGGCCCGGTCGGCATCCGGCTTGGGGACCGGGGTCGCGTGCGCGTCGGGGGCCGAGCCGGTGTTGACCGAGATGTAGCCGCCGGCCTGGATGATGCGGTCGAAGGCACCGCGGTCGACGACGAGGTCCTTGATGACCGGGAAGGCGTTGGCCCGCCACGGCTCGATGGTGATGACCTCGCCGTCGGTGAAGCTGCGCATGTGCAGCTGGCAGGTCGTCGTCTTCTCGGGCCCGTGCGCCGAGCCGGAGATCATCAACCCGCACATCCCGCAGATGCCCTCACGGCAGTCGGAGTCGAACGCGATCGGCTCCTCACCCGCGGCGTTGAGCTGCTCGTTGAGGACGTCGAGCATCTCGAGGAAGCTCATGTCGGGGCTGATGTCCTTCACCTTGTAGGTCACGAGCGTGCCCTTGTGGCGCGTGCCGGCCTGACGCCAGATCCTGAGGGTGAGGTTCATTCGCTACGTCCTTGCGTCGTGGCCCGTCGGGTGTCTGAGGGGTTCGAGGGTTCGGGGTTTGGGGGGACCCGAGGCGGAGCCCCCGGAGGCTACTTGTAGCTCCGCTGCTTGAGCTCGATGGCTTCGTAGGCGAGGTCCTCCTTGTGCAGGACCGGGGCACCCATCTCGCCGTCCCCGTTCCCGCCCGCGAACTCCCACGCCGCGACGTAGAGGAACTCGTCGTCGTGGCGCAGCGCCTCGCCGTCCTCGGTCTGGGACTCCGCACGGAAGTGACCGCCACACGACTCCCTGCGGTGCAGGGCGTCGACGCACATGAGCTCGCCCAGCTCCAGGAAGTCGGCGACCCGGCCGGCCTTCTCGAGGCTCTGGTTGAGCGTGTCGGCCGACCCGAGCACCCGCACGTTGCGCCAGAACTCCTCGCGCAGGCCGCGGATGAGGTCGATGGCCTTGAGCAGCCCGTCCTCGGAGCGCTCCATGCCGCAGTACTCCCACATGATGTGACCGAGCTCCTTGTGGAAGGAGTCGACACTGCGCTCGCCCTGGATCGCGAGGAGCCGCTGGGTGCGCTCCTCGACCGCCGTCCGGGCCTCGACGACCGCCGGCGCGTCGGGGCCGAGCGGCTGGAACGGCCCCTTGGACAGGTAGTCGCGAATCGTGTTGGGTAGCACGAAGTAGCCGTCGGCCAGACCCTGCATGAGCGCCGAGGCACCGAGCCGGTTCGCCCCGTGGTCGGAGAAGTTCGCCTCGCCCGTGACGAACAGGCCCGGGATCGTCGACTGGAGGTCGTAGTCGACCCAGAGGCCGCCCATGACGTAGTGCACGGCGGGGTAGATGCGCATCGGCACCTCGTAGGGGTTCTCCCCCGTGATCCGGGCGTACATGTCGAAGAGGTTGCCGTACTTCGCCTCGACCGCGGCCTTGCCGAGGCGTGCGATGGCGTCGGTGAAGTCGAGGTAGACCCCGCGGCGGAAGTCGCCGACCATGGGGCCCACGCCCCGGCCCTCGTCGCAGACGTTCTTGGCCTGGCGCGAGGCGATGTCGCGAGGGACGAGGTTGCCGAAGCTGGGGTAGATCCGCTCGAGGTAGTAGTCGCGGTCCTGCTCCGGGATCTGGCGCGGGTCCTTGTCGCAGTCGTCGCGGTTCTTCGGCACCCAGATGCGGCCGTCGTTGCGCAGCGACTCCGACATCAGGGTCAGCTTCGACTGGTGGTCGCCCGAGACCGGGATGCACGTCGGGTGGATCTGCGTGTAGCAGGGGTTGGCCATGTAGGCACCCTTGCGGTGGGCGCGCCAGGTCGCCGTGACGTTGGACCCCATCGCGTTGGTCGACAGGAAGAAGACGTTGCCGTACCCGCCGCTGGCGAGGACCACGGCATCCGCGAGGTGGGTCTCGATCTCGCCCGTCACGAGGTCGCGGGCGATGATGCCGCGGGCCCGACCGTCGCTGACGATGACCTCGAGCATCTCGTGGCGGGTGAACTGCTCGACCGTGCCCAGCGCCACCTGGCGTTCGAGCGCCTGGTACGCGCCGATGAGCAGCTGCTGCCCGGTCTGGCCGCGGGCGTAGAAGGTGCGCGACACCTGGACCCCGCCGAACGAGCGGTTGTCGAGGAGGCCGCCGTACTCCCGCGCGAACGGCACGCCCTGTGCGACGCACTGGTCGATGATGTTCGCGCTCACCTCCGCGAGGCGGTAGACGTTGGTCTCCCGGGCGCGGTAGTCACCGCCCTTGACCGTGTCGTAGAACAGCCGGTAGACGGAGTCGCCGTCCTCCTTGTAGTTCTTCGCGGCGTTGATGCCGCCCTGGGCTGCGATCGAGTGGGCGCGGCGCGGGCTGTCCTGGAAGCAGAAGGCCTTGACGTTGTAGCCCCCCTCGCCGAGGGTCGCGGCGGCCGAGGCGCCGGCCAGGCCGGTGCCGACGATGATGACGTCCAGCTTGCGCCGGTTGGCCGGGTTGACGAGGGCGGCCTCGAACTTGCGCGTGGTCCACTTGCCCGCGATCGGCCCCCCGGGCGCCCGGGTGTCCGCGATCGGGTCGCCCTCGGTGTAGAGGCCGTGCTCGATGCCGGCGTTGACGTTCTTCTGGAAGAGCATGGTCAGTGCCTCACTTGATCAGGCCGAAGAGGATCGCGAGCGGTGGGATGGCGAAGCCGCCGGCGATGACGACCGCCGTGACGACCCCGATCATCTTGGCCGTGCGGTAGGCACCCGGGGTGCCGGTCCAGCCGAGCGTCTGCTGGGCGCTGAACACCCCGTGCGCGAGGTGCAGGCCAAGCGCGACCATCGCGAGCAGGTAGATGAGCGTCATCCACGGCACCTCGAAGCTCGCGACGACCAGCTGGTAGGGGTTGTTCGTGACGTCGGGCCCCGTGGCGTCGGCGTTGACCGAGATCTTGATGATCGTGAAGTGCAGGAGGTGCCACACGAGGAAGAGCAGGATGAAGACCCCGCCCCACCGCATCCACGCCGTGCGGAGCGCGGCCTTGCCCGCGGCGTACTTCGTGCGGCGAGCGTTGCCGGCCCGGGCCCACAGCGCGAACGCCGCATAGGCGTGGCCGACGAGGCTCACGATGAGGACGACGCGGATGATCCACAGCAGCCCGCCGTACGGCAGGAACGGCTCGCCGATCGTCCGCAGGTTCTCGGCGTAGGCGTTGAACGCCTCCTCGCCCGCGAACGCGTGGAGGTTGCCGTACATGTGCAGCAGGACGTACCCGACGAACACCAGTCCCGTCCCCGCCATGAGGATCTTGAGGGCGATGGTGGTGCGGCGGGCCGTCGCGGGACGCGAGGGAGCAGTCGTTGTGGCCACGAGGGTCAGGGTAACGGGGGCCTCCCACCGGGGCGAGGGCGGGGAGAGCCATGTCCAGTGTGACCTTCCCCCGGTTACCACCGGGTATGCCGGGTGCCCGCCCGAGCCGGAGACGCTGCGGTCGCGCCGCGGTCCGGTGGGAGTGAGCGTGCTCGGTGCGACGCTCGGCGTAACCGGGTCGGCGGTCTGCGGTTCCGGCCACGACGGTGCCGGCCCCTCCCTCGGGGAAGGGCCGGCACCGTCAGCGACCCGTGGAGCCCGCGGTCACACGGCCGGGGGCTCGTCGACGTGCAGACCACCCTGGAGCGAGACCGACCCCACCGTCGCCGTGGCGGCCTGGGCCGGTGGGAAGTTGCCCTTGCCCGGCACGCCGTTGACGTCCGACGTGTTCATCGCGTACTGCAGGACGCCGAACGCGACCGCGTCGGAGTTCACGTCCAGCGCACCGTTGTTGTTGTTGGCGTACGTGTCGCACGCGAGGTGGTAGCAGGGGTCGTACTGCTGGCCGGCGGTGCCGCCCCAGAGGGTCGCCTCCTCGGCGGTCTTGATGCCCTCGGCGCCGGTGAACAGGCCCCCGGACGGGATGTCGACCGCGATGAAGGGCCCGTAGTCGGACCTCCCGGTGAAGTCGGTGCCCTTGAAGGGGATCCCGCGCTGGTCGTAGAAGGCCTCGAAGGTCTCCTCGATCCGGGCCGAGCCGACCGGGCCGGGGCCGGCGCCGACTCCGTCGGAGTCGTCGCCGTCGTACACGAAGAACACGTGGTTCGGCGACCCGACCATGTCGAAGTTGAGGTAGAGGGCGATCTTGTCGCGCTCTGCCTGGCTGAGCCCGGCGACGTACTGGGTCGAGCCCACGAGGCCGGCCTCCTCCGCGCCCCACCAGGCGAACCGGACCTTGTTGTAGGTCTCGACCTTGGCCAGGTTCTCGGCGACCTCGAGGATGGCCGCCGACCCGGAGCCGTTGTCGTTGACGCCCGGCCCCGCCTGCACCGAGTCGAGGTGGGCACCGGCCATGACGACGTTGTCGGGGTTGCCCCAGCGGCTCTCCGCGATGACGTTGACCTGGGTGATCTGCTGCGGCTGCGGCACGTCGATGTATGCCTGGGAGCCGGGCTGGCTCAGCGCGGCACCGGCGGCGAACGAGGCGCCGACGACGGGGATGGTGGCCGTGCTCGGGGCGAGCGTGCCGATGATGAGGCCTTCCCGCGTCGGGTCGTTGCCCTGGTTGAACACGACCACGGCGGACGCCCCGGCGGCTTGGGCGTTCAGGGCCTTCACGGCGAACGTGCACGTGCCGCGCTGGATGAGGGCGATGTTCCCGCTCGGGAAGCCGGCGAAGTCCGCTGCCTCGCACCCGCTCGTGTTGGCGCGCGGAAGGACGAGGTTGATGTCCACCGCGGTGACCGCCGCGCTCACCGTTCCGTACCCGGTGCCGGTGAATCCGCCGGTGGCGTACGTCGCCGTGACGGGGGCGGTCTGCCGCAGGGTCGCGGCCGGGACGTACGTGAAGGGGAACTCGTCGAGGGTCACGGCGTACCCGGCCTTCTCGAGCCGGTCGACGACGTAGTCCACGCTTGCGTCGTAGCCGGGCGTGCCCGCGGCGCGGGTCCCGCCGTTCGCGTCGGCGATGGCCTGGAAGGCCGCCTGGTGCTCGCGGACCCCCGCGAGCGTGACGCACTCCGCGAGCTTGGCGTGGGTGCTGTTCGCCCGGTTGCAGCCGGTCGGGCCGGCGAGCACTGGTGGGGTGACCGCCAGCGCCGCAGCGCCGGCGGCGATGGTTGCGCCGATTCGCAGGAGGGTTCGAGACATGTGCGACTCCAAGGGGTGGCGAGAGCGAGCCGTCGTGGACGTCCCGGCGCACCGCGTGCCGAGGCACCCATGAACCCCGCCAGCGTAGGGACGTGCCACAGCCCCCGTAAAGACCTGGTCCCCGCCACGGCGGCGTCGGCGGGCGGTCAGTCGCGGGACCCGGAGACCGCCGCGTCGTACAACGCCTTCTTCGACAGGCCCGTCGCAGCCGCCACGTCGGCGCAGACGTCCTTGAGCCGCTCGCCCTCGGAGACCCGCTCGCGGATCCCCTCGAGCTGGCTCTCGAGGTCGGCCACCGGACCCGTGGCACCGGCGACGACGAGGGTCACCTCGCCGCGGACGCCGTCCGAGGCCCAGGCCACGAGCTCGGTCAGCGAGCCGCGGCGCACCTCCTCATAGGTCTTGGTCAGCTCGCGGCACACCGCCGCCCGACGGTCGGGCCCGAACGCCAGCTCCATCGCCTCGAGGGTGCGGGCGAGCCGGTGCGGCGCCTCGAAGAACACCATCGTCCGGGGCTCCCGGGCGAGCGCCGCCAGGGCGCCGGCCCGCTCGCCGGCGCGCCGCGGCAGGAAGCCCTCGAAGCAGAACCGGTCCACCGGAAGCCCGCTGACGGCGAGCGCGAGCAGCACCGCGGAGGGGCCCGGCACCCCCGTCACCCGCACGTCGATGCCGACCGCAGCGCTGACCAGGCGGTACCCGGGGTCCGAGACGGACGGCATACCGGCGTCCGTCACGACGAGGACTCGGTCCCCGTTGCGCAGCCGCTCGACGAGCTCGAGGGTCCGCTCCGCCTCGTTGTGCTCGTGGAAGGAGAGCACCCGCCCGGTCGGGTTGACGTCGAGGTCCTGGCACAGCCGGCGGAGGCGACGGGTGTCCTCGGCGGCGACGACGTCGGCGAGGCGCAGCTCGTCGGCGAGGCGGGGGGCGGCGTCTCGTGGGTCGCCGATCGGGGTCGCTGCCAGGACGAGGACGCCACCGCTCATGGCCCGATCCTCGCACGCGCGGACACCCCTCGGGCGGCCCCGGAACCTCCCGAGGACCGCACCTAGGATGACCCGGTGACCCGGACCGACGAGCTGCGCGCACGCCTGCTCGGGACCGGGCCGACGGACCGGCTGTGGGGGTGGCTGGGCCCGGGGCTCATCGCGCTCGTGGGCGGCATCCTCCGCTTCTGGAGCCTCGACCGCCCCCACGCGCTCGTCTTCGACGAGACCTACTACGTCAAGCAGGCCTACTCGCTGCTCCGGTTCGGGGTCGAGATGCGCGTGCTCGACTCGCTGAAGAAGCCCGACGAGGCGTTCGTGGGCGGCAACCCCGACGTCTTCTCGACCGTCGACGGCGACATGGTGGTGCACCCGCCCGTGGGCAAGTGGGTCATCGCGGCCGGTGAGTGGCTCGCCGGGGTGGGCTCCGGCTGGGGGTGGCGCCTCTCCGTCGCCCTCCTGGGGACGCTGTCGATCCTCGTCCTCGGCCGCGTGGCCCGGCGGCTGTTCGGGTCCACGGCGCTCGGGTGCGTCGCGGCGTTCCTCCTCGCCTTCGAGGGCTCGCACTTCGTCATGTCGCGCACGGGGATCCTCGACATCATCGTCATGTTCTTCGCCCTGTGCGGGTTCGCGGCGCTGCTCGTCGACCGGGACCGCAGCCGAGAGCTCCTCGCGGCGAAGGTGGGTGCGCTCCCCCGGGGCACATGGCCCGAGGGCATGGGCCCGTGGCTGGGGTGGCGCCCCTGGCGGTGGGTGGCCGGGGTGTCGCTCGGGCTCTGCACCGGCACGAAGTGGTCGGGCCTGTTCTTCCTCGCGGCGTTCGGCCTCATGTCGGTGTGGTGGGACATGGGCGCCCGGCGGGCCGCTGGGGTCCGCGGCTGGGGCCGGGGTGCGCTGCTCAAGGACGGGCCGTTCGCCGCACTGGCCATGGTCGGGACCGCGGTGGTCGTCTACACCCTCTCGTGGTCCGGGTGGTTCCTCACGAGCATCGGGTACCACCGGCAGTGGCACACCTTCCACCCCGGTGAGGGGGCGCTCTGGCTGCCACCGGTGCTGCGCAACTGGCTCAAGTACCACCAGGACGCGTTCGCGTTCAACACGACGCTGCACACCCCGCACCCCTACCAGTCGAACCCGTGGTCGTGGATGGTCCAGACCCGGCCGACCTCCTTCTACTACGAGGACCCGACACGAGGCGTCGACGGCTGCACCGTCGACCACTGCTCGCAGGCGATCAACCCCATCGGGACGATCACGGTGTGGTGGGTCGGCGTCCTCGCACTCCTCGTCGTCCTGTGGTGGTGGCTCGTGCGCCGGGACTGGCGGGCGGGGGCGATCGCGGCGGGCTTCGTCGGCGGCTACCTCCCGTGGTTCTTCTACCAGGACCGCACGATCTACACGTTCTACGCGATCGCCTTCGAGCCGTGGGTCGTGCTCGCGGTGACCTTCCTCATCGGCCTGTGGGTGGGCCGGCGGGAGGTCGACCCGGAGCGGTGGCGGTGGCGCTGGTTCGTCGTCGGGGGGTACCTGCTGCTCACGCTGGCGCTCTTCGCGTTCTTCCACCCGGTCTACGTCGCGGACACGATCCCCTACGACCAGTGGCGCTGGCGGATGTGGTTCACGAGCTGGATCTGAGGCCGGGGTCGGCGGCGGGTGGGGTG
>DASSYJ010000049.1:0-32054 GCA_035703305.1 Ornithinibacter sp. | reverse complement strand
CGCGCCCCGGGCTCAGGCGAAGAGCTGGGTGCCCCAGTCGGCATCCGCCGCGAGGCCGGGCGGGCAGGCGAACAGCGCCGACCCGGTGTGCTCGATGTACTCGTTGAGGGCGTCGCTCCCCGCCAGGGCCTTCTGCATCGGCACGAACTGGCGGTGGGCGTCGCGCACGAACGCGATGAAGAACAGTCCCGCATCGAGGTGGCCCTGCCCGTCGCTGCCGTCGGTGAACGTGTAGCCGCGGCGCAGGATGCGGATGCCGTCGAGGTTGCTCCGGTGCGCGAGGCGCACGTGCGCGGTCAGCGGGATCCGCGGCTCCCCGTCGACGCCCTTCGCGGCGAAGTCGGGCTCGTCGAGCTCGTCGCGCTGCCCGAGCGGCGCCCCGAGCCGCTTGTCGCGCCCGATGGTCTGCTCCTGGTCGATGAGCGGGCTGCGGTCCCAGACCTCGATGTGCATGCGGACCCTCCGGGCCACGAGGTAGGAGCCCCCCGCCATCCACCCCGCGGCCCCGGGCACCTCGTCGGGCGCGACCCACACGTGCTCGGTGAGCCCATCGGCGTCCTCGGCGGTGATGTTGGACGTGCCGTCCTTGAAACCGAAGAGGTTCCGCGGGGTCAGCTGGCTGCGTGACGTCGACGACGTGCGCCCGAAGCCGAGCTGGCTCCACCGCACCGACACGACGCCGAAGCCCATCCGCACGAGGTTGCGCACCGCGTGCACCGCGACCTGGGGGTCGTCGGAGCACGCCTGGATGCACAGGTCGCCACCGCTGCGGGCCGGGTCCAGGTCGTCGCCGACGAATGCCGGGAGCTCCCGAAGCGCCTCCGGCCGCCGGTCGGCCAGGCCGAACCGGTCGTCGAAGAGCGAGGGACCGTAGCCGATCGTCACCGTGAGGTGGCCGGGGGCCAGGTCGAGCGCCTCGCCGGTGTCCTCGGGCACCTTCCACGGGCCGCCGCCGACCGTGCCGCCGGGTGCGGCCTCGGCCCCGGCGGTCATCCGCTCGGCCGCCCGCGTCCAGCGGGTCAGCAGGTCGCGCAGCTCAGCGGGGTCGTCTGAGATGACGTCGAGGGCCACGAAGTGCATCCGGTCCTGGGCCGCCGTCGTGATGCCCGCCTGGTGCGGCCCACGGAAGGCGACGACACCGTCATCCGGCGACGTGGCCGACGACCCCGCAGCACCTGCACCGGGCCCGGTGGTGGCGGCATACGCGATGCCTGCGACGCCCGCGGCGGCCGCACCGGCACCGCCGACGAGCACCGCGCGGCGCGAGGAGGCGCTCATCCCTCGGCGACGACGCCGGCGACCGTCGAGACCGGCTGGGCGAACGCGTCGAGGGCCTCCGCGAGGGCCTTGACCTCCGCAGGGGTCAGCTCGGGGTAGAGGACGAACCCGTCACCGTCGTGGTGCGAGTCGAGCAGCTCCTCGAGGGCCTCGCCGCGCTCGTCCAGCGCGGCGACGAGCGCGGGGTCCTTGGCCTGCAGATACGGGCGCAGGGCCTGGATCGCGGCCACGGAGCCCTCGAAGTTGGCGTCGAAGTCCCACAGGTCGGTGTGGCTGTAGCGCTCCTCCTCACCGGTGATCTTGCCCGTGGCGATCTCGTCGAGGAGGGCCTTGGACCCGTTGGCGAGCTGGAGCGCGTTGAGCTCGACGGTCTTCGCCTTGCCGACGAGCTCGGCGACGTCGGCGAGCAGGCGGTCGGCGATCGAGGGGGAGTCGGCCTGCAGGCCGGTCGTCCACAGGTCCTTCTCGAGGCGGTGGTAGCCGGTGAACTCCATGCCGTCGGCGGTGACCTCCTCGCGCCCGTCGATCCGCGGGTCGAGGTCCCCGAACGACTCGGCGACCGGCTCGATGCGCTCCCATGACGACCGGGCCGTCGGGTAGAGGGCCTTGGCCTCGGCGACCTTCCCGGCCTTGACGAGCGCGACGAACTGCGTCGTCTGCTCGAGGAGCTCGTCGGCCTGCTCGGCCACGTAGCGCTGGTACTCGGTCGTCGCCGCGGCGAGGTTCTCGTCGTCGCTCCTGGGCGCCGCCGCCGCGCCGGTGACCGTGAAAGGAGCCCGGATGCCCTCGCCCACCATCCCGGGCTTGCACGCGGTCTCGTAGGTGCCGGGCTCGGACAGCTCGACGTGGAAGCTGCGGGTGAGGCCCGGCCCGATGTTCTCGACCTCCCCCACGATGCGGTCGCCCTCGGCGTAGACGTAGAACTCGTTGATCTTGGTGCCGGCGTTCGTCACCGTGAACTCGACGGTGCCCGCGGGTGCGGTCGTGCGGGACACCTCGCACGTCGTGTCCGTGGCCTTCACCGTGATCGCTCCCTGCGAGCCACCCCCGGACGACGCGTCGGACGAGCCGTCGGACGAGCCGCACCCGGTGAGGACGAGGGCGAGCGGCACGGCGATGGCCAGGACGGGCATGGGGGAACGAGGGCGCACGGGATCTCCTGCAGGGCTGCTGGTTCGGGGACGGGCGAGGGACGGGGACGGACGAGGGCCGGAGTTGGGGGTCGATGACCGCTCAGGCCGCGGCGGCCTCGCGCGACGTGGACGCGGAGGGGGCAGGCACCGGCGGGCGGCTCGGGCGGAGGAAGAAGAAGAGGACCGTGCCGACGTAGAGCACCCACGCGACGGCCTGGAGCACCGTGGTCTGCGGGGTGAAGTTGAGGGTGCCCTTGAGCAGCGCGGCATACCAGGTGGAGGAGTCGACGACCCCGGAGACGTCGAAGGCGAGGGTGTGCAGGCCGGGCAGGGCGCCGGCTTCCTGGAGGTCGTGGATGCCGTAGGAGAGGATGCCGCCCGCGACGACGATGAGGGCCACGCCGGTCCACCGGAAGAACCTGCCGAGGTCGATCCGGAGGGCGCCGCGGTAGATGAGGGCCCCGAGGGCGATCGCACCCGCGAAGCCGACGAGCCACCCGAGAAGCGGGAGGTTGTTGCCCGCACCTGCGGCCTGGGCGGTCGCATAGAAGAAGATCGCGGTCTCCAGGCCCTCGCGGCCGACGGCGAGGAAGCCGACGAACGCCACGGCGAACGGCCCGAGGTCGAGGGCCTTGTCGAGCTTGCCCTTGAGCTCACCCGAGATCGTGCGCGCGGCGGACTTCATCCAGAACACCATCGCGGTGACGAACCCCACGGCGATGATGCTCGCCGTCCCCCCGATGAGCTCCTGCGCCTCGAACGACAGCTGGCGAGTGCCGTACGTGAGGACCGCACCGAGGACGACCGACAGCGCCACGGCGACACCCACGCCCGCCCAGACGTAGCGCACGCCCCACGTGCGGTTCGTCTTCGTGAGGAACGCGAGGAGGATGACGACGACGAGCGCCGCCTCGAGCCCCTCGCGCAGACCGATGAGGGCGTTGCTGACGAACATCCCGGGGCTCCGTCCCGCTGGGTAAGGGTTACCTCACTTAGGTAAGCCTAAAGACGCCCGCGGGTCAAATCCCGGTCCGTCCTGCGGAACGCCCCGGGTCACCCCCTCGGCGTCGCCAGCCGGATCTCCTCCTCGGTGGGCGCCCGGTGCTCGCGCGCCTCCGGGGGCAGGCAGTCGACGATGGCGTCCATGATCCGCCGGGTGTCGGCGGCGGCCGAGCGGTACTGGAGCTCCACGGGTGGCCCCACCCGCATCCGGACCGTGGGCGGGTCCAGGACGTTGAGCACCCGCGGGACGGGTGACGACCTCGGCCAGACCTGCTCGGTGCCCCAGAGGCCGAACGGGATGACCGGGGCCCTCGTGGCCGCTGCGAGCCGCGCCGCGCCCGTGCGCCCCTTGAGCACCGGGTCGTAGAACTTCGCGCCGCGCGGGATCGTCCCCTGCGGGAGGAGGCAGACGAGCTCCCCACCCTCGAGGGCGACGGCGGCCGACTCGAACGACTCCTTCCCGCCGGTGCTCCGGTCGACCGGGATGCCGCCCAGCGCGGTCGCGAGCGCGCCGAGGCCGGGGACGTCGAAGATCTCCTTCTTGCCCAGGGCCCGTGCCGTGCGGCCCGTCGGCCGGAGCAGCTGGATGATCGCCTGGAGGTCGAAGTAGGAGCGGTGGTTGCCGACGAGGATCGCCGCCCCGGAGCGCGGGACGTGCTCGAGCCCGGCGATGTCGAAGCGGGCGTACGGCGTGAGCAGCGGCGGGCTCGCGAGGAAGAGCAGCCGCTGGAGCTCGACGCCGACGACGGGCACCTTGAGCACACCCGGTGAGACGTCGAAGTGCACGATCGGCCACCCCTTGGCGACGGCATACACGGTGAGCCGGGGGTCGGGGTTCACCGCTGCCGGGCTGCCGACCGCCGACAGCAGCGGCAGGTCGTAGATCGAGTCGGAGTAGGCGAAGCTCTCCCCGAGGTCGATCCCCTCGCCCTCGGCCCACTCCCGGACCGCGCCGAGCTTGCCCCGGGACCAGACGAAGCGCCCCGTGAGCGACCCGTCGAAGACGCCGTCCTCGGTGATCGTGTAGCGGGTCGCGATGACGTGGTCGAACCCGAGCAGGTCGGCGAGCGGCTTGATGAGGTGGTAGGGCGTCGTCGTCGCGAGGACGACCGGTCGACCGGCCGCCTTGTGCTGCTCGATGAGGGTCAGGGCGAACGGGTGGATGAGGGCCTCGATCGCCTCGGCCGCGGCCCGGGCAGCGGCGTCGAAGCTCGCCATCTCGCGACCCTTGGCGACGAGGGTCGCCTGGCGTGCGAGGAAGATCGTCGGGAGCGTCTCGCCGACGACGTCGAAGAGCTTGTAGAGGAGCCGCTCCCCGGGCAGCCTGCGGGTCACGACGCCCAGGTCGTACATCGCCCGCGAGAGCAGGGGTCCCGTGCCCCCCTGCAGCAGGGTGCGGTCGAGGTCGAAGATCGCCGCACCGCCCATGGGGGGAGGCTACCCGGCGGACGAGAGCGTGAGCACGCACGCGCCGGGGCGCGCGAACGGCTCGAGCCGCGCCCCCGGGGCCGTCACCCCGTGGGCCGCGAGCGCACCGTCCACGAGGCCGAGGTGCACCTGGCACACCACCTCCGGATGCCGCCTGGCCGAGTCGAGCAGCGGGCAGGTGCGCAGGAGCACGGCATCCGGCTCGACCTGCGGCGAGAAGCCGAGCCGGTCGAGGAGGCCCACGACCGCCGCCTCCGCCCTTGCGCCCGAGCGCCCGCCGGAGCGCTGTCCGGCGCCGGCGCCCCCGTCGGGGCCGGCGCGGTCCCTCGCTACGAGCCCGGTGCCCCAGGCCCTGCCGATCGCGCGCGCGTCCTCGCCCGGGTCGCCGCCACGCTCGGCGAGCCGCTCGGCGAACGCCCCCGCGAGGGCGACGTACTCCTCCGCCGCGGAGTCGACGCCACCGGCGAGCACGGCCCGGCCGGCCGCGGTCACGGCATACACGTTCGCCGGGCGACCTCGGCCGGGCGTGGTCGTCCGGCGCGTGGTGGTCACGAGGCCCGCCTGCACGAGGCCCCGGAGGTGGTGGCGCGTCGTGTTCGGGTGTCCCCCGACGGCCGCCGCGAGCTCTCCGACCGCCAGGCCCTCGGCCTGGTCCGCGAGGGCGCGGAGCACCCGGCGCCGCGCTGGGTCGAGGGCATCGGCGTCCGGGTCGTGGGCCGGAGTTGGAGCCGGGCCCAGGGGAGGAGTATTTTTCACAATGACATTGTAGAAAAGAATGGACGAGGAGACCAGCACATGGAGCAGCGCACCGACACCCCCCTGACGGACATCCCGCGCACGGACATCCCCCTCACCGCGACGCAGGGCCACGGCCACTCGTGCGGCTGCGGTGAGAGCGACCACGGGGTCCCGGAGCTCGACGTCCGCGCCATCCCGCACGCGATCCGGCACGCGACGGTCTTCGGCGCGCTCTCGGCGATCCCCGCCGGCGGCTCGCTCGTCATCGTGGCCCCGCACGACCCGAAGCCCCTGCTCGCCCAGATCGCCGACCGCGAGGGCCCGGTCACCGTCACGTACCTCACCGAGGGCCCGGAGGCCTGGCGCCTCCGGATCACCCGCGCCTGAGCCGGGTCGCGCGCCACGATGTGCTCCTACTGCGGCTGCGAGAGCATCGACGTCATCGGCCGGTTCATGGCCGAGCACGTCGACGTCGTCAACGCCACCGGTGACCTGCGGCGCGCCTGCGCCACGGGGGACCCGACCTCGGTGGTCCGCGCCTCCGACGCCCTCGCCGCCCTGCTCAACCCGCACACAGGGGCGGAGGAGGCCGGGCTGTTCACGGTGCTGGCGGAGGACCCCGAGTTCACCGACCACGTGCGCCGACTCTGCGCCGAGCACGACGAGCTCGACGCCGGGCTGGAGCGCGTCCGGGCGGGGGACCACGCGAGCTTCCCCGCGTTCGAGCGCGCGCTGCGCGACCACATCGACCGCGAGGAGAACGGCCTCTTCCCCGCGGCGGCGGTCGCGTTCGCCGGGCCGGAGTGGGAGCGGGTCGGGGACCTCACCCCGGCCGCGGCGGGATGACCGCACCGACTCCTCCGTCCCGGGGGAGCTGGGCCCTGAGGGACCGCCCCGGGCTCGTCTGGCTCGGCCTCGCGGTCGTCGTGGCGCTCGGCCACCCGTTCGTGCCGGGTGCGGAGTGGCTCATGGTCCACCTCGTGCTGCTCGGGGCCCTCACCCACTCCGCGATGGTGTGGAGCACGCACTTCACCCAGGCGCTGCTCAAGACACCCGCGCACCTCGACGACCGCAGCCAGCAGAACCGCCGCATCGCCCTGCTCATCGCCGGGGTGACCGCGGTGCTGGTCGGCGTGCCCGCGGGCGCGTGGCCCCTCACGGTGGTCGGCGCGGTCGGGGTGTCGGTGGCGGTGGTGTGGCACGGCATCCAGCTGTGGCGCCGGCTGCGTCGCGCGCTCCCGGGCCGGTTCCGGGTGACCGTGCGCTACTACCTCGCCGCGGCCGCCTGCCTCCCGGTCGGTGCGGCCCTCGGCGTCCTCCTTGCCCGTGGCCCCGACGACGAGGCCCACGGGCGGCTGCTCGTCGCCCACTCGATGGTCATGGTCCTGGGGTGGATCGGCCTGACGGTCACCGGCACCCTCGTCACGCTCTGGCCGACGATGCTGCGGACCCGCATGGATGACCGCGCCGAACGCCTTGCGCGCCAAGCACTTCCGGTGCTCCTCTGGGGGTTGGCCGTGCTCGCCGCGGGAGGCGCGCTCGGTTCGCGTGCGGCAGCCCTGGCCGGACTCCTCGGGTATGCCGGGGGCCTCCTCTGGTGGGGACGTGCGCTCCTCGCGCCCGCCCGGCACGCCCCGCCGAAGGCGTTCGCGACGTGGTCGGTGACGGCGGCCCTCGGCTGGGGGTGCGTCGCCCTCGTCGTCCTCGCGTGGCGGCTGGTGACGAGCGGCTCGTGGGCGGGGGTCGCGGAGGGCTACGGGGTCGTCGCCGCCGTGGTGGCCGTCGGGTTCGCGGCCCAGCTGCTCTTCGGCGCGCTCTCGCACCTCATTCCCACGGTCCTCGGGGGTGGCCCCTCCGTCGTGCGGGCCGGCTCGGCCTGGTTCAACCGGGCTGCCGCGTGGCGGGTGACCGTCGTCAACCTCGGCCTGGTCGTCTGCCTGCTCCCGTCGCCCAGTGCCGTGCGGGTCGGGGTGTCGGTGGTGGTCCTCGTGGCGCTGGCGGCCTTCGTCCCGCTGCTGCTCCGGGCCGTCCGGGCCGCGGTCACGGCCCGGCGCGCCCTCGTCGCGGCGGTCGCTCGGCAGCCGGGGGCCCGCCCGCCGGCGGCTGCACCGGAGCCGCGGGTGTGGTCCACCACCCAGGCGGTGGCGGGCGTGCTCAGCATCGCCGTCGCCGTCTCGCTGGGGGTCGCGGCGGACCCGGCCGCGGCAGGGCTCGTCGGGTCATCGGGGTCCTCGGGGTCGTCCGCGTCGGCCGGGTCGGCAGGGTTGGGGGCCTCGGCGGCCGGCGACGGCCTCGTGGGCACGGCATCCGCTCGACCGACCGGGCGCACGACGCGGGTGCGCGTGGAGGCGCACGACATGTCGTTCGTGCCGTCCGAGGTGTCCGTGCCGTACGGCGACCGGCTCGTCGTCGAGGTCGTCAACGTCGACCGCGGGTCGCCGCACGACCTCACCTTCGGTGGCGACCGGCGCACCGGCCGGATCATGCCGGGGCACGCGGCCACCCTCGACGTCGGGGTCGTCGGCGCCAGCAGTCAGGGTTGGTGCACGATCGTGGGCCACCGCCAGATGGGGATGGTCCTCGACGTCGTCGTCACGGGAGGGCCAGCCCCGTCCACCGCCGGCGCGACCACCCGCGACCCGGCGTCGACGCCCGCGCAGCCCCCCGTGCGCCTCACGGACCCACCCGCACCCGGCTTCCGCGCCGTCGACGCGGTGCTGCCGCCCCTCGAGCCGGGGCGCACGCACGAGGTGACGCTCACCGTGGAGGAGGTCGAGCTCGAGGTGGCCCCGGGCGTACGGCAGAAGCGGTGGACGTTCGACGGCGCGGTTCCTGGCCCGACGCTGCACGGCCGGGTCGGGGACACCTTCGTCGTCACCCTGGTCAACCACGCCTCGATGGGGCACTCGGTGGACTTCCACGCCGGCGAGCGGGCGCCCGACGACGTCATGCGCACGGTCCCGCCGGGCGGCTCGCTGACCTACCGGTTCACCGCCGACCGCGCCGGCGTGTGGATGTACCACTGCTCCACGATGCCGATGAGCGCCCACATCGCCGCCGGAATGCACGGCGCGGTCGTCATCGAGCCCGACGGCCTGCCCGCGGTCGACCGCAGCTACGTCCTCGTCCAGTCGGAGGTGCACCTCGACGGCGACGGGAGGTCTGGGGTACGCGAGGTCGACGCGGCCTCCGCGGCCTCCGACACCCCCGACGCCGTGGTCTTCAACGGCGCCGCGAACCAGTACGCCACACGTCCGCTGAGGGCCCGGGTCGGTGAGCGGGTGCGGGTGTGGGTGCTGGCGGCCGGCCCGAACCGCGGGTCGAGCTTCCATGTCGTCGGCGCCCAGTTCGACACGGTGTGGAGCGAGGGGGCCTACCTCCTCCGGGCCGGCGCGGCGCCGGGAGTCAGCAGCGCCGGGACCGGCGGGACCACCGGGAGTGGCGGGAGCCAGGTGCTGGCGCTGGCCCCGGCCCAGGGCGGGTTCGTCGAGCTCGTCCCCCGCGAGCCGGGCCACTACCCCTTCGTCACCCACGTCATGGCCGATGCCGAGCGGGGCGCCCGCGGCATCCTGGCCGTCACCTTCTGAGGCGCGGCACCGGCATACATTTGACGGTATGCCGCGCGAGGAGCTCACCGCCTACGTCCTCGGCGGTGGTGGTGCCCTCGGGTCCAGCGAGGTGGGGATGGTGCGGGCGCTGGCGGAGCACGGCATCCGGCCCGACCTCGTGCTGGGGACGAGCATCGGCGCCCTCAACGGCGCGTTCATCGCCGCGGACCCCGGGGTCGAGGGGGCCGAGCGGCTGGCCGCGGTCTGGGAGGCCGTCGTGCGCGACGGCGTGTTCCTCGACAACCCCGTGCGCCAGGCGGCGCGGGTCGCGAGGTACCGGACGCACCTGCTCTCGAACGCCCCGCTGCGCCACGTCCTCGAGACGTACCTCCCGGTGAGCCGGTTCGAGGACCTCGACGTGGCGTTCCAGTGCGTCGCGGCGTGCATCGAGGACGCGAGCGGGCGCTGGTTCTCCACCGGCGAGATCGCCGACCCGGTCATCGCGTCGTGCTCGGTGCCCGGCCTCTTCCCCCCGGTGCTCATCGAGGACCGGCACTACCTCGACGGTGGCCTCGTGCACTCGATCCCCGTCGGCCGGGCCCTCGCGCTCGGCGCGACCCGGATCTTCGTGCTCCAGGTCGGCCGCGTGGAGCAGCCGCTGTCTCCGCCGACGAGTCCCTGGGAGGTCGGCACGGTCGCGTTCGAGATCGCCCGCCGGCACCGCTTCGTCCACGAGATGGAGTCGGTGCCCGACGACGTCGAGATGCACGTCCTGCCGAGCGGTGCCGCGTCGACCCCCAACATCTCGCTCGGGCAGGCGCGGATCGCCCGGATGCGCGAACGGATGGATCAGGCGCGAGTGGCGACGGCCGGCTACCTCGCGGCCCTAGCCTGAGGCCCATGGGCGCCCGCAGCATCCCCCCGCCACCCCTGGTGATCCGGCGCGTCCTGCACGTGGCCTGGCCCTTCGTCGGGGTGGTCGTCACCGGGCTCGCCGTGCCGGTCATCGTGCTCGGTGCCTTCATGGTCGTCGTCGACCGGCGGGCCCGGTTGTTCCGCGCGGCGTGCCTCGCCATCGTCCTCATGTGGGTCGACATCCGGATGCTCGTGCGCTGCTGGATCCTGTGGTCCCGCAGCCCCGACCACTCCTCGCCGACGTGGAACGAGGACCATGAGCGCCTCTTCTCCCAGGCCCTGGACTCGCTGATGTACTACGCCCGCCGCTGGGTCGGGCTGGAGGTCAAGCTCACGGACCGGATGCACTTCGGCTCGGATGCCGTGCCGCTGCTCGCGCTCGCGCGGCACGCCGGCCCTGCCGACTCGCTCGCGGTGGCATGGCTGCTCGCCCGCACCGCCGGGCGCCTGCCTCGCATCGTCCTCGCCGAGGCGCTCCGCTGGGACCCCGGCGTCGACACGATCCTCACCCGGCTCCAGTCGTTCTTCGTCCCGTCCTCGAGCGGCGCCGGGGAGGACCGGCTCGCGGGCATCACCCGGATGGCGTCGACGATGACGGCCAACGACGTCTTCCTCATCTTCCCCGAGGGCCAGAACTGGACCCCCGGCCGCCGGGCCGGCATCATCCGCCGGCTGCGCGAGCGCGGCGACCACGCCCGTGCCCGGCGCGCGGAGGAGCTGCGCAACGTCCTGCCGCCTCGCTCGCGAGGTGCCTGGGCGGCCCGCTCGGCCCGGCCCGAGGCCGACGTCCTCGTCCTCGCCCACGCCGGTCTCGCTCGGCTCTCGACACCGCGGCACGTGTGGGACGCCCTGCCGTTCGACGACCGCCCCTTCCTCGTCAAGACGTGGACGTATGCCGCGGACACCGTTCCCCTGGAACGCGATGCCTTCGCTGCGTGGCTCGACGAGCGGTGGGGCGAGGTCGACGCGTGGGTCGAGGAGAACGCCGCGCCCTGGCCGTCCGGGAGCGGACCCGAGGCGAGCGGACCCGAGGCGAGCGGACCCGAGGCGAGCAGCATCACCACAACCACTCCCTCCACCACCCCCACCACGGAGAGGACGGTCCGATGAGCCGCACCACCACGTTCGTCGTCGTCGGGGCGGCCGTCGCCCTCGTCGCCGCGGGAGCCGTCGCGGCGAGTGTCGCCGGCAGCGCCGGCGACGGGTCGACCACCGGCTCGGTGCCCGTGACCGGTGTCGACGAGCTGTCGGGGCGGTGGGTCGCGGTGAACGACGGGTCGGCCCCAGCGCCGGTCATCGGCACCGTGGCCCTCACCTTCCAGGACGGGCGCGTGCTCGTCGAGACGGGCTGCAACTCCGCCCGGGGGCCGGTGGCCGTGGAGGACGGCCTCCTCGTCGCCGAGGACCTCGTGTCGACGAGGATGGCGTGCGAGCCGGCCCTCATGGCCCAGGAGCAGTGGCTCGTGCAGATGGTGTCGAGCCGACCGCGGCTCGAGGTCTCCGGCCCCATGCTCGCGCTCCACTGGGGCGAGGGCGAGCGGTGGTGGCTCGGGCTCGAGCAGGCGGGGCCGACACCGACGTCCTGAGGCCCCCGGCGCGGTCGCTCAGCAGCGGCCGTTGCGGATCCCCTCGAGCCAGGCGCGCGCCACGGCGAAGTCCTCGTCGCTCGTCAGCGGGGCGATGCTCGCGCGCTGCCGGTCGGCCCGGGGGTAGGAGCCGAGGAACCTCACCTCGGCGCAGATCCGCTTGAGCCCCATGAGCGCCTCGCCGATGCGCTCGTCGAGGACGTGGCCCTCGAGGTCGATCGAGAAGCAGTACGACCCCATGGACTCCTTGGTCGGCCGGGACTCGAGGCGGGTCATGTTGATGCCGCGGGCGGCGAACTGCTCGAGCAGCTCGAGCAGGCCACCCGCGTGGTCCTCGCGCTGGAAGAGCACGAGCGTCGTCTTGTCGGCGCCCGTGGGGGCGGGGAGGTCGCCTGGCCTCGCCACGAGGACGAACCGGGTGACGGCGGCCTGCATGTCGCCGATGTCGTCCGCGAGGACCTCGAGCCCGTGGAGGCGCGCGGCAGAGGGGGCACAGACCGCGGCGTCGTAGGGCTGCGGGCCCACCTCGAGGCCCTCGGCGGCGGCCGCGGTCGACAGCGTCGGCACGTACACGGCATCCGGCAGCTGCTCGGCCATCCAGCCGCGCACCTGGGCCCAGGCGTGGGAGTGCGTGCCCACGGCGCGCACCTCGTCCCTGCTCGTGCCGACCCGCGCGGCGAGGACGAAGGTGATGGGCACGAGCACCTCGCCGGTGACGACGAGCGGCCCTCCGCTGGCAAGGGCGTCGAGGGTCGCCGAGACGCCGCCCTCGACCGAGTTCTCGATGGGCACCATCGCGCCGTCGATGTCACCGGACCGCAGCGCGGAGAGCGCCGCGTCGACCGAGCCGAACGCCATCCGCTCACCGGTGGCCGCGGGCTCCCACCCGTCGAGGGCCATCGACGTGAAGGTGCCCTCGGGTCCGAGGTAGCCGAAGCGGGTCACGGTGTCTCCTTGCCGGTGCGGGCAGCGGCGAGCGCCTGCTGCTCCTCGGGGGTGAGGGTGGCGTCCGAGGCTCCCCCGACGACGCCCTTGGCGTAGGTGCGGGACTCCCCGCGGGCGTGGATCGAGCTGATGACGAGGCCGTCGCCGCGGTCGTCGATCACGGCGGCGCTGAAGCTGAGCCGACCACCCATGTCGCCGAAGGCGTCGTAGCGGACCACCGCGACGTGCCGCAGCGCCTCCCCGAGCGCGGAGCGCAGGGCGGCGAGGTCGGCGTCGCCGGCGGGCCGGTGGGTCTCGAGCGCCGCGACCCGGCGCCGGAGGTCCGAGGTGCGCACGAGGAGCAGCACGACGACGGCCAGCGACGCGACGAGCACGAGGAGGGGCAGCGCGACGACGAGGGCCTCGGGGAGGTTCATGCCGAACACACGCGACAGGCTAGGCGTTCGCCGGCGACGGCCGCCCGGCATTCCACCGCCCACGCCTACCCACTCCGTGCGACCTACCCACTGTTTCTCCGGCCGGAGCGCCGAGAACCGCAGGCACGTCGCACGAGGTCGGGGGTGGGACCGGTGCCGTGCGGCATCCGGCCGGCTGCCTAGGGTGGGTCTCGTGGGACTGGACCTCGCGACGGCAGCCGTCGTCTTCGGCACCATCTTCGTCGTCGAGCTGCCCGACAAGACGTTCATCGCGACGCTCGTCATGGCGACCCGCTTCCGCCCGCTGCTCGTCTGGATCGGCGTCTGCCTGGCGTTCTTCGTGCAGACAGCCATCGCGGTGACGGCCGGTGGCCTGCTCGCCAGGCTCCCCCGCACCCCGGTCGAGGTCTTCGCGTGCGTCATGTTCCTCCTGGGCGGCATCCTGCTGCTGCGTGGCGCGAGCTCGGCGGACGAGGAGGAGGCCGAGACCGAGCAGGAGTTCGGCGCGAAGTCGGCCCGCTCCGTCGTGGGGTGGCGGGTCGTGACCCTCTCGTTCACCGTGCTCTTCCTCGCCGAGTGGGGCGACCTCAGCCAGCTCCTCACGGCGTCGCTCGTCATCCGCTACGACGACGCGCTCTCCGTCTTCGCCGGCGCGTTCCTCGCCCTGGCGACGGTGTCGGGGCTCGCTGCCGCGCTGGGTCGCACCATCCTGACCTGGATGCGCCTGTCGACGGTCCGGCGGATCGGCGGCACCGTGTGCCTGCTCCTCGCCGCCTACACCGCGCTGGGGATCGCCGGCGTCGTCTGACCGCGGTCGCCGTCGGCGGAGACCGGCTCGTCCGGCGCTCGGGGTTCGGGCCTCGTGACCCACCACAGGAGCACGAGGGCAGCGAGGGCCCCGAACACGTCGGCATTCTGGAGCACCCGGCCCGGGAGCTCGGGCCACTCCCGGTGGTTGAGCCAGCTGATGCCCCACCACGGGAGGCGGCAGAGGAAGAATGCCGTGACGGCCGCCCCCGCCCAGAGCCGTCGCCGCTGCCGCAGGGGGTCGGCCCCGAGGAGCGCGAAGACGACCACGACGACCCAGTGGAAGTGGTGGATCCACGCGACCGGGGAGAGCAGGCAGGCCATCAACCCGACCGCGGCCACCTCGCCGATCGAGTCGCCGGCGAGGAACAGCCGGCGCGCCAGCCAGAAGCCGAAGACCCCGACCACCGCGACGCACGCGAGCCAGATGACCGTGCCGGGCAGGCCGTCGGGCCCCACCCGGAGGAGGAACCCCCGCAGCGACTGGTTCGAGGTCCCCATGTTGGGCCCCAGCCGGGCAGGGTCCTGCAGCGCCCCGCCCCAGAACGCGAAGGACGCCTGCGGCAGCAGCACCCACGCACCCAGCGTGACCCCGAGCGCGGTGCCGACGGCCGTCGCGGCCTCCTTCCACCGGCGGGTGACGAGAAAGTGCACGACGAACACGCCGGGCGTGAGCTTGACGGCCATCGCGAGCCCGACGAGCACGCCTCGGGGGACGTGCCGCAGGACGCCGGGGCGTGGCTCGCGGAGGTCCATGAGGCACGCGAGCACGATGAAGGCGTTCACCTGGCCGAACCGGATGCCGTCGCTCACCGGGTGCAGCCACAGCATCGGGGCGGTGAGCGCCGCGAGGACGAGGGGCACCCAGGGCCCGGCGCGGTGGATGAGGCGGTACCCGGCATACCAGACGATCGCCGTCGTGGCGGCGACCTGGAGGGCGGTCCAGAGCCACCCGGCCGCACCGAAGGGCATGAGCGCCAGGGGGATGGCGAGGATCGCCGCGAACGGCGGGTAGGTGAACGGCAGGAGCTGCGGCGACTCGGTGAGGGCGGCGTAGACCGGTCGACCGCTGAGGATCGACACGCCCGCCTCGCGGTAGACCTCGACGTCGACCTGCCACTGGTCGAGCGGCCAGAAGACGAGGTAGCGGAGCACGACGGGCACCGCCGCCAGGGCGATGAGGAGCCCCGCGAGGAGCCACCGGTGGCGCGGCGCGGTGCGGCTCGCTGGGGTGGTCACCGGACCATTGTGGCGGTGACGGGCGCGACCGCGTGACCGTGGGGCCGGCCCAGGATCTTCCCAGCCCGCGGATTCGGCGCGCCCATGACCGTCTCGTAGCCTGTCCCCGTGCTGCGCCGAGCCCTCGCCGTCATGGTCGCCCTCGCGACCGTGGTCGTGGGGCTCTTCCTGGGCTCGGCGGCCCGGTCGAGCGGCGCCGGCGCGAGCGCGGCCCCCTCCAGCGAGCCCGCCGGCGCCGTCGTCGTCATCGGCACCGGAGGCATCAGCTGGTCGGACGTGTCCGAGGAGACCACCCCGAACCTGTGGCTGCTCCTGCGCGACGGCTCGTCGGCGGCCCTGTCGGTGCGGTCGGTCTACAGCAACACCTGCCCGGCGGACGGCTGGCTCGGCCTGTCGGCCGGTGGGCGCGCCGCCGCACCGCGCGCGGGCGTGGCCCGTGACCCCGCCAACCGCCCGTGCACCGAGGCACCGGCGGTGGTCAACGGCAACGTCTCGGAGTGGCCGGCATACGAGGAGGCGGCCGCCAGCGAGAAGTTCGACACCGAGCTCGGGCTGCTCGGGGATGCCGCCGCGGCCGGCGGGATGTGCGTCAAGACGGTGGGGCCGTGGGCCCCCGTCGGCGGAGCGAGCTCGACGGGGCACGTCGACCAGCCCGCCGTGTGGTCGTCGGACGCGATGCTCGAGGACCTCAACGGCTGCCCGGTGACCCTCGTCGACGTCGGGTCGCTCCGGGACCCGGACGACGTGGCGACCGGCGAGCAGGTCGACACCTCCCGCGAGGAACAGCTGACGGCGATCGACACGCGGATCGGCCAGGTCATCGAGGCCGGGCCCAACGGCGCCGACTACATCGTCGGCTCCCTCTCGGATGCCGGCACGAGCGAGCGGCTGCGGCTCGTCGTCGCCCGTGGCCCCCACTACGGCCCCGGGCTGCTGCGGTCGAGCTCGACCCGCCAGTCGGGGCTGGCCCAGGCCCAGGACCTCACGGCGACGGCGCTCTCGGTCGTCGGCCTGCCGGTGCCGGATGCCGTGGGCGGGGCACCGCTGACGAGCGACCCGGCGCCGGACAACTCCCAGCGCCGGGCCGAGGCGCGGCACACCCACCTCGTCGACTACGACGAGGCGAGCCACGACGTGCACGACGCCGTGGAGCCGTTCTTCACCGTGTTCGCCTACGGGCAGCTCGTCATCTACCTCCTCGTGCTCCTCGTGTGGAAGGGGCGCATCGGGTCGGAGCGCACGCGGGTCAAGGTGCTTTCGCGCGTGCGGGTGCTCGCGGTGGTGGCGGCGTCGGTGCCGGTCTCGACGTTCCTCGCGAACCTCCTGCCGTGGTGGCGCTTCCCGTTCGAGATGGTGTCGCTCGTGGCGTCGGTCGGGCTCTTCGTCGCGATCATCGCCACCGTCGCCCTGCGGGGCCCGTGGCGGCACTGGGCGCTCGGACCGATGGCGATCGTCTCGGCGACGACGATGGCCGTGCTGGCCGTCGACGTCATCACCGGGTCGCGGCTCCAGCTGTCGTCGCTCATGGGGCTCCAACCCGTCGTCGCCGGGCGCTTCTACGGCATGGGCAACCCCACGTTCGCCCTCTTCGCGACGGCCACGATCCTGCTGTCCACGGCGGTGTCCTCGGCGCTCGTGGTTGCCGGCCGGCGCCGGGCGGCGGCGGTCGCGGTGGGGCTCATCGGCGGCTTCGCGGTGGTCGTCGACGGCCTGCCGTTCTGGGGCGCCGACGGGGGCGGGCCCCCGGCCCTCGTGCCCGGGCTGGTCTACCTCGTGCTGGCGATCCTGGGCATCCGCCTGACCTGGCAGCGCGTGCTGCTCGTCGTGGCGGCGGTCATCGGGCTGTTCTTCCTCGTCGCCGGCGCGGACTGGCTGCGGGCTCCTGCCCAGCGAAGCCACCTCGGCCGCTTCGTCCAAGCGATCATCGACGGCAACGCGATGGACATCGTGGTGCGCAAGGGGCAGCAGAACATCGACATCCTGCTCGGCAACGCCCCCCTCACCCTGCTCGTCCCCGCAGCGCTGCTCTTCGTCATCTACGTCCTCGCCAGACCCACCTCGTGGGGGTCCAGGGCCATGCAGCGGTCCTACGCCCACGCACCGACGCTGCGTGCCGGCCTCAACGCCCTGCTCATCACCCTGACCATCGGCTTCCTCATCAACGACTCGGGGGTGGCGATCCCCGCGGTGGGGGCCACGCTCGCCGTGCCGCTCATCGTGTCGGTCGTGGTCTTCGACCTGCTCGACGAGGCCCGCGCTGTCGCCTCGACCCGTGCCGAACGCCGGCGCCGATGACGACGACCCAGAGCGCGAGGCCCACCCACGGCACGACGCCGCGCCGGACCCCCAGGGTGAGGTCCTCGACAGCCGGGGTCATGCCGAGGACTCGCCCAGGCACGTAGGCGAGTGACAGCGCGACGAGCCGCACGAGGGCGACGAGGTCGACGAGGCCGGGCACGACCGCGGGCAACGCGCACCAGACGAGCAGGTCGTACCACGGCAGCGAGTAGGGCGCGGCGAGGGAGTAGGCGAGGGCCAGGCACGCGGTGACCCAGAGGGCGGATGCCGCGAGGTCGGGAACGCTGCCGGCCGGGGTCGGTTCGGCAGCGGCATCCGGTGCGGGGGCGGCATCCGGTGCCTGGGCGGCATCCGGGGCCTGGGCGGCACCGGGTGCGGGGGCGGCATCCGGGGCCTCCTCAGCAGGGGAAACCTCAGCTTCGCCCCGGAAAGGTTCCCCTGCGGACCCCAGGTTTCCCGCATCGGGCGGGAAAGTCGAGGCGGCGGGGCGGCTGATCCGGACGAGGCAGGCCGCCAGGACCACCGCGAGGGCGGCCGCGGCGAGCGAGATGCCCGCTCGGGTGGGACCGTTGCCGACGGCCTCCCGGCCCCACTCGAGCACCGGCCGCCACGGGGTCGCCAGCGACACGGCCTGCCGGGAGCGCAGCAGCTGGTCGTAGACGTGCGGCCCGGCCCAGGCGTGCAGCGCCGCGCCGACGACGAGACCCGCGCAGGCGAGGGCCCCGACGAGGCGCGCGAGCCCCGCCGAGCGGTGACCCACGAGCCACCAGGCGGCGACGAGCGCCAGGCCGACCACGGCATACGTGAACTTCGTCGACCCGGCGAGGGCGACGAACGCTCCGGCGAGGAGCGCTCCGGGCCACCCGGGCCGGAGGACGGCCGCGGCGACGGCGGCGAGGGCCAGCACGCAGCCGACGACGTCGATGTGGGCGCCGAGGACCCCGACGCCGAGGACGAGCGGGTTGAGGGTCCAGAGCACGTCGACCCGGCCGTGCAGGTCCGCCGCCAGCACCCGTCGGAGCAGGGCCCGCACCCCGAGCCACGAGAGGACGACGACGACCTGCCACACCCACACCCCCTGCCGCAGCGAGTCGCCGCCGACGAGGGCGGAGAGCCCGTGGAGCAGGGTCCCGAACGGGCCGTAGACGCTGGGCTCGGTGGTCCACGGGTCCTCGACCCGGCTCGTCACGGGGTCGAGGCCGCCGGCCCAGGCGACCGGCGCCTCGACCCACGGGTTGCCGCCGCCGACGAGGATGCGTCCGTAGGCGACGTAGCTGACGTGGTCCGCCGACCCGAACGGCGCGGTGAGGAGGGCCAGCACGGCGAGGAGCGCCGGCACGAGCCACGTGCGCAGGCCGTCGACCCGGCCTCGCAGGCCGACGAGCACGGCAAGGCCACCGACGAGGTATGCCGTCCACAGCACCGCGGTGACCGCCGCCGGTCCCAGCGTGACGGGCAGCGGGGTGCCGGGGGCCCAGCCCCGGGGCGCGAGGTCGGGCTGGGCGGCGTTCGGCGCCGAGGCCCCGACGAGGAGGAGCAGGGCGACCGAGGCACCCACGAGGAGCGGGTGGAGCCGCCTCAGCCCCGGTGCCACGGGCGCCAGCCGCGCTTGACGAGGGCGAGCCACACGTCGCGGTACTGGGCGCCGCGGTGGACCTGCCCGCGCCAGTCCGACCCGCTGACCCGGTGCTGCAGCTCGCAGGGCACCTCGAGGACGGTGAGGCCCGCCCTGAGGACGTCAACGGTGAGCGCGGTCTCGACGCCCCAGCCGCGCGCGAGCGGGGTGGCCGCGGTGAAGGCGGCCGGGCTGACGCAGCGCATCCCGGAGAGGGGCTGCACGGGGCGGAAGCCGGTGAGGTGCTCGATGCCGCGGCGCGAGAGCCCGACGACGAGGCCGCGGCCGCCACCCGCCGTGATCTGGGCAGGCAGGGTCGCGATCGTCATGTCCGCCGCTCCCTCGAGGACGGGGGTCGTGAGCACCCCGAGGTTGGCCGCCGTCTCCGCCAGGTCGCCGTCGACGAAGAGCAGGGCGGCGGGCCACACGGTTGCGGGGTCCGCGGTTGCGGCGTCGGCAGCGGCGTCACCCCCAGCTGCGGCGGCCGCAGCGGCAGCGGCGGCGTCCTCGAGCTCGCGGACCCGGCGGACCCCGCTCTCCAGGGCAGCGGCCTTGCCCCGGTTGCGGGGGTGGCGGACGACGACCGCCCCGGCGGCCTCGGCGACCTGCGCGGTCTCGTCGCGGCTCCCGTCGTCGACGACGACGACCCGGCCGACCTGCGGGAGCGCGGCCACGGCGCGAACCGTGGCAGCGATCCGGTCGGCCTCGTCCTTGCACGGGATGACGGCCGCGACCCGGGCGGCGAGCGCGCTCACCGGGCAGCCATCAGCGGAGGGTGACCTGACGGCTCAGCAGGCCCGAGCGGGCCCGGCGCTCGTCAGTGGTGAGCGGGGCGTCGGAGGCGAGTGCCCCGGCATACCGGGTGCCCCAGGCCGCGAGCTCCTCCTCGTGGTCCACGGCCTCGAGGGCGGGGTCGAGGTCCCACACGGGGACGAGGAGCCCGCCCGCGCGGAACGCACCGAGGAGGCGCGTGTCCGCGCCGAGGCCGTCCTCGCCGGCGGCGTGGAGCCGGGCGAGGGCGTCGGTCGCGGCGTCCTCGTCGTCGGGGAGGACGAGGCGGATGTGGGTTCGGTCGCCGATCCGCACCCAGTAGGCCGACGGCAGGGCGGCGAGGCGGGTCGTGGGGACGACGGTGGCGTTGGCGCGCTCGAGCGACTCGGCGGCGTCGCCCTCGAGGTCCTGGCCCTCGACCCAGAAGTCGAATCCCTCGTGCAGCGTCACGTCGAACGGGGTGTCGGGGCTGAGGACGTCCTGGAGGCGCGGGCTGTCGGCGGTGACGGGTGGGGTCGTGACGACGGGGTGACCGGGCTCCGCGGCGAGGGCGGCGAGGAGCTGGGCGGCGAGGTCGCGCGAGGCGTCGCCACTCGCGTTGCCGGACTGTGCGCCGATGAGGACGGCCCCGTCGGACCGGTGCAGCCCCGGCCACGCCATGGGCAGGACGGTGGCCACGGTGACCTCGGTCGGTGCACCGTCGGGCACGTGCTCGGGGCGCACCGATACCACGGCGGTTGCGGCCGGGAGGATCTCGCGGAGGGCGACCCAGTCGGTCTCACCGGCGAGCCCCTCGAAGGGCCGGCGCTCGAACGGCGCCGGGGCCGGTCGGGAGCGGCGTGTTTCCGCGGCACCGGAGCCGCGCTGACGTCGAGATGCCTTGCCCATGCGCGTCACCCTAGTGCGGCGCGAGTTGGTCGCCGGGCCGGGCGCCGGGTCCCGCGGCTCGGGCGCCCCCTCGGGCTCGAGCCCGGGCTCGCGCCCCTCAGGTGGCGCGGCGACGGCTGGGGCCGCCGAGCGTGGCCCACACGACGTTGCCGGTGCGGTCCTCGGTCACGCCCCACTCGTGGGCGATGGACCGCACGATCCGCAGCCCGCGCCCGGAGGACAGCCAGACCGTGCGCGGTGCGGGGCGGGGCACGGTCTCGCCACCACCGTCGGTCACCTCGACCTCGACGACGTCGCCGCGGATCTTCCAGCGCACCCGGATGGTGCCGTCGGACAGGGGTCGAGCGTGGCGGACGGCATTCGTGAGCAGCTCGGAGGCGATGATCTCGGCCTCGTCGACGAGCTCCTCGGACAGGTCCCGGGTCTGGAGGTCGGCCACGATCTCGCGCCGCACCTTCCCGACGGAGGCGGGCTCGTGCGGGGCGCGCAGGGTGCAGACGATGCTGTCGACGCCGGGTCCGGGGGACTCGGCCACGACGAGGCCGGTCTCACCGGTGTGGCGGGTGGCGCCGGCGTCGTCCCGGTCCTGGTCGGCGGAGGCGTGGTGCGGTGTCACGGGTCAAACCTAGCCGGATCGCCGGACCCGTTTCAGCACCCGGCCCGGGCGGTTGGTGATGATGACGTCGACACCGAGGTCGAGGCAGCGGTCGACGTCGTCGTCCTTGTCCACCGTCCAGACGTAGACCTCGTGGCCCTGGTCCTGGAACGCCCGCACGACCTTCGGCCGCCGGAGGAGGCGCACGTCCAGGCCGACCCTGGTGACGCCACGCGGTAGCTTGCCGTCGCGCCGGAACGACTGGACGTTGGCGTCGACGAGGTAGACGAGCGGCACCTTGGGGGACAGTCGCTGCATCGTGATGAGGGCACGGCGCGAGAACGACATCATCCGCACGTGCGGACGGCCCGGCCGGTCGCCCTGGTCGAGGTCGAACGCCCGGAGCACCTGCACGAGCGTCTCCTCGACGTCGCTGCCGTGCCGGGTCGGGTGCTTCGTCTCGATGAGGGTGACGACCTCGTGCCCGGTGTCGACGAGGGTCTCGAGGAGCCGGCGCAGGGTGAGCAGCCGCCCGCGATCGGGGTCCTTCTCCGGGCGCTCGCTGTCCTTGCGTCCCCGGCTCGTCTTCCACGACGCCCAGTCGAGCTCCTCGAGCCGGGCCAGCTCGAGGGTCGAGACCCTGCCGGCACCGTTCGAGGTGCGCTCGACACGGCGGTCGTGGACGCACACGAGGTGGTGGTCGGCGGTGAGCCGGACGTCGCACTCCACCCCGTCGGCACCGTGGTGGAACGCCCTCTGGTAGGCCGCCAGGGTGTGCTCCGGTTCCTCCTCGCTCGCCCCACGGTGCGCGATGACGAGCGGATGCCGTCGGCCCTCGCTGGGCGGGTCGGCTGGGGTCACCCCACCATCCTCGCCACTCCTCCCCGACTTTGTCTGTCACGGTGCGGGGAAACGCCGTCCGGACGGCGTGTTGCCGACACTCCCACAGACGAAGTCGGGGAGCCCGGCTCACAGGAGTGGGCGGCATACCGTTGCATCATCGTGAGCCTTCCGCCCTTCCAGCACCTCGTCGACGAGCACTGGCGCGACGTCGCCCGGCTCGCCCACGCCCTCGCGCCCGGCCACGGCGACGACGTCGCCCAGCAGGCGTGGACCCAGGCGCTGGCGGCCTACCCGAGGCTTACCCACGCGCGGAACCTCCGCTCGTGGCTCCTCACGATCACCCACCGCTGCGCCATGGACCACCACCGGTCGGCCCGGCGGACCCTCCCGCACGAGGACGTCGCCTCGCTCGCCGAGGCCCCCGTGCTCGTGCCCCCCGACCTCCCCGACGGCGACCTCTGGGCACGGGTCGCCGCCCTGCCCCAGCGCCAGCGCGACGCCGTCGTCCTGCGCTTCGTCGGCGACCTCGACCACCGTGCCGTCGCGACCGCGCTGGGCACCTCGCCCGGCATGAGCCGCCGCCTCGTCAGCGACGCGATCGCCACCCTCCGACTCGACCTCAGGGACCAGCCATGACCAACCCCTTCACGACCTTCGACCCCCCACTCGCCGGGCCGCCCGTGCTCCCCCCGACCGACGTCTCCTACACCCTCGAGGACACCGAGGTCGGCCGCCTCCTGCTGGCCGTGACGGCCGACGGCGCCCTCGTCACGTGCACCTACGCGGCGGACACGACCGCCGAGGACCACTGGCTCCAGCGACTCGCCACCACGGTCAGTCCCCGGGTGCTGCGGCACGCGGCACCGACCGACACGGCCCGCCGGGCGCTCGCGGCATACCTCGCGGGCACCGCCCGGCGGATCGACCTGCGCACCGACCTCGCGCTCGCCTCGGCGTTCCAGCGCGAGGTGCTCACCGGGCTGGCGGCGCGGGTCGGCTACGGCGAGCGCACGACGTATGCCGTGCTCGCGTCGGCCGTCGACCACCCGGGTGCCGCTCGTGCCGTCGGCAGCGCCCTCGGAGCGAACCCGCTCTGCATCGTGCTCCCCTGCCACCGCGTGCTGCCCGCCTCGGGCGGAGTCGGTGGGTATGCCGGGGGCCCGGCCGCCAAGGAGCACCTCCTGGCGCTCGAGGCGGCCCACGCCGCCTGAGCGGTCAGGCGCCCCGCCGCAGCTCCCGCTCGATGTCCTCCTCCGTGATCGGACGGCGGAACAGGACCTCCCAGGCGTTCATCGCCAAACCGATCCCCCAGCCGCCGATGACCCAGGCGGGCCAGAAGTAGCCCGCGCCGGTGAACCACCAGACGCCGACGAGGAAGGTGTTGACGACGAGGTAGACGATCGCGTGGCTCCCGAGGGCGCGACGGGCCTCGATGCGCTTGCGCGCCGCGACGCGGGGGTCGGACTCGGTGGCGGGAGCGGGGACGGTGCCGGGCACGGGCGCGGGACTCGGGGGCACGGGGTCTTGGGGATAGCTGGACATCTCGATCTCCTCCACCTTCAGGCTAGTCCTGCGCCGGGGACGCGACGCCCGGCTCCGGCGAACATCACACGAGGCCGGCCGCGAGGGCGTCGAGCACCTGCACCTGTCCCTTGACGACCTTCGAGCGGGCCTCGGCCAGCCCGAACCACTCCGCGCGGTCTATCTCGGGGAACGAGCGCATCCGGCCGCTGCCGCGCGGCCACTCGAGCTCGAACTCGTTGGACGCGACGAACTCGACCGGGGCCTCGGCACGCGCCACGTGGACGACGAGCACCTTCCCGCTCGGCTGCCGGAACTCGCCGAGCAGCTCGATCGGGCCCTCCCAGGCGAGGCCGACCTCCTCGGCGAACTCGCGTCGCGCGGCATCCGCCGCGTCCTCGGTGGCCGGGTCGAACTCGCCCTTCGGCACCGACCACGCACCGTCGTCCTTGCGCGCCCAGAACGGCCCGCCCATGTGGCCGAGGAAGACCTCGAGGGAGCCGTCGACGCTCCGGTGGAGGAGGAGGGCCGCCGAGTGCACTGCCATCGCCGTCAGCCCCTCACCGGTGGAAGCCGTGCCGCGCGAGCGGGTGCAGCAGCTCGCGCTCCTCGTAGGCCAGGTGGGAGAGCAGGGTGTCGGTGAGCAGGTCCACGACGTGGCGCAGCCGGTCCGAGGCGCCGGGCTCGTCGGCCACGAGGGAGACGAGGGCACGGTCGACGTCGTCGAGGACGTCGTGGATGACCTCGTGCTCCTCCTCGAGCCGGTCGATGACGGCGACCGCGTCCGGGTCGCTGCGCCGGAGGTGCGGGAAGACCGCGGTGTCCTCGAGGCCGTGGTGCCCGGTGACGACCCGGCAGTACGACTCGCAGTAGGCGCCGAGGGTCCAGTTGTTCTGGCGCATCGTCATCGCGTTGACCGCCGAGCGCGCGGACCCCACGGCGAGGTGCCCGCGCACGACCTGGTCGACGACGTCACGGAGCTGCGCGAGCTCCGCGCGCAGGTGGTCGTGCACCTCGACGAGGTGCTGCGGCACGGCGAGCTGGTGGGCGCCGTATGCCGCCTGCTCACCCGGGTCTGGACGCACCGGGTACGTGGGGCGGGAAGCCTCGTCCCATGAGAGCTCGCCGGTGAGGCGTGTCCCGTCGTCCGGGGTCGGCACGACGAGGGGACCGGCCGCCCCGCGGGGCCGAGCAGCCTGTGCGGGCGCCTCGGGTGGCGCGGGGGTCTCGGGCGGCGCGGGGGTCTCGGGCGGCGCGGGTCGCGGCCCGGCATCCGCCGTGCGGCCTCGGGGCTCGGAGGACCGGCGCTCCCGCTCGGTGGCCACGAGGTCGCGCACCGCGGGCGCGACCTCCTCGCCGTAGCGCCGGATGTCGTCCGGATCGTCGGTGGCGAGGATGTAGGTCGACATCCCGTGATCGAGGGTGATCGCCGCGAGCTGCTCGGCCCACTCTGCGGGCGTGCCGCGGAGGTGCCGGCCGCGCGCGCCGAACGAGCCCGAGACGTTGTAGAGGCGCCGCACGGCGTCCGGGGTGCGGCCGGCCCCCAGGGCGGCCTCGTCGATCCGGGCGTTCATCGGCCCGAGCGTGTCCGGTGCGGCATACCCCATGCTCGGCAGCCAGCCGTCCGCGAGGCGGCCGGTGACTCCGAGCATGCGCGGCTTGTAGGCACCGATCCAGATGCCGACGGGGTGCGCCGGCGCGGGCCCGGCGTGCAGGCCCCGCGCGCGGTGGTGCTCACCGTCGATGCGCAGGCTCCCCTCGCCGGACCACACGCCACGGATGACCGCGATCGCCTCGACGAGCGCGTCGACCGCCTGCCCGGGTGTCAGCCGGCGACCGCCCGCGGCCTCGATGGCGTCCCAGAACCCGCCGGCGCCGAGGCCCAGCTCGACGCGCCCGCCCGTCAGGAGGTCCAGGCTCGCGACCGAGCCGGCGAGGACGACGGGGTTGCGCAGCGGGAGGTTCGCGACGTTGAGCGCGACGCGCACCGTGCTCGTCCGCGCCGCGATGACCGAGAGCAGGGTCCACGCGTCGAGGTGCCTCGACTGGTACGGGTGGTCCTGCACGGTCACGAGGTCGAGGCCGCTGACCTCGGCCACGTGGGCGAGCTCGACCACCTCGTGGGGGCGCGCGGCGTCCGGTGACGGGAAGAGCCCGAACTCGAGGTCGTGCCCGTAGTCGGTCACCCGCGCGTGTCCTCCTCGCGGGTCGGAAGGCGACCGGTGCCGGCATACCCACCCAGCAGCTCGGCCATGGCGAGGTGCGGCTTCGCCTCGGCGTGCCGGCCCTGCCGCTGGAGGGTGCGACCGAGGACGAGGTTGGCATAGGCCTCGTCGGGGTCGTCGGCGAGGATCGCCCGGGTCACCCGCTCGGCTCGGCCCAGCTGCGCGGAGTGGTAGTAGGAACGGGCCAGGAGGAGCCGCAGCTCGGTCGTGCCGTGCAGCGGGGGCTCCATCGCGGAGTCGTCGACAACCGAGGCGAGTACCTCGGCCGCGGCCTGGTACTCGCCGTTCTCGAACATCCCGCGGGCGCGCTCGTAGCGCTCGGCCATGCTCGGGCGGGGAGTGGTCATGGGCTCGACAACACCGCGCGACGACCGCCGATTCCGCCTCGACGTCAGTGTGGCAGGTCCTTCACCGCCGCCTGGATGGCCGCGACCTCCGCATCGGGCAGCGACGGTGGGCCGACGATCTCGGACCACGCGGTGACGGTCGTCTCGTCGTAGACGTGGCCGTGCCCGGCGGGGACCCCGTTGGCGTTGAACTGGTCGAAGGTCGCCTGCAACCCCGCGACCACCGGCCACGGGACGACGTACCTGCTGACGTCGGGTCCTCGGGGGTCGAGCCACGCATCGTGGTCCGCGGTCCACGCGACGATCGGGTCCGAGGCGTGGGTGAGGTAGATGATCGGGTTGTCCGTCGTCCAGGTGAGCGTCTGGTCGGTGAGGTCGTCGGCCGTCGTCGCGACGCGGACCAGGCCGCCGTCGCCGTAGAGCGGCTTCCACACCGGCGACCCGGTCTCACGCCCCGCGACGACCTTCTGCCACGTCGTGTCGAAGCTCGGCGGCCCGATGAGGAGTGCTCCGTCGGTGGTCGTCGACATGTCCTCGACGCTCGTGAAGGCGCTGTCGGTCGAGAACGCCCCGAGGCTCTCCCCGTAGACATAGAGGTCAGGGCGGCTGTCGGCGGGCATGCCGTCGAGCTCGACGCGCAGGGCCGTGATGAGCTGCTCGGCGTTCGTCGCCGCCCGGCTCTGGTCGACGAGGAAGGAGAGCCAGCTGGGCAGGTAGGAGTACTGCATGGAGACCGTGGCGACGTCGCCGTGCGTCGCGTACTCGAGCGCGTCCGCCGCCCTCGGGTCGATCCAGCCGCTGCCGGTGCCGCCCGCCACGGCGATGGCACCCCGGTCGAACCCACCGAGGGCACGCAGCTCGGCGACGGCGAGCTGCGCCCGCTCGGTCGGGGTGGGCGCGGCCTCGAGGCCGACGAACGCCCGGACCGGCTCCACGGCATCCGCATCACCGACGACGGTGGAGATCTCCTCGGCCGTCAGCCCGGACCAGACGAAGGCACGCCCCTCGCGACCGATGCTCGCCCACGAGACCTTCGAGGTCGGCCCGCCCGAGCGGGTGTCGAGCTCGGGGTTGACCACGCCGGGCTTGTCCTCGTCGTTGTTGCTCGCGAAGACCGAGTCGGCGACCTCGAGGGCGTTCCCGACGAGCACGCCGGAGAGCAGGGTCCACGTGAGCAGGCCGGTGGCGACGATGGCGATGAGCCACGCGACCCGCACCGGCAGCACCCGGCGCAGCAGGCGGAACAGCAGCCGGCCGAGGGCCTTGACCGCGCGGCCGAGGCCGATGAGGAGGGCGGCGACCACGAGTCCCAGGAGCGGCGCGAGCAGCCACAGCCACGGCACGGCGGTGTCCATCCCGAGCAGCTCGCGCTGGCCGGACTGCCACCAGCGGCCCAACCATCCCATGACGAGCAGGCCGACGACCGCGAGGACGGCGAGCACCTTCCACGTCACGCGGCGGACGCCCGCCGGTAGGTCGGGCAGCCCGAGCGCCCGGTAGGCCCACCCGACGAAGGCGCCGAGGCCGTAGCCGACCGCGATGGACACCCCGGCGAGCAGCCCCTCGATGAGCCACCCGCGAGGCACGAGCGAGGGCGTCGCCGACATGGCACCGAAGGCCAGGCCGAGCACCCCTCCGGTGAGGCTCAGCCGACGCGGCCTGCGACGGCGGCGCTCCTCCTCGGGGGCCGGCAGCCCGGCATCCCCAGAGTCGCCGACGTCGCCGACGTCTCCGGAGGCGCCGGCTTCGTCGGTCGCGTGCGGCGGCGCCGGGGCGCCCGCTGGTGCCGTCATCTCGAGTCCCTCCGACCAGGTGGTTCGTCGGCCCAGTCAACCAGCCCCGTCCCTCTGCCGTGGGACGCATCTCGCGGTGCAGCCTGCCCCGCACGCACCCGCCGGACCCGACGGACCCGACGGCCCACGAGCCCGCGTCGCTCTCGCGAGCCGGCGCCCGATGGAGGGAGGATCGAGAGGTCATGACGTCTCCCGAGCCGCCCGCACGACCCCGCGCGCGAGAGCGTGTCGCCGGGGCGGGCCGCGCCGTGGGACGGGGTGGCCGGGCCGGCATCCGGCTCGTGGGCCGGGGCGGGGCCGCGGCCGGCCGGAGGTTCCGCAGCTTCGCGGACGCGGACGGCGCGGCCGACACCGGCCTGGCCCGGCTCACCGAGCTGCACGCCGTCAACGTCGCCGGCGACGCGGCCCTCACGGTCTCGCTCGCGGGCACGGTGTTCGCGCTCCCGACCGACGAGGCGCGCGGGCGGGTGGCCCTCTTCCTGATCCTCACCATGGCGCCGTTCGTCATCCTCGCCCCACTCATCGGCCCGCTGCTCGACCGCTTCCGTCACGGTCGGCGGTGGGCCCTCGGCACGACGCTCGCCACCCGCGCGTTCCTCGCCTGGGTGCTCGCCACCGCCGTCGTGGAGGACAGCCCGTGGCTCTTCCCCGCCGCCCTGGGGTGCCTCGTGGCCAGCCGCTCGTATGCCGTCGCCCGCGCCGCCGCCGTGCCCCGCCTCCTCCCCGACGGGATCAGCCTCGTCACGGCGAACTCGCGGCTCACCATCGCCGGGCTCATCGGCATGGCCATCGGGGGCGGCCTCGCCGGGGCGCTGTCGCGCGTCGGGCCCGACTGGTCGCTCCGGCTGGCGTTCGCCGTCTACGTGGCGGCCACGGTGCTCGCCATCCGGCTCCCGGCACGCGTCGACTCCACCGAGGGCGAGGTCGACGTCGACGGCACGCCGGTGTCGGAGGAGCCGCTGCCCAGCCCGGAACGCGGCGCACGGCGGATGCGTGCGCTCCCGCGGTCGGTCCGCTACGTCCTGTGGATCACGACCGGCGCCCGGATGCTGTCGGGCTTCCTCACGCTCTTCCTCGCGTTCCTCATGCGCGATCACCCGCTGCCCGGGTGGTCCGGGCCCACGGTCCTCGCCCTCGTCGTGGGCGCCGCAGGCGTGGGCAACGCCGCAGGTTCGCTCATCGGCAACCGCCGCCGCAGTCCCGACCCTGAGGTCCTCGCCACCGCCATGGCTGCCGTCGCGGTCGTGGCGACGCTGCTCACCGCGCTCCTCTACTCGCTGTGGACCCTGATGCTGCTCGGCCTCGTCACCGGGCTCTTCGCCCAGCTGGCCAAGCTGTCGCTCGACGCCCTCATCCAGCGCGACGTCGAGGACGCCGTGCGAGCCCGGGTCTTCTCGTGGGCGGAGACGATCCTCCAGGGGTTCTGGGTCGTCGGCGGCGCGGTGGGCATCGCGATCCCGCTCGACCCCGTGCTCGGGTTCCTCGTCGTCACGGCGATGGTCGTCGCGGCGTTCCTCGTGGCGCTCCGGTCGCGCCGGCTCGGCATGAAACCGCAGGCCAGCGCCGCCGGCACCCGACCCGCACGCTGAGCTCAGCGGTCGGTCGCGAGGTCCACCGTCAGGCACGCGGTCCCGCGGCCGGACAGCGCGTGCTCGAACTCCGGCCCGTAGTCGACGGCCCCGTCGGGCCGGACGCTGAACTCGAGGACCTCGCGCGCCACGACGCCGATTCGGAGCACGTATGCCGTGCCGGGCGGCATCCGCACGGTCCGCGCCCTGTCGATCGGCTCGCGGCACCCACCCCACATGGGAAGCAGGGGGCGCGGGGCCCCGCGCGGGTCGAGGGTGACCGGCAGGCCGAGGACGTGGAGCGTCGAGGTGCCCCGTCCGCGCAGGAGGTGGTCGTCCTCCGGGGCGACGTCGACGGTGCCGAGGGGCGTCACGTGGAAGCGCAGGTCCGAGGCGCGCTCACGGGTCTGCTGCACGGCGTGCTCTCCCGCGGCGAGGTCGACCTCGACGCCGCCGGGGACCGACCCGTCGACGAAGCGCGGCAGGTGGTCGGGGAGCCAGAACCACGGGTAGGTCAGGGCGCTGGTGTCGATGCGAATTCGGGGCACGTGCTTCCTCGGTCAGGGATGTCGCACCAGGGGCCTGGCGCGACGGAGGGTCTGCTGGTGACGGTTGCGTGAGGGCCGCGGTGATACATCGCGGCCCTCCCGCTCAGGTGCTGGCGAACAGGACCCGCGCGGCCGTGCTGGGCCTCGTGACGCTCGCGGCGCCCGGCGGGTCCGTTGGATCCGCTCCGGTGGTCCTCGCCACAGGGATGGAACGGGAAACGCATGGTGTACTTCACGCTTTCATCGGCCAAGACTATACTGTCGCTATTAGGTCTCCAAATCGGCGCTATAGGTGCTCTATAGGACGTGCCTGCTACGGTCGGCCTCATGCCCCGCCCCTATGGAGACCCTGTCGAGATCAAGACAGCACCGATACCAGCGCAATCCCCGTTCATCCCCACGGACGCCAAGATCGTGGTAGGGGCAGTCGCCCCCGCGTCCCCAGATCCGATCCCGATCGTGCTCCTGCCTGGTTTCGAGTACCGGATGCGCGAGTGGAGGCACCCGACCACCGGGGAGATCCACTGGCGGCTGGAGCGGAGGAAGTCCGCGCTACAGGGCGAGGCCGAGGAGTAGCCGCCGTGGGTCGCGGCTCGCGGCTCTCCGCCACAGGGGTGCTTCTTGATCTGGCCGCGACGGTGGCGGTGCGCCTGGGGCCACCGCACACGTCGACGCTCGATGGGCTGACCTGACCCGAAGCGGGGCAGGAGGTCGGGGAGCCAGAACCACGGATAGGTCAGGACGCTGGTGTCGATGCGGATTCGGGGCACGGGCGGTCCTCGGTCAGGCAGGTCGCACCCGGGGCGGGGCGACGGAGGGTCTGCCGATGAGGAGGGCGACCGGGCCGCGGTGATACGTCCCGGCGGCTCCTACCCTGTGCAGGTGACCCCGACCCGTGCCGCCGTGCTGCGCCTCGTGGCGCTGCTCGTCGCGGTGGCGCTCGCGGGCGCGCTCGCGTGGCTGGTGCTCGGGGGCGACATCGACACGGTGCGCGAGACCGTCGAGGCGGCGGGGCCGTGGGCTCCCCTCGTCTACCTCGCCCTGCACGTGGTGCTCACCCTCGTGCCGGTGCCCAAGAACCTCTTCGCGGGCATCGCGGGGGCGTTGTTCGGGCTCGGCGCCGGAACGGTCCTGTCGTGGGTCGGCTCGGTCCTCGCGGCTGCGGTGGGGTTCGCGGTGGCCCGACGGCTCGGCCGCGAGGCCGTGGCCTCGCTCACGGGCCCGCGGATCGACCGCGCGGAGGACATCCTCGAGGAGCAGGGACTGGCCGCCGTCGTCCTCGCCCGGCTCACGCCCTTCCTCCCCTTCACGGTCGTGAACCTCGGCGCGGGCGTCAGCCCCGTCTCGTGGCGCGACTACCTCGGGGGCACGGCACTCGGCGTCGTGCCGGGCACGGTGGCCTACGTCGCGCTCGGCGCGTCGGCCGGCAAGGACGCGACGACGTTCGTGCTGGCCGGGGCCCTCGCCGTGCTCCTCTTCGTTGCCACGCTGCTCCTGGGTCGCCGCACGCGGCGGCGCTCGACCAGCTGATCAGGCCTCGCGGTGGCGAACCGCGCCGGCTGCCGCAGCGGCGACGCCGTCGCGACCGAGCGGGATGGCGCCTGCGCTCCAGTCGGCAGGGTCCACGGCATACATCGAGCCGTATGCCGGGGTGCCGGGCTGGGTGCGCCAGCCCTCCGGGAGCGGGCCGAGGTCGACGGTGTCGTAGCCGATCTCGTCGAGCACCCGCCGCACGGTCTCCTTGGCGGCCGGGTCGTCGCCCGCGATCGCGAGCGCGCTGCGGTCGGGGGCACCGCTAGGACGGGCGAGGGACGCGAGGTGCTGGAAGAAGATGTTGTTGAAGGCCTTGACGACCTTCGCGTCAGGTGCGAGGGCCTGGAGGACCTCCGATGTGGTCGTGGACCCGTCGTCGAGCTCGGCGACCTGCCCATCGCGCTGGGGGTAGTAGTTCATCGTGTCGACGACGACCCTGCCGGCGAGGGCGCCGTGCGGCAGGTCTCCCCGGGC
>DASSYJ010000025.1:0-33661 GCA_035703305.1 Ornithinibacter sp. | reverse complement strand
CCTCGTATCGGACCTTTCCCAGACACGCTGGCGGAGGGCTGGCGCATCGGCGTGGCCCAGGAGGACTCACGGCCGGCGACGGTCGACGCTGAGGCTGGCGGGGCAGATGACCCCGACTCAAGCCCGTGCGTTCTCTGCGGTGCGGGCAGGTAGAACCGCCCCCGACCTCACGCCTGGGTCGGGGGCGGTTCTCTATGTCGCGGGCCCTGACTCCCGCCCGTGCCAGGAGCGTCCCACCCGGGGTGACCTGCGGCAATGGCTCGGGTGGGCTATTGCACGTCGGCCCGTGTGCATGCCGTGACTTTCTGGTGCTTGGTGCTCAAGCCGCCTTCCGGCACGCCCCCTAAGGTGCGGTCATGGCGAACTTCCTCTCCGTCCGGGCCTACCGTCGTGGCGCCCTCGGCGCAGGGCTGGCCCTGTCCTACCTGGGCCTGGTTGCGCTGTTCCTGGTTCCGGCCGCTGCCGAGGCCGCTCCCCCCGGGCCTGCTGACGGCAGCTTCTTCTTCGGCTTGGGGATGTTGGCGACGATGCCGCTCAGCATCGCGGTCATGCTGGCGTACAGCGCGATCGCCACGTCGCAAGGCATACCGCTGAGCGACCAAGACGGCTCCTGGTGGGTCATCCCGGCCTTCGCCCTCTGCGCCCTGGTCAACGCCGCGCTCATCTGGGTCATCTTCCGAGGCCGACGCATCCGGCCCCTGATCGAGGCCCCGCCGGCACCACCCCTGAAGTAGGCCAAGAACGCTGGCTGCAGTCGTCCTGCCCGTACGGCGCGGACCCTCTAGAAACGCCCCGCACGCGGTGCCACGATGAGGGCAAGGCTTCATCCCTGTCCCCCCGGTGTGGAGCCCCAGCGCCCCGGGTCGAGCTGTCCCAGCCGATACTCCCCGGGGCGCGCCCGTCAGAGGTCCCTGACTGGTTCGCGGTGTGGGTCACGTCAGCCGGTTGCCTGCGGGCCACGGTGACAACACGGTCGAGACAAGGCCCCGGGGCATAACGAGCGCTGTCGTCCGGAGCCCGAAGCGGCCCCGGGTCGAGTTCTCCCTCGCTACTCCGGGGGCGCGCTCTTCCCCCACCCCCCCGCTCCGGCGATGGGTGTTGGCGCGCCTCCCGGCGTCCTCCAGGACTCCTCCCCGACCTTGTCTGTCAGATCGCCGCCAACACGCCTCACCGCGGCGTGTCGCCGGCACTCTGACAGACGAGGTCGGGGAGGTCGGGGAGGGCGGGGAGGGCGGGCTCAGCTGCGGCCGAGGCCGGCCTCCCGCGCGAGGACGATCGCCTCGGTGCGGTGCGTCACCCGGAGCTTGTCGAGGATGGTGGTGAGGTTGTTGGCCACGGTCTTCGGAGACAGGAACAGCCGCGCCCCGATCTCGGCATTCGTGAGGCCCGCCGCCACGCCGTCGAGGATGTCCCGCTCCCGGTCGGTGAGCGCCGGGAACGGCGTGGGTGCCGCCACGGGCCGGCGGTCGAACCACCCCGACAACCGGGTCGTCAGCGCGGCGCCGAACACCGCCTGGCCCGAGGCTGCAGCGCGAACGGCGGCGATGATGTCCGAGCCGCCGGCGCCCTTGAGGAGGTAGCCCGACGCGCCGGCCGAGACGGCCGCGAAGACGGTGTCGTCGTCGTCGAACATCGTGAGCACCAGCACGGCCGTCTCGGGCGCCCCCTGGCGGACCTGTCGTGTCGCGTCGATGCCGTGCAGCCCGGGGAGCTGGAGGTCCATGAGCACGACGTCGGGGCGGTGCTCGACGCAGAGCCGCACGGCGTCCTCGCCGTTGCCCGCCTCGGCGACCACCCTGAGGTCAGCAGTGGTCTCGAAGACGGCGCACAGACCCTGCCGCACGAGGGGGTGGTCGTCGGCCACGACGACGGTGATGTCCCCGGCGCCGGCGCTCACGACGGCACCGTCGCCAGCGGGTAGGTGGCACGGATCCGCCCACCGCGAGACGTCGGCCCGGCCCGGAACGTCCCGCCGAGCTCCTCGGCCCGTTCCCGCATGCCGGTGAGCCCGACACCGGGATGCCAGCGCGTGCGGTCGCCGCCGTCGTCCGTCACCGTGACGGTGAGGTCCTCCTCGTCGGCCCGGACGTCGACGACGACGACCCGGGCAGCGCTGTGCCGCACGGCATTCGTCACCGCTTCGAGGATCGTCCGGAACGCCGCGACCTCCACGGCGGCCGGGAGGCCGAGCTCCTCCGGGACTCGCAGGTCCACGCTGAGACCGGCGTCGTCGGCGATGCGGTCGCACTGGAGGCGGAGGGCTCCGACGAAACCCAGGTCGTCGAGGGCCGGCGGCCGGAGCCCGTGGACGAGCTCGCGCAGCCCGGCGATGACCTGCGTCGACGCCTCCTTGGCGTTCCCGAGGTAGGCGGCGGCGCGGTCGGGGTTCCCCGTGAGGTTGGAGCGGGCGGCGTCGAGGTTGAGGCCGAGGCCGGTGAGCATCGGGCCGAGGCCGTCGTGCAGGTCCCGCCGTAGCCGGCGTCGCTCCTCCTCCCGGGCCGAGACGAGCCGCTGGCGGGCGTCGAGGAGGTCGACCGTCAGCGCCTCCGCCTGCACCGAGCCGGCGACGAGCTGAGCCAGGGTGGCCAGCACCTGCCGGTCCCGTGGGTCGAGGGCCCTCAGCCCCCGCCGGGGCGCGGCGACCAGCGTGCCCACGGGCTCGCCGTGCAGCTCCAGCGGCCACGACTCGACGGGCTCGACCTCCTCGCCGTACGAGGCGAGGACGCCGGTCCCGCGCCGGACCGCGACATAGGGCAGCCGCAGCATCTCGGCCACGGCACGCAGCATGTTCTCCACCACCGAGCCGGATGCCGCCAGCGTGTAGGCCGCGGACCGCCGGATGAGCGAGTCGATCGCCCAGAGGTCGTAGCGCAGCACGGGGATGACGAGCGTCACGACGAAGACCAGCGGCTCGACGGACGCGACCCACTGCGGCAGCACCTCGGTCACCGCGAACGGGAAGAGCAGGAGGGAGGCGACGACCCCGGACGCGCGCCACACGAGCTGCTGCCGTTCGAGGCCCCGTGCCCGGACGCAGCGCACGACGACGCCGATGCCCGCGAGGACCCCGAGCAGGATGACCGCCGGCACCGCCACCACGGCGAGGTTCGCCAGGTCGACGATCGGGGTTCCGTCGACGACGCGAGCGGCCCCACCCGGCACGCCGTCGGGGTACATGCTGCGGATCGTCAGGTCTCCGAGCAGGCCGGCCAGCAGCGTCACGGAGATACCCCACACGAGCGCGCGGTCGAGCAGTCGTCCCCACCGCCCCGTCGGACTGCCGGAGGGGAACCGCACGTTGACCAGGCCCTGCAGGGCGACGGGCACGAACTGCAGGGACCCGAAGGTCAGGCCCCACACCGCCAGCTGTCCGCCGTGCCCGTGCTCCAGGGCCCACAACGACGGCGCGACAACGGCCACCATGAGCACGAGCGACAGGGCGGCGAGCGCCAGCAACCAGCCGAAGGGGAGGTCCGGCCGCTTCGCGATGAGCACCGCCCCGACCAGGCCGTACGGCAGCACCTGGCACGCGGCATACAGGAGGTCCGCGGGCGGCGGTCCAGTGGGCGGCTCGACGGTGCGGTAGAGGACGAGGTATGCCGCGAAGCCGGCGATGCTCAGCACGAGCACCAGCGCGGCCAGGCCACCTGCGTGGCGGGTCGCACTCTCTCGAAGACTGGTGGCTCTCACGATGATGAGAGCCTGCCCGCTGGGTGAGCCCCTCGCAATCGTCCCGGGTTCCTGGCCTCGCGGGAACGGCGTCCTTCGGAGCGGGAAGCGCCGCGGTCGCACGGGTGACCCGACGCCCTGTGCCCGGGAGCTCCCGCGGGGTCAACGTCAAGGGGTCAGAACCGACACCACCACACACAGGAGCACACCATGAAGGTCATCCGCTGGGCCGCCGTCGCGGTCACCGTCCTCTTCGCCCTCATGAACCTCGGCGCGGCGATCGAGCCGCAGGAGGTCGGCTGGGTCCGCGTCGTCGGCGCAGTCCTCGCTGTGGCCGGGGCCGTTGCCGCGTTCGGTCTCGCCCGCAACCTCACCTGGGGCCGCTCGGCCGTGATCGCGGTCGGCGTGGCCAACGTCCTGGGCTCGGTTGCGGGCATGGTCCTCGACCAGGACGGCTACGTCATCGGCTTCGTCGTCGGCGGCCTGGGGGTGCTGCTCGGAGCCCTCGCCGGGCGGCAGGACGAGCCTCGAGTCGCCGCGGCCCACTGACGGCGCTCTGGCAGCACTGGGGGCGGGTTCCGTGGCAGAGCCCCGATGCCTGCCGTCCGTCACAGTCGTTAGCGTCGAGCCACGACCATGACGAACGGCGGCGGGGTCCCAGCGGTGCACGGATCCGCCGCCGTCCGGGCGCCCGCTGAACCCGCCCCTCGCACCAGGAGGTAGCCATGTCCGACACCCCGACGCCCACCCCTCCCGCGCACGCCGGGGAGACCCACTCCGCGACAGCTCGACACCGTGGCCTCGTGGTCGTGCTGGTCGCCGTGCTCGTGGCCCTCGTGGCCTTCGTGGGGCTCGCGCTGGTCGTCCGCTCAGGGTCCCAGCCCGCGGCCGGCACGACGACCACCGCAGCCGAAGCCCAGGACCTCCGTGACCTCGACCAGAGGCTGCGTGCGGCGCTCGTGGCGTCGGACACGAGTGCGGTCGAACGCATCCTGGCTCCCGACTTCGAGCTGGTGCCACCCCCGGGGGACAAGGAGTCCCGGCAGGAGTACCTCGACTCGCTCTCTTCCGGGGACCTCGACTACATCGCGTTCGAGCCGACCTCCCCCGTCGACGTGCAGGTGTCCGGCTCGCTCGCCGTCCTCACCTACCAGTCGCACCTCGAGGTGGCGGCCGGCGGCACGCGACTCTCGCACGAGGCCTGGCACACCCACGTCTACGTGAAGCTCGACGGCCGGTGGATGCAGGTCTGGGCCCAGGCGACGGCCGTCGGCGGCTTCCCGCCCGCGTGAGCCGGGTCGACGCACAGCACGGTCTTCCTCACGACGGACCGCCTGACCTTCCGGCTGCAGGTCAACCACGGAGGCAGCGAGAAACCCCGCGAGGAAGAGCCGACCCACCCACCGGGTGCCGGCTCACGGAGGTGCCGGCAGCTCTGGGCGGTAGTCGACGACGCATGCGTAGTACCGCATCGACAGGTACGCCCGCTCGACGTCGATGCTGCCCTCACCGATGGCGACCACCTCGTTGAGCCACAGGTGCGGCTCGTACGCGGTCATGAAGGTCATGACGTGGATGCCGGAGCCGTCAGTGAGGCTGGACAGGCCGCGGAGCTCGAACAGCACGAGGCCGTCGTCGTCGACCTCGATCGACCCGCGGGCGTCCGGGTGGGCGAAGCCCGCGCGCAACCGGGGGAAGTTCGACCAGTGGGCGGTTCCCGACAGCCGACCCGAGAACGTCGCCAGCCCCTGCCCGTAGATCTGGCCGTCCGCGGCGGTCGACGCCTCGATCTCCTCGAGGAGCTCGTACTGCCACTGGACGTCGCACAGGTGCTCCAGCCGCATGGTCCACCTCCAGCCCGTGTGGGACCGACGTTCCTCCCGCGACCCCGAGGCGTGCAAGCGGAACGTCGTCAACCCCGGAGCGAGCGGGCCACCCGCCGGGCGGGCGTCGGCGCCGCGCTCAGCCGCTCATGCCGGCCGTCGCGAACCAGGGGTGGTGCAGGTCGAGGTACCGCATGTCCTTGACCTGCTCCATCTCGCGGTTCCACACGTCGTTCATCTCGGCCGGCATCTCCTTGGCCTCACCGGCCCGTGCCTCGTCCTCGCTGCGGAACGCGATCGTCTCGGTGAACCAGCCGTCCTCGTCGATGGCGATGGTGCCCCCGAGGATGTCCGGGCGCGCCGTGTGCAGCATGTCCATCGGCTGCGACATGAACTCGCGGAAGTGCTGAGGGTCGTCGACCCGTCCCTGGATGACCTGGACGAAGCCGGCGTCGTCCGACCCGCCGTCGAACATGAGGATGGCGTCGTCGCAGTCGTGGAACGTCACGTCACCGTCGAAGCACCGGCTGGCCTGCTCCCACCACTCGCCCTGCTCGGGGCGGGTCGAGTTGCGGGCCGCGGCCTCGCGCGACTCGAAGCGCACGACGCCGACGAAGTCGCCCTCGTCGGTCATGCCGTACGTGCCGCCCAGCCAGCCCGCCGCTCCCGGGGCCAGCTCCTCCGTCCAACGGTCCATGTGGCGCCGCATCGTCGCCTCATCCGAGCACTTTCCCTGGATGACCTGGATGAACATGACAAGCCTCCGATCCTCTGTCGGGCCCCTTCGCCGCGAAGTGGTCCAGCGATCGACGCTACGCCGGCGGGCGCCCCCTGTCACGAGCCGTCGGCACCGGGGCGGCGCGACGGCACCCCGGACGCACCGGGTCGGATGCCGGCGCACCACGGTTGACCGGGCCGAACCCTTTCCGGCGACCTGCGCCGATCGCTACGGTGGGCCGGTCGGCGTCTTTCGGACCTCCTCCCGGGCAGGCTTCGTGGTCGGAATGGGCATGTGTCCCGAGTGCGGTCGCTGTGGCTGACGCCGCCGCGGCGGTGCCGCTCGACGGTGCGATCGCCGCCTTCCTGACCCGCGTGCTCGACGACCTCGTCCGCCAGGTCGCCGACGAGTCGGCCATCCGCCGCTCCCTGGCCGAGCTGGGGGTCGAGGGCCCGGATGCCGGTCAGGTCGTGGCGTTCCTCGCGTCCGCAGCGGGGGACATCACGGCAGTGCGGTCCGCCGTCCCCGCGCTGGTCACCGAGCTCGGGCGGCCTGACCCCGACCTCCTCTCGCTCGTGGGTCCGCTCCAGGGCCTGTTCGAGACCGTCACCACCGTGGCGGGGTCCGCGCCGACCCTGAGCATCCCCACGCTCCCGGATGCCGGCACGATCGTCGAGACGCTGCTCGCCGGGTCCGTCGAACGAACCCTGCGGACGCGCCACCCCGCGGCGTGGTCGCTCGGGCGGGCCCTGCAGCTGGTCGGCCCGGAGCTGCCTCTCTCCGAGGTGCTCTCGGGTGTCCTCGACTCCCCGCTGGGGTTCGTCTGGTCCCGGTTCAACCACCTGCGCCGGCACCTGGACATCACGATCGCCGGCATCCTCACGGGACCGCGCACGGTCTCCTTCGTCACCGTCCCGGTCTCACCCGCCGACCGCGTCTCGGACCAGGTGCGGGCCAGGGTGCCCGACGCCGACGTCGTCCTGCAGCGGATCACGCTCCGGCTCGCCGCCGACGCGTACGAGGAGCCGCACCCGCTGACGTTCGAGGTCCTCGGGCACGACCCGGGGAACGGTGGGCTCCCGGAGTTCGCGGCCGTCGTCCTCATGACGGATGCCGTCGCGGCACCCCTCCACCTGTCCGACGTGGTGACGATCGACCTCGACCCGCTCGAGTCGCCGTTCGGCGTCGCGGCCACCGGGTTCGGCGAGGTCGTCACCATCACCGACGGCTCACCGTCGATCGAGCTGGGGTCGAGCGTCAGCCGAGGCTTCACGTTCGGCCAGCCGGGCGGCATCCGCCTCGTCCTCGACGGTCCCGTGCTCGAGCCCCACATCTCCACGAGCGGCTGGGGCCTCCGCGCCGGCATGGAGACCCTGGAGCTCACCGTCCCGGCCGACGTCGCGGGACCGGTCCTGGCCGTCCTCCTCCCGCGCGACGGCATCCGGCTGCGTGGCAAGCTCCTCGTCGCCGTCGACGAGCACGGGATCCACCTCGAAGGGGGTGTCGGCCTCAGGACGACCTGGCCCGACACGATCCGCCTCCCCGGGCTCCTCGTCCGCGACCTCACGACCGAGGTGTCCACCGCCGGCGCTGCCCTCGGCATCCGTGCGGCCGGAACGGTCACCGTCGAGCTCGGGCCGCTGACCCTGACCATCGCGGGCCTCGGGGCCGACCAGTCGATCGAGGTCAGGCCCGACGGGGACGGCAACCTGGGCCTGGTCCACCTCGGTGACCTGACCCTGGCCCCGCTGACGGGACTCGGCGTCAGCCTCGACGCGGGCATCGTCAAGGGCGGCGGTTTCCTGCGGATCGAGCCGACAGGGGTCTCGGGCGCCCTCGAGCTCGCCCTCACGCTCGGGAGCGTCGAGATCGCCATCCGGGCGGTGGGGGTGCTGGAGTCCGTGGAGGGGCGGCTCTCCTTCGTCGTCGTCATGTCGGTCGAGTTCACCCCGGCGATCGAGATCTTCCTCGGGCTCACCCTCAACGCGGTCGGTGGGGTCTTCGGGGTCAACCGGACCGTGGACACCGACGGCCTCACCGCGATGGTCCGCACCGGTCGGATGACCGACGTCATGTTCCCGCGGGACCTCGCGTCCCGTGCGGTGGAGGTCATCGCCGCCGTGAAGCAGGTCTTCCCCGCCCGAACGGGGCAGACCGTCGTCGGCCCGATGCTCCGGCTCGGGTGGGGTCGGCCGGTCTCGTTCGTCACCGTGAGCGTCGGCGTCGTCCTGACCTTCCCCGACCCGACCCTCGTGGCGGTCATCGGGTCGTTCCGGATCGCCCTGCCCGAGCCCGACCTGCCCGTGATCGACATCCGCGCCGACTTCAGCGGCACGATCGACCTCACGACGGGCGAGGTCTCGTTCGACGCCTCCCTCACCAGCTCCCGGATCGCCACCTTCGACGTGTCGGGCGACATCGCCCTGCGCGCCGGACCGGCGGGGTTCCTCTTCACGGCCGGGGGGTTCCACCCCGCCTTCACGCCGCCTGCAGGCCTCGGGCAGGTGCGTCGCCTGGCGATCTCGATGGCACCGGCCGCGATCCTCTCGATCCGGGCGGAGGCGTACGTCGCGCTGACGGCGAGCACCGTGCAGTTCGGCGGTGCCCTCTTCGTCGTCGCGGACCTCGGGCCCATCGCGGTGCGCGGCCACCTCGGCCTCGACGTGCTGATCCGCACCCAGCCGACGCTCTCGTTCGTCGCCGAGATGCGAGGGCAGTTCCGGCTCAGTGTCGGGGGCGAGGACATCCTCACGGCGGACCTCAGCGTCCTCCTCGAGGGCCCCGGTCGGTGGCACGCGCGGGCCCACGCGAGCATCTCGTTCCTCTTCTTCTCCGTGTCGGGCACCCTCGAGCTCAGCTGGGGCGAGGCTGCCGGCCCGGCGCTCGGCGCGCCGGTGTCGGTCGCAGCGGAGGTGCGCGCGGCGCTCGTGGCCGACCACGTCTGGGCGCACGTCATCCCGGCCGAGGACGGGGGACTGGTCACCCTGCGCGAAGGGGCCGCTGCCCTGCACCCGCTGGGCCGCCTGCGGCTCACGCAGACCGTGGCGCCACTCGCCGTCGCGCTCCAGCACTTCGGCACGGCTGCGGTGGCGGATGCCGGGCCCGTGCAGGTGTCCGTCACCGCCGACCTCGCCGTGCCCGAGCCGACCCAGGAGCTCTTCGCGGCGGCGCAGTTCTTCGAGCTCAGTGACGACGAGAAGCTGTCGAAGCCCGCGTTCGTGCCTCACCTGGCGGGCTACACCCTCCGGGGCGACGCCTGGTCTCCGTTGTCCGACGCCGTCGTCGCGGAGGTGGTCTACGAGGAGGGGAGCGGTGGGCGTCGCCGGCCCCGCGGGTCCCGCCTGTTCGGTGGTGTCGAGGAGTCGTTCCTCGGCTGGTCGGTGCTCGGGGCCGCCGGGCGGGCGCACGGGGAGCGGGTGGTCCCCGCCGGGCCGCGACCCGGCATCCGGGTCAACCCGGTGGCGTATGCCGCAGTGGATGCCGCAACGGGGACGGTCGCCGGTGGTGCCGGGACCGGGCTCGAGATGGCGTTCGCCGCGTCGATGCGCTCGACCGCGGACACCGTCGTGATGGCGGACTACGAGATCGCGGGGTTGGTCCCGTGAGCCTGATGACCTACACGTTCACCTCCCTCGTGCGGCGCGGGTTCACCCCGAACGCCGCGGCCGAGGCGCCGATCACCGTGCACGTCGACGGCGAGGCGGACATCTCGCACACGGTGGCGATGATGACGCCTGCCGACGTCGTCGGCATCGCTCCGCGCCAGGTGATCCGGAGCTGGCCCGGCGACGGGGTCCGGAACGCCGAGCCGAACTACCTCGCCCTCGTCGAGTTCGACGCCCCGGACCTGCCGTGGCTCTTCAGCCGGCCGGGTGCCGGGGGGCGGGTCCACCCCTGGGTCGTGCTCGCGGTCATCGACGAGACCGAGCTCGGCGCGGACCCGCTCGACCACTCCGCGGGCGCCGCCCGGATCACCGTCCCCACGGCCCAGCTTCCCGACCCGTCCGAGGCCTGGCTCTGGTCGCACGCCCAGCTGCTCGGGACGGACACCGTTCCCGACGACCCGGCACGGTCCCTGTCGCGACTGGTCTGCCCGAGGCGCCTGCACCCGGACCACCGCTACCTCTGCTGCGTCGTGCCGACGTTCGAGGCGGGACGCCTCGCCGGGCTCGGCCAGGTGTTCCTGCCGGACGACCCGCTGCGCACGAGCGACGCCTTCGCGTGGGACCCCCGTGGTGCGGCGGACGTCACCCTGCCCGTCTACCACTGGTTCCGGTTCTCGACCGGTGCCTCGGGTGACTTCGAGAGCCTCGTCCGGCGACTCCACGGCGTCCCCCTCCCGGCGGGGCTCGGGCGCCGGCGGCTGCGCCTCGACCACCCGCTGAGCACCCTGCCCACGTCGGGTCACGGCGACCTCGAGCTGCACGTCGCCCTCAGACCGCCCGGCGCGGTGGGCGCCCCCACGGAGGACGTCGTCGGCGCCGGCTACCTCACGGAGCTGCGGAAGCGGCTGAGCGACGCCGGCTACGAGGTGGCCCTGCTCGACGACTCGCTGCCGCGGGTGGGACCACCCGTGTACGGCCAGCTCGCCGCCGGGGTCAGGGCGGCCCAGCTCGACGCGGCCCCGGTGCCCCCGTGGCTGCGGGAGGTCAACGTCGACCCGCGCGTGCGGGTGGCCGCCGGGCTGGGCGCGGAGGTGGTGCGACGGAACCAGGAGCACTACGTCGAGGAGGCCTGGCGGCAGGTCGGCGACGTCGTGGCGGCCAACCGGCTGCGGCGGCGTGCCGAGTTCTCGCTCGCCGCGACGAGCCGCCTCTTCACGCGGTGGATCTCCGGGCTCGACGCGGGTGACCTCGTGACCGCGACCTCACCCGTGCACGCCAAGGTGCTCGTGGGGCCCGGGGAGACCGTCGTCGGGCGGCTCCGCGACTCCCCGGTGCCGCCCGCCGTCGCCGGCGTCGAGCTGCGGCGCTTCGCCCGCGCCCGCGGTGCCCTCGCCCATGCCAGCACGTGGCAGGAGGATGCCGGGGTGCGCGCCCTCGCGCTGCGGTCGACGGACGCCGAGCCCCTGACCCAGCGCCTGCCCCTCGACTCGATCGAGGCCCTCGAGCCCCCGAGCCGGCTGTGGGGGGTCGCCGGGGCGAAGGAGGTCCTGGGCCGCCTCGTGACCGGCGGCGTCGCAGGCCTCGAGCCCACCCTGGCGGCGGCGCAGCTCGACGCCGCCAGCACCGTCGTGGCGTTCGACCTCCCGACGGCGGACGTCGTGTCGGCCCACGTCGCCGCAGCGGGTGCCGTGGACCTCGACCGGACGCTGAGCTCGATCGGGCTCGTCCCGAGGGCTGCCGTGCTCGAGGCCGTGGCCGTGGCGCCCCCCGACCACGCACCGGAACCCGACGGCCCGCACGTCGACGAGCCCATCGAGCCCCTCCCGCACGAGCCCGGGGGCCCGGTGGTCGCGGGGCCCATCGACCACGGTGAGGGCCTCGCTGCCGCAGGTGGGCACCACCTCGGCGGTATCCCCGTCGAAGGCCCTGCGGAGGGCCACTTCCCCCTGTGGCGGCGCGGTCAGGGGGAGGGGGTCGACCCTGACCTCGTGCTCGTGCGCGCGGGTGGGCTGGGCAACGTCCTGGGGCCGGTGATCCCGGCGATCGACGTCATCGCGACGGTGAGGGAGCACCCCGGGCTGGTCACGAGGGTCGGTGAGGAGGTCGTCATCGACACCGAGCGGCTCAGCGCGTCGTCACGGGTGGGGCTCGCGGCGACCTCCATCGAGCCGGCGGTGTTCGCCGAGGTCGTCGCAGGCACCTTCCGCCCGCCGGTGCCGCCCGTCACCCGGTTCGACGTCCCCGTGGACCGGGTGGGGGACGTGCGGACCGAGCTCGGGGAGGTGGTGGTCCGGCTCGCGGACCTCGTCCTGCGACCCGGCGACACGGCATCCGCGCCCGGCCGACCGCTGGCGGGTGGGCTCGAGGGGCTGCGACCGCGGATCCTCGCGGCGCTGGACCCGTCGGTGACGATCCGGCGGGCCGTCAACAGCCGCATCTCGGACCTGCTCGAGAGTGAGGACGAGTCCCTCGACGACATCATGGCCGCCCCGGACCTCTCCGAGCCGACCTACTCCCAGCTGGCGTCGATCTCGCACGACTGGCTCCTCCCCGGCCTCGACCAGCTGCCCACCGACACGACCACCCTCGTGGCGGCCAACCGTGACTTCATCGCCGGGTTCCTCGTCGGCATGAACCACGAGCTGGCGCGCGAGCTCCTGTGGCGCGAGTACCCGACCGACCAGCGCGGCACCTACGCGCGCCAGTTCTGGACCCACCTGTCGACGTCCCAGCGCTCGGACCAGTTCGACCTCGAGAAGGAGCTCCACGCCGCCCCGGACAGCACGCTGGCCGGGTTGACGTGGTCGGTCGACCCGCCGCCCCAGGGCGTCCCGCTCGAGGACCCCCTCGTCCTCGTCGTCAAGGGCGAGCTCGTCGAGCGCTATCCCGGGGTCATCGTGTGCGCCGCACGCACCCGGAAGACAGCCGACGGCACCCGTGTCCCGGCCACCATCACGATGCCCGACTTCGTGGGGGTGCTCGAGCCCGACGTCATGCTCGTCGGCTTCACGTCGCTGACCGCGTCCATGGTCCGCGCGGACGGCGCGGACCCGGACGGTGACACGGCATGGTGGTTCTTCTTCGCCGAGCACTTCACCGAGCCGCGCTTCGGGCTCGACGAGCTGGAGCCCGACGACCCGAACCCACCCGACCCCGAGACCTGGAACGACGCCGCCTGGCAGCACGCGACCCTGGACCGCGGGTTCCTCCATGCCGGCAGCTCCTCGCTCGACCTTCGCAAGGGCACCGACCTGACGTCGGCGACCTCGTACCGGTGGGGCAGCACGGCGGCCGCCCAGGCGTGGATCACCCTCCAGTTCCCGTTCCGGCGCGGCATCCTGGCCACCGACCTCCTTCCCCCCGAGGAGACCCCGTGAGCGACGTCGAGGCCCTGCGGGCGCGGTTGTCCGCCCAGCGCGCCGACGTGCAGTCGGCGGAGGCCGCTGCGGCTCGAGCGCGGTGGTCCCTCGCGGTGGCCGAGGAGGAGCTGGCCCGGGCCCGGCACCTCGGCGACGTGCAGGCGGTCGGGCGCGCCGAGCGCGCCCGGGAGGACGCCCAGCGGCATCGCGACGAGGCAGCGGTGGCGGCCGGTCGGCTCAAGGAGGGCGTCCTCGGCGGGCTGGGCGAGTTCGTCGCCGGCCTCCCCGCCGACCCCGCGGAGCGCTCGGATGCCGTCCTGGCCGGGGTCGACCAGAGCCTGCCGATCGCACTGCTCCCCGTCCGGCTGGAGACCCGGTTCGCCGGTCCCGACGCGGCCCCGGTCCTCCGCGTCCGGATCTTCCCGGACGACCTCCACGTCGACGACCACGAGCCGGACCTCACCCCCGACGAGGTCGGCGCCGGGACGGGGTACTGGGAGGCGGTCACGGGCGGCACGCCGGAGGCGGAGGCGTGGACGCGGCTTGCGGCGTCCGTGGGCCCGCACCGCGCCCTGTGGGTCCGCGAGCGGCTCGAGCGGGTCGGCCCCGCGGGTGCGCTCGTCGTCCCCGAGGTCCAGCTCCGGGCACCGGGCTCGTCGCGCCCGGCGGTCGCGAGGGCCCTTCCCGACGTCTTCCTCGTGCGGGTGACGGCCGGGGGCCGGTCGACGACCACGCTGGGCCACCCGGTCGCCGACACGCTCCAGGTGGGGATCGACCTCTCCGGAGGCGCGGCCGGGCCCGCGTCCCCGGGGCAGCCGGGACCGGTGGACCCTGCGGGCGGTGCGCCCGACCCTGCCGGTGCCGGGCCCGACCCTGCGGGTGCCGGGCCCGACCCGGCTGACCCGGTGGCCGAGGACGTCCTCGTGCTGGGCGAGGGGATGCGCTGGCTGTCGGACTTCGAGGCGGCCGTCGCTGCCGGCATGGCCGTCGAGGTGCCCCTCCCGGCGGGGACCCAGCTCGTCGACGAGGTGGCGGTCCTCGGCGTCTGCGTGTCGCTGCTGCCGGACGAGGCCGCCGCCCTGGTCTCCGAGCTCGTGGCCCACCACCGGGTGAGCGACGGCGCCGGGTTCGTCGCACCCGGCACCCCGACGAACAACCTCGCGGACACCTCGAGCGGCTGGCAGAGCCGACCCGACCCGGCCCGGCTCGACCCCTCGGCACGGCCGGCCCCGGGCGACGCATCCAACGCGGCGACCTTCGCGAGGGCGCTCGGGCTGGCCACGGCCGACCTCGCCGGCCTCGTCGGCGCGGCGGACGCCGACGCCGCGGAGGCCGAGGTCATGGCGCACGCGCTCTTCGAGGCCACCTGGGGCCCGTACCTGCGGACGCAGGCCCAGCCGGGGTTCCCCCTCGCTCTCCTCCCGCAGGTCCACGCCCACGTGACGACCATGGTCAAGGGGGGCGGGCCGCTCCCGGCGGTGCGCCTCGGACGCCAGCCGTACGGCATCCTGCCGATCCAGCCGCGCGGCCCCTGGGCGCCGGCCGGTGACGACGCCTTCACGACCTGGCTGGCGGGCTACCTCAGGCGCATCCGCCCGCTCTGGCTGTCGGGCCACGGCGACGCCCCGTCAGGGGTGGCGGCGTACGCGCACGAGCCCGTCTCGACCCGCTTCCGGCTCCGGACCTCGAACGCGAGCTCGACCCGACCCTGGGCGGCGGGGTTCGGCATCGGCGACGCAGGCGACGGGGCCGCCGTGCAGGAGCGGCGCCTCGTCGCCGAGCTCCAGCTCGGGGCGGTGCTCCCGACGGTGGTGTCCCAGCTCTTCGCCAGCAGGCCGGTCGACCTGTGGATGCCCATGGCCGCCGACGACGACCTCGACTTCCTCGTCAGTGCGCCGAAACCGAAGGAGGCGACCAGCATCCTCGGGCTGCTCCTGCGCAACGCCGCCCTCCAGGTCACGACCAACGTCGCCGACGAGCTCCTGGCCCCCGCGACGGAGCTGGAGATCGCGGGGTATGCCGTGCAGCCCGCTCCCACGGTCAGCGTCACGTCCCCCCAGGGGCTGGCCGTGAGCACCACACCGGAGATCGCGATCGGCCTGGCACCGACGATCCAGGAGAAGCTCGCCCGGAGGGTCCTCGACCCGGACAGCGGCACCGAGGTCGCCGTCGCCGAGCGGATCGGCTCCATGCTGCGGCCCGTGGGGGGCCCCGTCGCGAACCTCCGGCGCTACCGGCACACCGACGCCCTCCTTTCGTACCGGTCGGCCCACGCAGACCTCGCCGCCATCCCGACCGAGCGCAGGGCACGGCTGGCGGGCGAGGTGCTCGACTGCGCCTCGCACCGGTACGACGCGTGGGTGACCTCGCTGGCGACCAGGCGCCTCGGCCAGCTGCGCGAGGCGCGAGCCACGGGCCTGCAGCTGGGCGCGTGGGGTGTCGTCCAGGGGGTCCGTCGCCGTGCCCTGACCCCGGTCGTGCGTCCGGACCTCCCCGAGGGGACGGTCAGGGACGACGCGAACCGGGGGTTCGTCGTCGCCCCCTCGACGGGGCACGCCACCGTCGCCGGGGTCCTCCGAGCCGCGTGGATCGCCCACGACGGTCCTGCCCGGGACGCGGAGGCGCCCTTCGCCGTCGACCTCCGGTCTCGTCGGGTCGGACAGGCCCTCGACCTGGCCCAGGGCATGCGCAACGGCCAGCAGCTCGGAGCGCTCCTCGGCTACCGGCTCGAGCGCGCCCTGCACGACGCCTCGGGAGCCGGGGCGGAGGCCGACTGGGCCGTCTTCGTGCTCCGCCGCCGCTACCCGCTCATGGCGGCCTCGGGCGAGGACGCCGGCCTGGCCTCGCAGCGCCTCGTCGCGGACGGGTGGCGGGTGGTTCAGGACGCGCTCGAGGACGTCGAGCCGCTCATCGACGCGGTGATGGCCGAGGTCCCCGCCGGTATCGACCGGGACGCGTCGGAGGCGGCGGTCCGCGGGGCGATCGACGACCTCGTCGGCGCCGTCGACGGCTTCATGGACCTCGGGCTCGCTGAGGCGCTCACCCAGCTGTCGCGGTCGAACTACGAGCGCGCGTCCGCGGCGACCGACATGATCGGTCGGGCTGCGACCCCTCCGGACTCGTTCGACGTCGCCACCACGCCCCGCGGAGGGAAGGCCGTCGAGCAGCGACTCGCCATGACCTTCGGCGGGCTCGGGCGGCCGGCCGGCTGGGGGTCCTCGACGCCCCGGGCGACCCTGTCACCCGAGGCGGATGCCTTCGTCGGGCGCCGCCTCGGTGACCCCTCCTCCGTCACCCTCCGCCTCCTCGGGGAGCACGGCGACGTGCTCGCCACCTGCCCGCTCGCGAGCCTGGGACTGGCCGCGCTGGACGTCGCCGCCGATGCGGCATCCACCGGCTCGGCAGCACCGTTCCCCCTCCTCCTCGCCCGGGCCCGTCGGGTCACCGGCCAGGACGCGGCGTCCCTCGCCACCGACCCCGTCGCGGACGAGGCACTCCTGGACCTGCTCGGGAGAGCCGCCCGGTGGCACCGGGCGCTTGCGGGGCGCCGGGCACTGTCACCGGCCACTCTCTCGTCGCGAGGGAGCGATGTCGGGGTCGACCCCGACACGCTGGTGCGGGTCGGCAAGCACGCGGACCTGCTGGAGGCCCAGCTGACCGCCCCCGGCGGGTTGGACGACGCGGTCCTCGAGCTGTGGTCCGTCGAGCCGGGGCTCGGCCACGCCGAGGCGGGCGCGGTGCTGGGCCGGCGGCTGGCCGACTCCCGCGCGGCGACCGAGCCGGTGGCCGCGGCCCGGGCGCTGTTCGGGGCCGACTGCGTCGTGACCGGCTCGGTGACGCTCGCCCACCCCGCTCCGTGGGCCGGAGACCAGGACGCGCTCGGGGTCGACCGCGGGCGGCTCGTCGGCTGGGTCCAGGACGCCGGACGGGTCCGGGACGCGGCACGGGCCCTCGACGACGCGATGCTACACGACGAGCTGGCTGGTGTCGCGGAACCCCTCGGGATCGCGGCCGGCCAGACCCCGGCGCTGCCGTTCACCCCCACGGCCGACGGCGGGGCGGGAGCCGCCGGGGGCGACCGCCGCTGGGTCGGTCAGGCCTTCCCGGGGACCCTGGGGCACGAGCCGGTCGTCAGCTTCGTCGTCGTCGAGGGCTCGGACCCGGACGGGGGAGCCGGGGCGGGAGGCCCGGCAGGGGGCCAGGCAGGCGAGGACCTCGTCGGCCTCGAGCTCGACGCCTGGGTCGAGGTCGTGCCCGACCGGACCGGCGCCGGCGCCGTTGCGGCCAACCTCAGCTCGCCCGACTCCAGGGCACCGAACACGATCCTGCTCGCCGTCCCGGCCGACGTCGACGCGCCGTGGACGACGGCATCGCTCTTCTCCGTGGTCGACGAGGCGCTCGAGCTGGCGGCCTGCCGGCTCGTCGACCTCGACGCCAGCAAGCGCGTCCCCGCGGTGCTGCCGGCGATCTACGTCTCGGAGTACGACGACGAGACCTCGTGGCGCCACCTCGTCGGCGAGCGGGTCGGCTTCCCCCAGCGCTACGTGGGGAGGGGCACGTCGTGAGCAAGGTCTACGCCCTCCACCGCCTGGAGCCGGTGAGCCGCCGGGGCGACCCGGGCCAGGGCCTGGCGGCGCCCGTGCACGACCCGCTGTGGGGCCTGGCCCGGCAGCGGCAGTTCGGCGAGCTCGCGGGCGAGGACACCGGGAGCCCGGTGCAGGCCGCGCTGCGGATCCGCACCGACCCGCTCGACGCGTGGCGCCCGTCCGGGGCGGACGAGCTGCTGCCCTACGACGCGGACGGCCAGGTGCTCGAGGCCGTCGTGGCGGGGGAGTCGGCGGCGCCGGCCCACAGCCTCCGGGACCGCGTGGATGCCGGGCGCCGGCTTCGGGCCACGCTGCCTCCCGCGCTGGTCGACGACCTCCGCGCCGCGTTCCCCCTCCTCGGGCAGGGCCCACCGACCCGGTTCGTGGAGCGGGCCGCTGCCCTCTACCCCGACGGCCTGGCCGTCGCGACCGCGGTCAGGGGTGCCGGGTCCCAGCCGGAGGACCTCGCCACCGCCCTCGGGACCACCGTCGCACGGGCGTCGGCATCGCGCCTCGCGCTGGAGGACTTCGGCGGCTGGTGCCAGACCACGTTCGGCACCGGACCGTCGGCCTGGGTGGCGAGTCGGCTGGAACGCCGCTTCGACCTCGCGTCGGGCGGGCAGGCGGTGCTCACCGCGCCGGCCCACACGCGCGAGGACGTCGAGGCGTGGGACCTCGAGCTCACCGAGGCGGCGAACGCGCTCCGGCTCGACCCGCTGGCGGCGACCGAGCGGTGGGTCCGGCGCATCCCGACGCGGCTCCGGTTCCCGGGGATGCCGAACGACCGCTTCTGGGAGTTCGAGGACGCCCAGCTGGCCCTCCACCGCATCGACGCCGCGACCCACGACCTCGCCCGCCTGGCCCTCGTGGAGTTCAGCTCCGTCTACGGCAACGACTGGTTCACCTTCCCCGTCCCGGTCGGCTACGGCAGCGTCGCGACGATCCCGGAGGTCGTCGTGCGCGACACGTTCGGCGGGCACGAGGTCGTCTCGGTCGCGCAGGACGACCAGTGGTCGATGTTCGTGCCGGCGGGTCCGCCCGGCGGGCATCCGCACCTCGTCGTGCCGTCGGTCACCGTGTCGCCACTGCGCGGACAGGTCGTGGAGGAGGTGCGGTTCGTCCGCGACGAGCTCGCGAACCTCGTCTGGGGCGTGGAGGCGGTCGTCACCGACGAGGCAGGGGAGGTCCACGACCTCGTGGCCGAGTACACCGCCCGGGTCGGGGTCGCGGCCCAGCTCCCCTCGGACGCCGAGCTCCTCTACCGGCTGATGACCGACGTCCCCGACCACTGGGTGCCCTTCGTCCCGGTGCGCGTCGACGACGCGGCCAGGGGTGTCGACCTCGTCGAGGCGGTGCTCCCGCGACCGGACACGTGGGGGGTCATGGTGCTCACGGCGCCCCGGTCCAGCATCCTGCGCGAGCTGCGCGGACAGAGGGTCCCCGAGGAGGAGGTCGGGTCCACCGGGGTGACGGTGCGCCGGCGGTGGTCGCTGGCCCGATCGGCCGACGGTGGGCGGCACACCTGGGTCTCCCGCTCCGTGTCGACCGGCCGAGGAGAGGGCTCGAGCGGCCTCGCGTTCGATGTCGCCCTCGACGTGAGGGGGCAGTGATGGCGGAGATCACCTACCTCGTCGAGGGCGACGCGAACGGCACCGGGTTCTTCGCCGCAGCCGAGGGCTACTTCTCGACGCGCCCCGGGTCGACGGTCCACCCGGCGCCACCGGGTGGCCCGGCGACGACGCTCGACGACGTGCTCGCCGACCTGCGGGCCCGTGCAGCCACGGGGGAGGTGTTCGACGTCGTCAACCTCGTGACCAGGCCGTGCGGCGTCAGCGCCCTCCGGCTCCCGGTCAGCGACGCCCGGCGCACCGACGACGGCGGCCTGACCACCGTCGACACGCTGAGGGCCGCGCTGGCGCACCCCGGGTCCGACGGCTACCCGGCATCCCTCGGACCGACCGAGGTCACCGAGGCGACGACGGTGTGCCTCTACGGCGGTGACGTCGGCCGCGACCCGTTCTTCGTGTCCGCCCTCGCCCAGCTGTTCGGCTCGGACCTGACGATCTGTGCGCCCCTGCGGGCCGGCGTGTTCCGCCAGGCCGGGGCCACCGCCGAGCACCGGCTCGCCCGCACGTGGAGCGCGCCGTTCCCGCGCGACATCACGACCTCGACGACGTGGGACGCCGCCCGGGCGGAGTTCCTCGCGGTCGCGGTGCCCCGGTTCACCGACCACGGGGACGCCGGTGTCGAGGCCGACATCCGCGCAGCGGCCCAGTCGGCCACGGCCACGTCGGCACCGTCCTTCTTCCTGTCCGCCCGCGTCGAGACGACCGACCCCGTCGCCCGCCCGTTCGACGGCTCCCGGGCGGTGCTCCCCACCGGCTCCGTCGACGACTCGACCGTCCCCCTCTCGGTCGGGCCGGCCGACTTCACGCCGGACCCGACCACGCCCGGTCGGTGGGTCGCCTGGGTCGCGGTGCTCGCCCAGGTGATCGAGGAACCGGTCTCGACCGGCAACGGCGCCCAGTACCGCAGGACGGCCGTCTCCCGCCAGCGGGCGCCCTCGGCCAGCACCCTCGCCCCACCAGCCATCCCACCCCACCTCACGGAGGACCCCATGGCCCAGCTCTTCGGCAAGTACCGCGCGGTCGTTCGGTCCGACGACGACCCCGAACAGCGCAGCCGGCTCCAGGTGGACGTCCCGGCCCTGGGGGTCAACGACCAGTGGGCCGATGCCTGCCTCCCGCCCGTCCCGCGCGGGCTGGTCCAGCTCCCGGGGGTCGGCTCGACGGTCTGGGTGGAGTTCGAGGGGGGCCAGGTGGACCACCCGGTCTGGACCGGCGTGACGTGGGACGCCGAGCTCACCTCGGGTGACGTCACGCTGGAGACCACGGGTGACCTCGTGCTCCGGGGCGCGAACGTCACCGTCGAGTCGACCGTGCTCGACCTGGACCTCACGTCCGCGGTCCGGGTGCGGGCGACCGCCCCCACCGTCGACGTCAACGCGCCCGTCGCGACCTTCGAGGGGATGGTCACGGTCACCAACCTCGTCGCCAAGGCCGGGGTCGTCTCGCCCTCCTACACCCCTGGCGTCGGCAACGTCTGGTAGCGCGGTCGGCAACGTCTGGTAGCGCGGTCACGCCCGGCCCGGGCGTCGAGGGGCGTCGAGGGGCGTCACGGGCCCCCGCGCCGGCCGTGCGTCCGAGGCGCGTCGTACCCGCCCTCGGGCGGCGCCATCTCCGCCCGGACCCCGAGCAGGCGCACGGGCCGCTGGTCGTCCAGCCGGAGCAGCAGGTCGAGCGCGGTGTCGGCGATGGCCCCGGCATCCCACGTGGGCTCGGGGAGCTTGCGCGAGCGGTTGACCGTGAAGAACGGCGCGAACCGCACCTTGAGGTGCACGCGTGCGCACGGACGGCCCTCACCGCGGATGTCCTCCACCACCTGCCCGGCCAGGATGCGAACCGCCTCCGCAACCTCCTCGGGGGAGGTCAGGTCACGCTGGAACGTCGTCTCGCGGCCGTGCGCGCGCGGCACCCAGGGGGTGTCGTCGACGTGGCTCGTGCCGCCACCACGGCCGAGCTGCCGCAGCCATGGGCCGGTCCGCGGGCCGAAGGCACCCGCCAGCACCTCCTCGTCGGCGTGCGCGAGCTCACGCACGGTGTGGATGCCGAGCGCGCCCAGCCGCTGCGAGATGCGGCCGCCCACCCCCCAGAGGTCGCGCGCCGGCCGGTCACCCATGACCTCGAACCAGGTCTCCCGAGTGAGCCTGAACGTGCCCCGGGGCTTGCCGAGCTCGGTGGCGATCTTGGCGCGGACCTTCGTGTCCCCGATGCCGACCGTGCAGTGCAACCGGGTGGCGGCGAGCACGTCCGCCTGGATCCGCCGGGCGACGACGTCGGGGTCGTCGGCGTCGATCCCGACGAAGGCCTCGTCCCAGCCGAGCACCTCCACGACGGCGCCGGGGACCGCGCGCAGGGTGTCCATGACGACCAGGGACGCCGCGTCGTACGCCGGCTTGTCCACCGGCAGCACGACGGCCTCGGGGCACCGACGCACCGCCGTGCGCAGCGGCATCCCGGACCGGACCCCGAAGACCCGGGCCTCGTAGGAGGCGGTGGAGACCACCCCGCGCTCGGTCGGGTCCCCACGCGCACCCACGATGACGGGCAGCCCGGCGAGCTCCGGCCGTCGGAGCACCTCGACGGCGGCGATGAACTGGTCCATGTCGACGTGCAGGACCCAGGACGGCATGGGTCCATCGTGGCCGACGCGCCGTGGCGTGGCACGAAGTGGCGCGTGCGGACCGGCGGCACCTGCCATGCTGGCGCGCATGTACCCGCGGCTGGGTCCGGTGCCCGTGCACGAGCTGTTCGTCGCACTGGGCACCCTCGCCGCGGTCCTCGTGTTCGTGCTGGAGTCGCGTCGGCGGGGTGCGAGCGACGACCGCCTGCTCGTCGTGGTCACGGGGGCGATCGTCGGCGGCGCGGTCTTCATGCGGCTCGGCACCTGGCTCCAGCACCTCGACCTCAGCGGCAACGCCTCCCTCACCGAGCAGTGGCTCCACGGCAACCGCAGCATCCTCGGCGGGCTCGTCGGCGCCTGGCTCGGCGTGCACGTCGCCAAGCTCCTCAGCGGCTACCGGCTGCGCACGGGCGACCTCTTCGCGCCCGCGGTGGCCCTCGGGATGGCCGTCGGCCGGGTCGGGTGCCTGCTCACCGAGAAGCCGGGTGCGCCCACCGGGCGAGGCTGGGGCATCACCCTCGACCCGGATGCCGCCGCCCGCCTGGGCGCACCGGCCGGCACGCCGCTGCACCCGTCCTTCGTCTACGAGATCGTCTTCCACCTCCTCGCCTTCGGACTCATCTGGGCCTGGCTGCGGCACCGACCCCTGCCTCCCGGTGAGGTCTTCGTCTGGTACGTCGCCGCCTACGGCTCGTTCCGGTTCCTCGTCGAGTACACCCGTGGGAACGAGGTGGTCTGGCACGGCCTGACCCGCCCCCAGCTCTTCCTCGCCGTGACGGTGCCGCTCGTGCTCGTGCGGATCGCCGTGCACGCCCGGTCGGGGGCGTATGCCGGTGTGCTGCGGGAGCGGGTGGCGGCATGACCCCGCCGTCGACGACACGCACCGGACCCGGGATGCCGTTGCGCGGCGACCGCGTCCACCGCTACGTCAACGCCTTCTGCCCCCTGTGCCACGAGGAGCGTCCCGACCGGCCGCTCGCCGAGGTGCAGCGCCTCTCCGGGTGGCTCGTGGAGCGCGACGGGAGGATCTGGCTGGAGCGCGGGTGCGCCCGGCACGGCCTGGTCCGCACGCTGTACGACGAGTCGCCCGAGATCCTGACCTACCTCGAGCAGTGGACGGCGCCGACGAAGGTGCACACGCCGGACCGCGCCGGCAACTTCGCCCCGGTCCCGTCCGCGTATGCCGAGGGCCTGCCCGAGATGCAGACCCAGCACACGTGCATCCTGCTCGAGGACCTCCTCGACCACTGCAACCTCAAGTGCCCCACGTGCTTCGCCGCCTCCGCGCCCGCGCTCGCCAGCGTGGTGCCGCTCGCCGAGGTGCTGGCGTCGATCGACGCACGCCTCTCGCGGGAGAACGGCCGGATCGACGTCCTCATGCTGAGCGGTGGCGAGCCGACCCTCTACCCGCAGCTCGAGGAGCTGCTCGACGCGGTCAGCCGTCGGCCGATCGTGCGCGTGCTCGTCAACACCAACGGCCTGGCCATCGCCCAGGACGACGACCTCCTCGCCCTGCTCCGGCGTCACCGCGAGCGGGTCGAGGTCTACCTCCAGTACGACGGTGCCTCGGCGGAGGCATCCGTGCACCACCGTGGCGCCGACATCCGCCGCTTCAAGGAGCGGGCGGTCGAGCGGCTCTCGGACGCGGCGGTCTTCACGACGCTGACGATGACCGCCGCCCTCGGGGTCAACGACGACGAGATCGGTGTCGTGGTCAAGCGGGCCGTCGACACGCCCTACGTCGGGGGCGTGACGATCCAGCCGGTGTTCGGGTCGGGTCGGGGCAACGGGGTCGACCCGATGGACCGGCTGACGCACACCGGGGTGCTCGCCCGGCTGGAGGAGCAGACCGCGGGGCTCGTCACCTGGCGCGACCTCACCGCGCTCCCGTGCTCGCACCCCCACTGCTGCTCCGTCGGGTACCTGCTCCGCGACGACTCCGGCACGTGGCGCTCGCTCGTCTCGCTCATCGGCCACGACCGGCTCAGGCAGTGGCTCGACCTCGAGCCCGACGTGCTCGCGAACCGCATCGCCGACGACGCGATCCCCGAGCAGCTCCGGGCCGTCGTCCAGGGGTCGCTGCTCGACCTCCTCTCGGAGCAGTCCTCGCTCTCGCACCCCTCGATGGCGACGATCTGGGGCGACATCTGCACGAGCTGCGACCTCGGCATCGGCACCCTCGCCACCCTGGCCGCCTCGAGCCTGCCGGGCCAGCGGGAGCGACTGCGCCGGCTCCTGGGAGAGCGGGTGCTCCGGGTGACGGTCAAGCCGTTCATGGACATGAACACGATGATCGAGGAGCGCCTCACCCAGTGCTGCGTCCACGTCGCGACCGTCGGCGACGGTGGTCACCAGTGCGCGCCGTTCTGCGCCGTACAGGCGTGGAGACCGCTGTCGGACACGAGGATCTCCACCGCCACCGGCCTGCCGCTGCTCACCCGGGACCGGGCGTGAGCGCCGACCCGCGCCAGGTGCCCCCGCCGCACGAGACCGTGCCCGCGGAGGCCGAGCCGCCGTTCGACCCGTTGCGGCTGTGCGTGTTCACGACGGTCGCCCTGCTCGGGTGGGTGCTCGGCCCGGTCGCCCTGCTGGGCTTCTCGGTGCTCGCCATCGTCGGCTACACCCGCGCCCGCCGGCAGGGGCTCCTCCGCTCGAGGTGCAAGCTCGGGGACACCCGGCTGGTGCTGGCCTACCTCGTCGTGCTCGCCGGAGCAGCCGTCGCCGGCATCGTCCTGTGGATCCGCTGAGGAGGGAGACCCATGTCCGAGCCACCCGTTCCCCCGCAAGGGCCGCCACCCCAAGGACCACCTCCCGGGCCACCGCCCGGGCCACCGCCGGGACCACCGCCAGGACCTCCTCCGGGACCACCGCCAGGACCTCCTCCGGGACCACCGCCCGGTGGAGGAGTGGGACCGCTCGGTCCGCCCGCCGGAGCCATGGGGCCCCACCACCCACCGCCCTCGGGCATGTCGAGGAGGGGGAAGTTCTGGCTCGGCGCGGCCCTGGCGATCCCGGCGGTGATCGCCGCGGTCACGCTCTTCGCCATGGCCACCACAGTCGTCACGTCGCTCACCGAGAACACGACCGCCCAGGGGGCCGTCGCGATCGCCTGCCTCGTCGTCCTCCTCGGCTGCTGGGTCGCCCTCGCCGTCGTCGAGCGGACCAGGATGATCGCGCTCGGCATCCTCGCGGGCACCGCGATCATCACGGTCGTCCTGGGCGGGGCCTGCGTGGCCCTGATCGCGGCCGTCAACGGCAGCGTCTGAGGCGCACCTCCACCCGACCGGGCACGGGCCGCACCCTCCCTGCGTCGTGCGGACCACACCGCGGTCGACGCCTCAACTACGACGCGTAGTATTCGTGGGGACGCAACGACCCGGCATCACCGCCGGGACCACCCAGGAGGCGGCCGGTGCCCGGACCAGAACGTGACCTCACCCCACTCGCCCCGCTCGGCCAGTCCCGGCTCCGGTCGGGACCGGTGCGCACCCAGCGTCCCGTCTACGTCGACCTGCTCCCGCCCTGCAACGCCGGGTGTCCCGCGGGCGAGAACATCCAGGCCTGGCTCGCGCACGTCAAGGCGGGCGAGCACGAGGCGGCGTGGCGCCAGCTCACGGCGGACAACCCGTTCCCGGCCATCCACGGCCGGGTCTGCTACCACCCGTGCGAGGCCGCCTGCAACCGGAAGGAGCTGGACAGCGCGATCTCGATCCACGGTGTCGAGCGATTCCTCGGCGACCTGGCGATCGAGCAGGGCTGGGCGTTCGAGCAGCCGGACACCGAGAGCGGCAGGCGCGTCCTCGTCGTCGGCTCCGGTCCGAGCGGGCTGTCCGCGGCATACCACCTCGCCCGGCTCGGGCACCACGTCACGGTCCGCGACAGCGCCCCGATGCCGGGCGGCATGATGCGCTACGGCATCCCCTCCTACCGCCTCCCGCGAGAGGTGCTCGACGCCGAGGTCGACCGGCTCCGCCGGCTCGGCGTCACCCTCGAGCAGGACCACCGGGTCGTGGACCTCGACCTCGAGCGCCAGGACGGGGGCTTCGACGCGGTCTTCGTCGCCGTCGGGGCCCACCTGTCCGCGCGGGTCGACATCCCCAACGACGACGCGAGCCGGGTGCTCGACGCCGTCGACTTCCTCCGGGGGGTCGAGTCCGGCGAGCAGCAGCCGCTCAGCGGACGGGTCGCCGTCTACGGCGGTGGCAACACGGCCATGGATGCCGCACGCGTCGCCCGCCGCCTCGGGGCCGACGAGACCGTCATCGTCTACCGCCGCACCCGGGAGCAGATGCCGGCCCACGAGGAGGAGGCGAGGGACGCGGAGGAGGAGGGCATCCGGATCACCTGGCTGCGGACCATCAGCTCGATGGGTGACGACGCGCTCACCGTCGAGGTGCAGGAGCTCGACGAGCACGGCGTCCCGCACGGGACCGGCCGCTTCGAGACCCTCGCGGCCGACACGCTCATCCTGGCGCTGGGGCAGAAGAGCGACACGGCGTTCCTCCACGGCATACCGGGCATCGAGTTCGACCGGGACACCGTGCAGGTCGACCGGACCACGCTCATGACCGGGGCGCCCGGCATCTTCGCGGGCGGGGACGCCGTGCCGAGCCAGCGCACGGTGACGATCGGCGTCGGCCACGGCAAGCGGGCCGCCCGGGCGATCGACGCCTGGCTGCGGGGCGAGCCCCACGTGCAGGCCCCGAAGCACGAGCGGGCGGACTTCGACAAGCTCAACCTCTGGTACTTCGGCCCCCACGACCGCCGTGAGCAGGCCGTGCTCGACCCCACCGCCCGGGTCTTCTCCTTCGACGAGATCCTCACCGGGCTCACCGCGCAGGAGGCGTCCTACGAGTCGGCCCGCTGCCTCTCCTGCGGCAACTGCTTCGAGTGCGACGGCTGCCTCGGTGCCTGCCCCGAGGATGCCGTCATCAAGCTCGGGAGGGGACACCGCTACCGCTTCGACTACACCGCCTGCACGGGCTGCAGCGCCTGCTACCGACAGTGCCCGGTGCACGCGATCGAGATGGTGGCGGAGCCGGTGACCGGCTCGCCTGGTGGGGGAGTGGCGCCATGACCGTGCGGGTGACCATCGACGGCAACGAGGCGGCGGTCGACGTCGCCTACCGCCTCAACGAGCTGTGCGCCATCTACCCGATCACCCCGTCGTCGACGATGGCCGAGCTCGCCGACGAGTGGTCGAGCGCCAACCGCCCCAACGTGTGGGGGACCGTGCCCACCGTCATGGAGATGCAGAGCGAGGGCGGTGCCGCGGGCGCCATGCACGGCGCCCTGCAGGGTGGTGCGCTGAGCACGACGTTCACGGCCAGCCAGGGCCTGCTCCTCATGATCCCCAACATGTACAAGATCGCCGGGGAGCTGACGTCCACCGTCTTCCACGTCGCGGCGAGGTCGATCGCCGCGCAGGGGCTCTCGATCTTCGGTGACCACTCCGACGTCATGGCGGTGCGGCAGACCGGCTTCGCGCTGCTCTCCTCGGCGTCGGTCCAGGAGGCTCACGACCTCGGGCTCGTGGCGCAGGCGGCGACGCTGCGCACCCGCGTGCCGTTCGTGCACTTCTTCGACGGCTTCCGCACCTCGCACGAGCTCAACACGGTCGAGCTCATCGACGACGAGGTGCTCCGGGCCGTCGTCCCGGAGGAGCTGGTCCGTGAGCACCGCCTTCGCGCGCTGACGCCGGAGCGGCCGTTCATCCGCGGCACGGCCCAGAACCCCGACGTCTACTTCCAGGCGCGAGAGACGGTCAACCCGCTGTATGCGCGGGTGGCGGGGGTGGTCCAGGAGGTCATGGACGAGCTGGCGGGCCACACCGGGCGCGCGTACCGCACGGTGGAGTATGCCGGGCACCCGGATGCCGAGCACGTGGTCGTCGTCATGGGGTCGGGCGCGCAGACCGTGCGCGAGACGGTGGACCACCTCGTCGCGCACGGGCGCCGGGTCGGGGTGCTCCACCTGCGCCTCTACCGCCCGTTCCCCGCGGCCGAGCTCCTCGCGGCCCTGCCGTCGACGGTCCGCGGCATCGCCGTCCTCGACCGCACCAAGGAGCCGGGCTCGAACGGCGAGCCGCTCTTCCTCGACGTGCTGACATCCCTCGCCGAGGCGCACCAGCGCGGCGACCTCGACGTGCTGCCACGCGTCATCGGCGGTCGGTACGGCCTGTCGTCCAAGGAGTTCACCCCAGGGATGGTCGTCGCCGTGCTCGACGAGCTCGAGGCGCCCGAGCCGCGTCCCCGCTTCACCGTCGGCATCACCGACGACGTGGGCGGGACCAGCCTGCCGTGGGACGCCGACCTGCTCATCGAGGACCCGCAGACGCTGCGGGCGGTGTTCTACGGCATCGGCTCCGACGGCACGGTCGGCGCGAACAAGAACACCATCAAGATCCTCGGGTCCGACCCCGCGGTGTACGCCCAGGCGTACTTCGTCTACGACTCGAAGAAGTCCGGCGGGCTCACGGTGTCGCACCTCCGCTTCGGCCCGCACCCCATCCGGGCTCCCTACCTCGTCTCGCAGGCGGGCTTCGTGGGCTGCCACCACCTCGGGCTCCTCGACCGGATCGACGTCCTCGAGAGCGCCGGGCCGGGTGCCACCCTGCTGCTCAACGCCTCCCAGCCCCCGGACGAGGTCTGGGACGCGCTCCCGCGACCGGTGCAGCAGGGCATCATCGACAAGCGGCTCCGCCTCTGGACCATCGACGCCGACGCCGTGGCCCGGCACGCAGGGCTCCCCGGCCGCACGAACACCGTGCTGCAGACCTGCTTCTTCGCGATCTCCGGCGTCGTCCCGCGCGACGAGGCGATCGCGAAGGTCAAGGCGGCGATCGGGAAGACCTACGCGCGACGCGGGTCGGAGGTCGTGCGCCGCAACGAGGCCGCGGTCGACGCGACCCTCGTGGCCCTGCACGAGGTGCCCGTGCCGTCCCGGACCTCGGGCCACGAGCTCCCGCCGGTCGTGCCCGCCCACGCGCCGGAGTTCGTGCGCACGGTCACCGCGGCGATGATGGCGGGTGCCGGCGACTCCCTCCCCGTGAGCGCGCTGCCCATCGACGGGACCTACCCCAGCGGCACGACGGCCTACGAGAAGCGGCGCATCTCCGAGGTCGTCGCCCGCTGGGACCCCGACACCTGCATCCAGTGCGGCACGTGCAGCTTCGTCTGCCCGCACGCCGTCATCCGCTCGAAGTACTTCGACGACGAGGTGCTGGACGGCGCGCCCGTCGGCTTCCGCTCGGCTCCGCTCGACGCAGTGGGGCTGCCCGACTCCCGGTTCACGCTCCAGGTCTACGTCGAGGACTGCACCGGCTGCGGGCTCTGCGTCGAGGCCTGCCCGGTCAGGCCGCTCGGCGAGCCCACCCGCAAGGCGATCAACCTCGAGCCGATCGCGCCCGTGCTCGAGGCCGAGCGCGAGAGCATCGCCTACTTCGAGACGATCCCGCACAACGAGCGGTCCCGCGTCGACTTCGGCACCGTCCGGGGCACGCAGTTCCTCCAGCCGCTGTTCGAGTTCTCCGGCGCGTGCGCGGGGTGCGGCGAGACGCCCTACCTCAAGCTGCTCACCCAGCTCTTCGGTGAGCGCGCCACCGTCGCGAACGCCACCGGCTGCTCCTCCATCTACGGCGGCAACCTGCCCACGACCCCCTGGGCCAGGAACGAGCGGGGACGCGGTCCGGCGTGGTCGAACTCCCTGTTCGAGGACAACGCCGAGTTCGGGCTGGGCCTCCGGCTCGCCGCCGACCTGCACACCGCCCTGGCCCGCGAGCGCCTCGCCGAGCTCCGCGACGTGGTCGGGGCCGACCTCGTCGACGCCATCGTCGAGGGCCCCCAGATCCGGGAGTTCGAGCTCACCCGCCAGCGCGAGCACGTGGCCGACCTCGTGCTCCGGCTCGACGGCCTGACCGGCCCGGTCGTCGACGACCTGCGCAGCGTCGCCGACCACCTCCTGCGGCGCAGCGTCTGGATCGTCGGAGGCGACGGGTGGGCCTACGACATCGGCTCCGGGGGGCTCGACCACGTCCTCGCCTCGGGTCGCGACGTCAACGTCCTCGTGCTCGACACCGAGGTCTACTCCAACACCGGCGGCCAGGCGTCCAAGGCGACACCGCTGGGCGCCGTGGCCAAGTTCGCGGCGGGCGGCAAGGTCGTCGCCAAGAAGGACCTCGCCCTCCAGGCCATCGCCTACGGCAACGTCTACGTCGCCCGGGTCGCGATGGGGGCCGACCCGGAGCAGACCCTGACCGCCTTCCGCGAGGCGGAGGCCTACGACGGCCCGAGCCTGATCATCGCGTACAGCCACTGCATCGCCCACGGCATCGAGATGAGCACGGGCCTGGACCAGCAGTACCGCGCCGTCGCCTCCGGCCACTGGCCCCTCGTGCGCTACGACCCCACCGTCCGGGCCTCGGGCGGCAACCCCTTCCAGCTCGACTCGCCCCGGCCACGGATCCCGCTGTCGGACTACATCTACAACGAGCTGCGCTACCGGATGCTGCGCAACTCCGACCCCGTCGAGGCGGACCGGCTCCTCGTGCTGGCCCAGGAGGCCGTTGACCAGCGGTGGGTGACCTACGAGCAGATGGCCACCCGGGGCCCCTCCGCCTTCCCCGCCGACGCACGAAGGAGCTCGTGATGGACCTGACGACGCACTACCTCGGGATGGCCCTGCGCAACCCGCTCGTGGCGAGCGCGTCCCCTCTGTCGGTGCGCGTCGACGGCGTCAAGGAGCTGGCGGATGCCGGCGTCGGTGCCGTCGTGCTCTACTCCCTCTTCGAGGAGGAGGTGCACCGCGAGCAGCTGCGCGACCTGCACCTGACCGAGGCCCACGAGGACGCGTTCGGGGAGGCCCTCTCGTACTTCCCGTCACCCAGGACGGCCGAGCCCGGGGCCGGGCACCGCTACCTCACGCACGTCCAGCGCTGCGCCGAGGCCGTCGACGTGCCCGTCATCGCGAGCCTCAACGGGAGCACCTCGGGTGGTTGGGTGCGCTTCGCCCGGGCGATCGAGGACGTCGGGGCCGCGGCCATCGAGCTCAACATCTACGCCGTGCCGGGTGACCCGCACACGCCGGGTCGCGACGTCGAGGACCGGCACGTCGAGATCCTCGAGGGCGTCAGGCAGTCGGTGGGCATCCCGGTCGCCGTCAAGCTCAGCCCGCACTTCAGCTCGGTGGGGGAGGTGGCGATGCGCCTGGACCGCGCCGGTGCGGACGGCCTCGTGCTCTTCAACCGCTTCCTCCACCCCGACATCGACCCGGAGACCCTGACCGTCGAGCCCGGCGTCACGCTCTCCGTGCCGCAGGAGGCCCGGCTGCCACGGGCCTGGATCGCGATCCTCCGCGGCCACGTCACCGGGTCGCTCGCCGCGACCACGGGTGTCGAGTCGTCCGACGACGTCGCCGCCTACCTCCTCGCGGGAGCCGACGTCGTCATGACGGCATCCGCCCTCCTGCGCCACGGGATCGGCCACGCCACGACCCTCCTCGAGGGGCTCGAGGCGTGGATGCGGCGCAAGGAGCTCACCTCCCTGGAGGCCGTGCGCGGCCGGCTCGCCGTACCCGCGGACACCGACGCCACGGCATACGAACGGGCTGGGTACGTCGCCGCCCTGGAGCACGGCCGGGTGCAGTACGGACGGCTCCAGGACGTCCGCTGACCGTCGCTCCGCCTGGCGCCGCCGCGGCCGCGACCCGACACGCCTGCACCCGCGAGGCGCCGACGGCCCGCCCACCGGCGACGGTATGTTACGAGCGCAGCGCCGCCGGCGTGGCGGCCGACGACCGAAAGCCGAGGACCATGTCCTTCTGGGAGTTCATCTGGTTCCTGTTCGTCTCCTTCGCCATCGTGGCGTACCTCATGGCGATGTTCTCCATCGTCCTGGACCTCTTCCGGGACCGGTCGGTGTCCGGTGCCATGAAGGCCGTCTGGCTCGTCGCGCTGATCTTCTTCTCGATCATCACGGCGATCGTCTACCTCGTCGTCCGCGGTGACGGGATGGCCGAGCGGAACTCCCGCGACCAGCGAGCCATGCGCGAGGCGCAGGACGACTACATCCGCTCCGTCGCCGGCTCCTCCTCAGGGAGCGCGGTCGACCAGATCGCCGAGGCCAAGAAGCTGCTCGACTCAGGTGCGATCACCGAAGAGGAGTACACGACGCTCAAGGCGAGGCACCTGGCCCACTGACCTCACACCGACGCCTCTCGTGACCGCTCACGAGGTGTCGCAGGCAGGCGACACCGCCCCGGGCCCTGGTGGGCAGCCCGCCCGACGGAGCCTGCGGGAGATCTGGACGGACTGGCACACCGCACCCGAGGACCGCTTCGGCGTCCTCCTCTTCTTCATCGTCCTGACGATCGTCGTCTCCGCCCTCGTCGACGTCGGCGCGTCCTACGGACAGTCCTTCGCCGCGCACTTCATGAGCGCCGCGGCGTTCATCGCGGCCATGCGCGCCACCGGGGTGCGCCGGTCCAGGAGGCGCGTGGGCGAGGTCCTGGTGCTCCTCGCCGTGGCCGTTCTCGGCACGGTCTCCATCGTCGAGGCCCTCACCGCTGTCACCCTGCCTGAGGTCGGCAAGGCGGACCCGGTGTGGCTCGTCGTCGTCCTCTTCGTGCCGGTCATCGTCATCCGCCGGCTCGCTCAGCACACCGTCGTCGGGGGCCGCACCGTTCTCGGGGCGATCGCGGCATACCTCCAGATCGCGGTCGCCTGGGCGGCCGTCTTCCTCAGCGTCGACGCGTGGTCGAGCAGCTGGCTCTTCGGTCAGCCCGAGACGTCGAGCACCTACACCTACGTCAGCCTCACGACGATCTCGACGCTCGGCATCGGTGACGTGGTCCCGGTGACGCAGCTGGCCCGGCTCCTCGTCGGCGCGGAGGCCGTGCTGGGACAGGTCTTCCTCGTCACCGTCGTCGCCATCGTCGTGGCGAGGTTCGCGGGCGACCGGCGCCGCTGAGCCGCTGGCCGCACGGCGTCGGCCGCTGTCCGTCCCCCGGGGTGGCGCCCGGGGGTGACCGATGAGACACCGACCGCATCTGCCGACGGACGTACGGTGGAGACGGGCCACGTCCCCGTGCGAGGGCGGCTCCGGAAGGATCGGCGATGTCGCGGGCACTGGTCGTCTACGAGTCCATGTTCGGGAACTCCGAGGAGGTCGCCCGAGCCGTGGCCGCGGGCATCGGTGACGTGATGCCGGTCGAGATCCTCGAGGTGGGTGAGGCGTCCACGGACCTCACGGGGGTCGACCTCGTGGTGGCGGGTGGTCCGACGCACGCCTTCTCGATGAGCCGTGCCAACACCCGGCGCGAGGCCCGCGCGCAGGGAGCGACGCACGGAACCGTGGACTCCGGTCTGCGCGAGTGGCTCTCGAGCCTCCCGGACGAGCACGGTCGGTGGTTCGCCGCCTTCGACACCCGGGTCACGAGGGTGCGCCACGTGCCCGGCTCCGCCGCCCACAGCGCCGCGAGGGCAGGGCGTCGCCACGGCTTCAGGCAGGCCGTGCGCCCCGAGAGCTTCTACGTGCTCGACGTCGAGGGACCCCTCGCCGAGGGTGAGGTCGACCGGGCGCGGGCGTGGGGCCATTCCGTCGCGGTGACGGCGCCCTCCACGACCTCGACCCGCGGCCGAGGCCCTCGTCACGGGCTCGGCTGA
>DASSYJ010000023.1:0-17024 GCA_035703305.1 Ornithinibacter sp. | reverse complement strand
CCCGGTCGCTCGCCGACAGCGCGCCGATGTCGACCATGCCGTCGAGCACCCAGTTCCACCGCTTGGCCGCGCCGTCCGGATTGACGGCGGGATCCAGGCCGGACGGGCGCTGGATGAGCGCGGCGAGTAGCGCACCCTCGGCGACGTTCAACTGTTCGACCGGTTTGTCGAAGTAGGCCTTTGCCGCCGCGGAGATGCCGTACGCGCCGCGACCGAAATAGATGATGTTCAGATATGACTGCAACACTTGGTCTTTCGACCATTCACCGGACATCTTCGTCGAAATGACCAGTTCCTTGGCCTTGCGGACAATTCCTCCAAGGCCCGAGCGTGCGTCGCCGACCAACGCGTTCTTGACGTACTGCTGGGTGATCGTCGACCCGCCCTGCGTCGCCTGGCCGCCCTTGACCGCGACCCACACGGCCCGCGCGATGCCCGTCGGCGAGATGCCGCTGTTCTGGTAGAAGTCCTGGTCCTCGGCGGCCAGCATCGCGTGCTGCATGTGCTCCGGCACCTTCGACAGTGGCACGGACTCCCGGTTGCCCTGGGCGTCGGAGAGCCGGGCCATCTCGGTCTTGCCGTCGGCGTAGTAGACGATCGACGCCTGCGCGGTGGCGATCTCGTTCGGCTCGGGGATGTCGGTCGTCGCGTACGCGAACCCCACGCCGGCGAGGCCGAGGAGGAAGAGGCCCAGCAGCGTCCACAGGCCGCGCTTGAGCCAGCGCCGCCGACGGGAGGTCGGCGGTGCCCCGTCGTCGAGCGGGGGATGGAGGTCGGAGCGGCGTGTGGGGGGCCCTGCGGCGGCCCGGTTGGCCTGGGCCAGCTTGGCCTCGGCGCGGGTGCGGGGGGGTTCCTGGCTCATGCTGCTTCCGGGAGGGGACGGGGTCGGTGGCGAGGTGGCGCGAGGGGCGTGCGGTGCACGGACCCGCCCGCCAGTATGACCGGCTTTCTGGGGGAAACCTGACATGTCCGCCGGGCGGAGCACGGACGGCGGTGACACCGGACGTATCGCGCCGATATATCCGTGCTACGGTCTGCGCTGACAAACGCCGGCTTTGTCCTGTCGGTTCCGAGAGAGGAGGTCCCCGTGGTCAGCCGTCGTGCGCACCTGCTCGAGCTCGCGGTGCTCGGGCTCCTCCACGAGGGGCCGACGCACGGGTACGAGCTGCGTCGCCGGCTCAACACCGCGCTCGGGCCGTTCCGCGCCCTGTCCTACGGCACCCTCTACCCGGCCCTGAAGTCCCTGCTCGGGCGCGGGCTCATCGCCGAGACGACGGACCCCCGCGGCCCCACGGGGAAGCGCCACCGGGTCGTCTACGAGCTCACCGCCACGGGCAAGGAGCACTTCGCCGACCTCGTCGCCCGGTCGGACTCCTCCGCCTACGACGACGACGGCTTCGACGTGCGCTTCGCCTTCTTCGCCCGGACCGAGCGCGACGTGCGCCTGCGCATCCTCGAAGGGCGCCGCTCGCGGGTCCAGGAGGACCTCGACCGCGTGCGCGAGGCCGCGACCCGGAGCCGGGAGCGCCTCGACGCCTACACCTCCGCCCTCCAGCGCCACGGCGAGGAGCGCACCGAGCGTGAGGTCCGCTGGCTCAGCGAGCTCATCGACGCCGAGCGGCGTCACCCCTCCGACCCCGGCCCCCAGCCGTAGTCGCCGGTGGCGCCGCCCGGCGCTCCCGGCATCCGTCCCCTGTCCACCTCACCACCGACCTTCCAGGAGAAGCACATGGGTTCCATCCGCGTCGCCATCGTCGGCGTCGGCAACTGTGCGTCGTCGCTCGTCCAGGGCGTGCACTACTACCGCGACGCCGACGCGTCGACGACCGTGCCCGGCCTCATGCACGTCACGTTCGGTGACTACCACGTGCGCGACGTGGAGTTCGTCGCCGCGTTCGACGTCGACGACAAGAAGGTCGGCAAGGACCTCGCCGAGGCGATCAACGCCTCCGAGAACAACACCATCACGATCGCCGAGGTCCCGACCACCGGCGTGACGGTGCAGCGGGGCCACACCCTCGACGGCCTCGGCAAGTACTACCGCCTCACCATCGACGAGTCCGGCGCCGACCCCGTCGACGTCGTCGCGGCCCTCAAGGACGCCGAGGTCGACGTGCTCGTCTCCTACCTCCCGGTGGGGTCGGAGCAGGCCGACAAGTTCTACGCCCAGTGCGCGATCGACGCGGGCGTCGCCTTCGTCAACGCGCTCCCCGTCTTCATCGCCTCCGACCCCGAGTGGGCCGCGAAGTTCGAGGATGCCGGGGTGCCGGTGATCGGCGACGACATCAAGTCCCAGGTCGGCGCCACGATCACGCACAGGGTCATGGCCAAGCTGTTCGAGGACCGCGGGGTGCAGCTCGACCGCACCTACCAGCTCAACGTCGGCGGCAACATGGACTTCAAGAACATGCTCGAGCGCGAGCGCCTGGAGTCGAAGAAGATCTCCAAGACCCAGTCGGTGACCTCGAACCTCACCGGAGCCCTGGCCGGCAAGACCGACGACCGCAACGTCCACATCGGCCCGTCCGACTACGTCGCGTGGCTCGACGACCGCAAGTGGGCCTACGTCCGCCTCGAGGGTCGCGCGTTCGGCGACGTGCCGCTCAACCTCGAGTACAAGCTCGAGGTCTGGGACTCGCCGAACTCGGCGGGCATCATCATCGACGCCATCCGGGCGGCGAAGATCGCCAAGGACCGCGGCATCGGCGGCGCCCTGCTGTCGGCCTCGTCCTACCTCATGAAGTCCCCGCCGGAGCAGCGGCCCGACGACCTCGGTCGCGCGAAGCTCGAGGCCTTCATCCGCGGTGAGGAGGAGCGCTGACCCGGCGCTGATCCCGCGCTGACGCGCACCGCCGACGGGCGGCATCCCCACCCGGGGGGTGCCGCCCGCCGGCGTCAGGGCCGGCCCGCCTCAGGTCCGGCCGGCCTCAGGTCCGGCCGGCCTCAGGGCCCGACGGCGTCGACGGCGACGAGCACGACGGACACGTTGTCATGTCCGCCGGCCCGCACGGCTGCCGCGACGAGCGCGTCGGCGGCCGCCTGAGGGTCGTCGTGGCCCTCGACGAGGCGCTGGATGTCGGCATCCTGCAGCTCACCGGTGAGCCCGTCGCTGCACACGACGAAGCGCTCGCCCGCGGTGGGGGGCAGCACCCACAGGTCGGGGGTGGGGGCGGGGTCCGAGCCGAGCGAGCGGGTGATGACGTGGCGCAGCGGGTGGTGGGCGGCCTCGGTGGCGTCGATGAGCCCGGCATCCATGAGCTCCTGCACCTCCGAGTGGTCGCGGGTCACCTGGGTGATGCCGCCCTCGGCGACCCGGTAGACGCGGGAGTCGCCGATGTTGAAGACGACCCACCGCTCCTCGCCCTCGACGGTGGCCAGGGTGAGCCCGGTGGCCGTCGTGCCCATCCCCCGCCGCCCCCGCTCCCGACCCTGACCCTCCTGGATCCTCCGGTTGGCCTCCGCCAGCGCGTGGGCGACGTCCTCGGGCCGGGCTTCGCCGAGCTCGTCGAGCTCAGTCAGCGCCTCCACGGCGAGCCGGCTCGCCACCTCACCGGCGGCGTGCCCGCCCAGGCCGTCGGCGACGGCGAAGACCAGTCCCCGCGCGAGGACGCTGTCCTCGTTGTGGTCCCGGACCCGCCCCACGTGGGTCGCGACGCCACTGCGCACCCGCAGCGCCCCACCCGCCACGACCCGCTGGTCGGGGCCGCTCACGCGGCACCGCCGACGAACACGAGCACCGGCATGGACGAGCTCCCCTTTTCGAAGGCGACCTGGCGCCCCGAGCCTAGCCCGTGGCCCACGGGGCCCACCGGTGAGGTGGGACGGGGTCAGCCCCGCGACTCGGGCTGGTCGGCCCACCAGGTGAGGAGCCGTTCGCGCGCGGCATCCGGACCGATCAGGCCCTCGTCGAGGCGCACGGCGAGGAGGTGCTTGTAGGCACGACCGAGCACGGGGCCGGGCCGGATGCCGAGCACCTCGGCGATCTGGTTGCCGTCGAGCTCGGGCCGCACCGCCTTGAGCTCCTCGTGGGCCAGGAGGGCCTCGATCCGCGCCTCGAGGTCGTCGTAGGTCGCCGCGAGCCGCCGCGCCTTGCGGACGTTGCGGGTCGTGCAGTCGGCCCTGGTGAGTCGGTGCAGGCGCGGGAGGAGGTCACCGGCATCCGTGACGTAGCGGCGCACCGCCGAGTCGGTCCACTGCCCCTCGCCGTAGCCGTGGAAACGCAGGTGCAGCTCGACGAGCCGCGCCACCGCCCTCGTCGTCTCCTTGTCGAAGCGCAGCGCCCGCATCCGCTTCGCGACGAGCTTCGCGCCGACGACCTCGTGGTGGTGGAAGGACACCCCGCCCCCGGGCTCGAAGCGGCGGGTCGCGGGCTTGCCGACGTCGTGGAGCAGCGCGGCGAGCCGGAGCACCAGGTCGGGACCGGGCACCGAGTCAGCCGGGCCGCCGGCCGGGCCCTCGAGGTCGATGGCCTGCTCGAGCACGGTCATCGAGTGCTCGTAGACGTCCTTGTGGCGGTGGTGCTCGTCGACCTCGAGCTGGAGCGCGGGCAGCTCGGGGAGCACCTCGGTGGCGAGGCCGCTCGCGCCGAGCAGCTCCAGCCCGGCGCGGGGGTGGGGTGCGAGCATCAGCTTGACGAGCTCGTCGCGCACCCGCTCGGCCGAGACGATGCCGATCGACGCCGCCATCTCGCGCATCGCGGCATACACCTCGGGGGCCGGCACGACCCCGAGCTGGGCGACGAAGCGCGCGGCCCGCATCATCCGCAGCGGGTCGTCGCCGAACGAGACCTCGGGCGGGGACGGCGTGCGGAGGCGTCCGGCGTCGAGGTCGGAGAGCCCCCCGTGCGGGTCGACGAAGGCGAGGTCCGGCAGCCGCAGGGCCATGGCGTTGACGGTGAAGTCCCGGCGCGCGAGGTCGTCCTCGAGGGAGTCGCCGAACGCGACGACCGGCTTGCGCGTCTCGCCGTCGTAGGCGTCGGCCCGGTAGGTCGTCACCTCGACGAGCGTGTGTCCCCGGCGCGCACCGATCGTGCCGAACTCCCGCCCCATGTCCCACGTCGCGCTCCCCCAGGCGGCGAGCACCGCCTCGGTGTCGTCCGGGCGGGCCGAGGTCGTGAAGTCGAGGTCGATCGCGGTGCGGCCGAGGAAGGCGTCGCGGACCGGCCCCCCGACGAGCGCCAGGTCGTGGCCGGCGTCCGCGAACCGACGCCCGAGGTCGGTGAGCACCGGGAGCACGGGCGCGAGGTTCGCGACGGCCTGGCGCAGGAGGGCGGCCGGCGGTTGACGGGTCGACACGAGGACCAAGGGTATGCCGCGTGCCCGCCCGCCGAGCGCCCGCTGCGCGTGCGCCCGGACCTGAGTCGACCGGGCGTCCCGAGACCAAGTCGTTACAGTGACGGAATGAGCCACGCCGCCGCTGATCCGACCGGGGTGCCGCCCCGGCGGCTCCCCGCGGTCGAGGAGCGCAGTGCTGGCGGGGTCGTCGTCGACGTCCACGAGGGGGAGGCCCGGATCGCCGTCATCGCCCGCCGCAACAGGGCGGGCCGGGTCGAGTGGTGCCTGCCGAAGGGCCACATCGAGGGCGACGAGACCCTCCCGGAGACCGCTGCCCGCGAGGTGGCGGAGGAGACCGGCATCGAGGGCCGGGTGCTCATCGAGCTGGGCACGATCGACTACTGGTTCGCCGCCGGTGAGCGGCGGATCCACAAGTTCGTCCACCACTACCTGCTCGAGGCCGTCGGCGGCTTCCTCACGATCGAGAACGACCCCGACCACGAGGCCATCGACGTCGCCTGGCTGCCGCTGCGCGACGCCCACCGGCACCTGACCTTCCCCAACGAGCGCCGCATCGCCCGGGTGGCCTGGCAGCGGCTCTCCGGCGACGCCTGAGCCGGGTCCTGCGTGACCGATCCCATGACGACCGAGCCCCCTTCGCCCCCGCCCGGCGACGGCACCGCGGACGCCGAGATGCCCGAGGACCAGCGCCTGCGGGATGCCGCGACGAGCGGTGCCGGCGGACGGCACCGCCGGGAGCGTCGGCAGAGCGTCGGACGCGCGGGAGCGGTCATGGCGTCGGGCACCTTCGTGAGCCGAGTCGTCGGCCTCGTGCGCGCCGCCCTCCTCACCGGCGTCATCGGCACGACGGGCTACGCGGCTGACGCGTTCACGACCGCCAACACGCTGCCCAACCAGTTCTACGTGCTCATCGCGGGCGGCATGCTCAACGCGATCCTCGTGCCGCAGATCGTGCGCGCCAAGCTCCGACCCGACGGGGACGAGTTCGTCAACCGGATCATCACGCTCTCCCTCGCGGTCCTCGCCGTGGCGACGGTGGTCCTCACCATCGGCGCACCGCTGCTCGTGCGGATCTACTACAACGTCGACGACCCCCAGGCGCTGCAGCTCGCGACGGTCTTCGCGGTGGTCTGCCTGCCCCAGATCTTCTTCTACGGGCTCTACACGATCCTCGGCCAGGTCCTCAACGCGCACGGCCGGTTCGCGGGCTACATGTGGGCCCCCGCACTCGCCAACATCGTGGCGGTCATCGGGCTCGTGTGGTTCAAGCAGGCCGGCTACCCCCTCCAGGCCCCGCCCGGTGACTGGACCCCCGAGATGGTGGCGGTGCTGGCCGGCACGGCCACCCTGTCCATCGTCATCCAGGCGTTGTCGCTCCTCGTCCCGCTGCGCCGGATCGGCTTCCGCTACCGCCCGGTGTGGGGGGTTCGCGGGCACGGGCTCGGCGAGGTCAGCCAGGTCGCGAAGTGGACGTTCGCGTCGATCGTCGTCAGCCAGCTCGGCTACGTCGTCACGTCCAACGTCCTGACCCGGGCCACCCGGCTGGGGGTGGCGGACGGCGTGCCCGCGGCGGGCATCGCCGCCTTCGCCCCCGCCCTGCTCATCGTCATGCTCCCGCACGGGCTCGTCACGGTCTCGCTCGTCACCGCGCTCTACACCCGGCTCTCCGAGGCGGCCAGCCACGGGGACCACGCCGAGGTCATGCGCTACCACGACCAGGGACTGCGCCTCCCCTCGATCATCCTCGTCCCCGGGATCGTCCTCATCGGGGTGCTCGCCCCCTACGTCGCGTCCACGTTCTTCTTCTCGAACTCCCTCGAGGAGACCCGGGCGATCGCGGTCGTCCTCGCCGGGCTCGTGTGGATGGTGATCCCGATGGCGTGGACGTACCTCAACGACCGGGTCTTCTACGCGCACCAGATGACCTGGATGTCCTTCCGGCTCCAGTGCGTGACCACCGGGGTCGCGACGGTCGGCGCCCTCCTCGCCGCCACGCTCGCGCCGCAGGTCACGGCATTCGCCCTCGGCCTCGGCCAGACCGTCGCGTACGTCGTCGCGGCGGCCGTCGGCTTCTGGGTGCTGCGCCGCCAGCACGGGCACCTCGGCCTGCGCGGCACGAGCCTGGTCTACCTCAAGCTGGCGGTGCCGGCCGTCGTCACGGCGCTCGCCCTCTCGTGGGTCATCGGGACGCTCTGGCCCGACCTCGGCGAGACCCGCGGGCTGCCGGGGCTCGTGGCCGGCGGCCTCGTCCTGGCCGGCGCCGGGCTGGTCCAGCTGTCCGTCACGTGGGGCGTCGCGAGCGCCCTGGGGGTGCGCGAGGTCGGCGCGGTGCTGGACCCGGTGAGACGGCGAGTACGGCGTCGCTGAAGGCGCAGTGCCTACTATGGGCGCACACCCGTCGGCTGCGGGTGGTGGCGTGTCGTGCGCCGGGACCGACGACCGGAAGGAGCTGGGGGTGAGGGGTGTGGGGCCCGGCACCGTCCTCGGTGGCCGGTACACCGTGCGTCGGCGGCTCGAGCAGCTGCACCGCACCGAGCGCTGGTCCGCCGACGACACGACCCTCGGCCGGAGCGTGTCGGTGCTCTGCATCGCCTCCGACGACCACCGCACCCCGGCGATGCTCGACGCCGCCCGTCGGGCCGCCTCGGTCACCCACCTCGTCTTCGTGCGCATCCTCGACGTCGGCAGCGACGACGACGTCGCGTACGTCGTCGAGGAGGACCTCGGCGAGGCCCGCACGCTGGCCGACCTCGTGGCCGACGGCGGCGTCCCGGGAGACGAGGTGCGCCGCATCACCGGTGAGGTCGCCTCGGCCCTGGAGTCCGCGAGCCACCGCGGGATGCACCACCTCGACCTCAAGCCCGACGACGTCCTGCGCACGCCCGACGGCGACGTCCGCCTGCGTGGCCTGGAGACGGCCGCCGTGCGAGCGGGCCAGGACGGCGCGCAGTCCGACGACGCCGCGCGCCGCGACGCCGTGGGAGTCGTGGCCCTCGCGTATGCCGGGCTGACGGGGCTGTGGCCGCTCGGCGCCGGTGGCGCCGGTCTAGGCGCCGCCCCCCGCGTGCCGGGCGGGGTCGCGGCCCCGTCCGAGATCGCAGCCGGGGTGCCGCGCGACCTCGACGCCATCTGCCGGCTCACCCTCAACGACGACCAGGGCCCCACGAGCCCGGGGGACTACGCCCGCCAGGTGGCCCCGTGGCCGACGCGCCAGGTCGTCGGGCGACCGGTCACTTCGGTGGCGGCCGAGGCTCCGGCGGCGCCGGCATCCGCCCCACCGGCGAGCCCAGCGGCCACGGCGGCCGGAGCCGTCGTCGTGGGTGCGGCTGCCGTGGCCTCCGGCACCGGCAGGGGACCCGACGGGCGCGGTGCCGGGGCCCCTGGCCTGGAGCCCGCTCGGAGCGCGGGGGTCGCGGAGGTCGCAGCGCCCCCCGGCGAGCCGTCCACGACCCGGTCCTCCGAGGCTGCCGCGGTGCTCACGGGCGGAGCCGGCGTGGCCGCAGCTGCCGCCGGCGCCGCGGCACTGGGGCGCACCGCTGCGGCTGACCCGGTGAGTGCCGGCACGGCATCCACCGGGTCTGCGACGAGCGGCGCCACCGCCGTGTCACCGCGGGTCGGTGAGGAGTCCCTCGCGGGCCGCCCGGTGCCCCACGAGTCGACCCACGTGCTCCCGCTCGAGGAGGACGCCCCCGACTGGCTCCGCGGCGAGGACGAGCCGGCGTGGGCCGTGGGGTACGACGACGGACGCGACGCCCGGGCCCGCGCGGGTGCCGGCAGCGACCCGGCCGACAGGGTCGAGCCGGCTCCGGGGCGAGCGTCGAACCGGGCCGAGGCCGCCGGTGCCGGTGCGGCGTTCGCCGGAGCCCTCGGCAGCGTCGGTGAGCGGGTCGGCGGCCTGGCCAGACGGGCCGTCGACAAGGTCGCGGAGCTGAGCCCCGACTCGACGACCGCGCCCGGCAGCGGTGGCCTCGAGGCTCCCGCCCCCCTCGTTCCCGCCGACCCGCTGACCAAGGACGAGTCGAAGCTCGCGCTCGCGATCGTGGCCGGGTTCCTCATCCTCGCGCTGGTCATCGGCATCTGGGGCGTGTCGCGGATCGGCTCCAACACGAGCCTCGGCCTCGACGGCCCGCCCGCCCCGAGCACGCGCACGACCACGGTCGCGCCGTCCACATCGTCCTCCGGGGCCCCGACGGCGACCCCGTCCGAGGGTGCCTCGGCAGCCCCCGAGCCGCTCGCCATCCTCAAGGTCGAGGCCTACGACCCCGAGGGCGACGGCGAGGAGAACAACAAGCTCACGCCCAAGGTCTACGACGGCGACCCCGACACGGGCTGGTTCTCCGAGAACTACCGCTCCGAGACCTTCGGTGGCCTCAAGAAGGGCCTCGGCGTCATCGTCGACCTCGGTCCGAACAAGAAGCCGCAGGGAGTCGAGCTCGTCCTTCCCGAGACGGAGGACGTCGAGGTCTACGTCGGTCCCGACAACCGGCTCGAGGGCGCCACGAAGATCGGGGAGCAGGCGGACGCCAGGGGCACCGTCCAGTTCGCGGTCCCCGCCGACGTCAGCGGTCAGTACGTCGTCGTGTGGTTCACCAAGCTGTCCACCGACGACAACGGCAAGCGCCGGGCGTGGCTCAACGAGGTCGTCGTCACCGGCTGAGGCCGGGCATCCGATGCCTCAGGAGCTCAGCGCGCTCAGCGACCGCGACCTCCTGGCCCGCCACGTGGCCGGGGACGGCGGCGACGCCTTCGGTGAGCTGTTCCGGCGGCACCGCGACCGGATGTATGCCGTCGCGCTCCGCACGACCTCCAACCGGGAGCTCGCGGCGGATGCCGTGCAGGAGGCCTTCATCTCCGCGTTCCGACGCGCCGACGCCTACCGTGGCGAGGCCGCGGTCACGACGTGGCTGCACCGCATCGTCGTCAACGCCTGCCTCGACCGGCTCCGGCGGGAACGGGTCACGGTGCGCCGCGCCGGCGACCTCGGGGAGCTCGACCTGCCGGACCGCCACGACCACCACGCCTCGGTCGAGGTCCGGCTCGACGTCCGAGAGGCCCTGGCGCAGCTGCCCGAGGGGCAGCGGATGGCGCTCGTCCTCGTCGACATGCACGGGCTCTCCGTGGCCGAGGCCGCGCAGGTCCTCGACGTGGCGGAGGGCACCGTGAAGTCGCGCTGCTTCCGGGGTCGCGAGGCCCTGGCCGGCATCCTCGGCGCCCGTGAGGGCACTCAGGTGGCCGGCTCCGCGGAACCCCAGGGGGCGCCATGACGTCCCACTCCCGGCCCGACCCCGCCGACCGGGTCGCCCCGACCGTCCGACCCACCCCCCAGGGCACGTCCCGGAGGACCCCGTGACCCACCCCCACGACGACCCGGCTCCCGTCGAGCACGACCCCACGGGGATGCGCGACCTCCTGTCGCGGCTGCCCGACCCCGGGCCCATGCCCGAGGACCTCGTGGCCCGCATCAGCGCCGCGCTGGCGGCCGAGGCGGATGCCGTGCGCCCGGCGCCGTCGGAGGCCTCGGCCGACGACCCGCGCGCGGACGGACGGGCCGTCGGCGCGCCGGCGGAGCCGGGCGGTCGGGTGGTGCCGCTCCGTCCACGCTCGTCCCGGTGGCGGCACCTCGGTGTGGCGGCGGCCGTGGTGGTCGCGGTGGGGCTCGGCGGCTACGGCCTGACCGCCATCCCCGGCGACCTCACCGCGACGCTGAGCGGCGCCGGAAGCTCCGACGACAGCGCCACCGAGGCACGGTCCGACGCCTCGGGTGCCCTGGCGCCGGCGACCGGCTCGGGAGACGTCGTGGTCGTCATGAGCGGCCGGGAGTACACCTCGGCGGACCTCGCCGGCGGCGCCAGGGCCCTGGCGGACGGCGCGAAGCAGGCGGTCCCCGACCTCACCGCGGAGGCGCCCTCCGTCGGCCCGATCGCGACCCCGGTCGGCGCCCGGTCCTGCGCCGACTCCCTGGGCGTGCCGGCCCCGGCGGCCCTCCTCGTCGACCTCGCCACCGTCGACGGACGACCGGCGGCGGTGCTCGTCGCGACCGTGGACGGCGAGCGCACGGCATACGCCGTCGAGCGCTCCTGCCCCAGCGGCACCAGCGGCCCCATCAGCGGCCCGGTGTCCCTCGGCTGAGCCGTCCGGGGCTCCCCGCGGCCCCGTCGGACGGCGGGGCGGGACGCCGGCGGGAACACCCCGGCCCTAGGATCGGTTCCACGAAGGCACCGCATCTTGCGGTTGCTGCCCGCGACCACCACAAGGGGATGTGTCCCGTGACCTCGGACGTCCGCAACGTCATCATCATCGGCTCCGGCCCCGCGGGATGGACGGCCGCCGTCTACGCCGCCCGGGCCAACCTGCGGCCGGTGCTGTTCGAGGGTGCCGTGACGGCCGGTGGCGCGTTGATGAACACGACCGAGGTCGAGAACTTCCCCGGCTTCCGCGACGGCATCATGGGCCCGGACCTCATGGAGAACATGCGGGCCCAGGCCGAGCGCTTCGGCACCGAGATCGTCACCGACGACGTGGAGTCGGTCGAGCTCGAGGGGGCCGTCAAGACGGTCACCGACTCATCCGGCACGACGTGGTCGGCCCGCTCGGTCATCCTCGCGATGGGGTCGGCCTACCGTGAGCTCGGGCTCCCCGACGAGAAGCGCCTCTCGGGCCACGGGGTCTCGTGGTGCGCCACGTGCGACGGCTTCTTCTTCCGCGACCAGGACGTCGCGGTCGTGGGTGGGGGTGACTCCGCCGTCGAGGAGGCCATGTTCCTCACGAAGTTCGCCCGGTCCGTGACCCTCGTGCACCGCCGCGACGAGCTGCGGGCGAGCCGGATCATGGCCGACCGCGCGACCGCCAACGAGAAGATCCGCTTCGCGTGGAACTCCGCGGTCGACGCGATCCACGGGGAGGGCAAGCTCACCGGCATCACGCTGCGCGACACGCTCACCGGGGACACGCGTGAGCTGCCCGTCACCGGCCTCTTCGTCGCCATCGGTCACGACCCTCGCAACGACCTCGTCAAGGGAGTCATCGAGCTCGACGCCGACGGCTACGTCGTCGCCGAGGGCCGCTCCACGCGCACCAACGTCCCCGGCGTCTTCGCCTGCGGCGACCTCGTCGACCACACCTACCGCCAGGCCGTCACCGCCGCCGGCTCCGGCTGCGCGGCTGCCCTCGACGCCGAGCGCTTCCTGTCCCACTCCTGACTCGCCCGGTGCTGTCGGACCCTTCCGGCAGGATCGGACCAGACCCCCGCCACCCCTTCGAAAGGATCCCCATGGCAGCCCTCCCGGCCACCTCCGACGACACCTTCGAGGTCGACGTCCTGCAGAGCGACAAGCCCGTGCTCGTCGACTTCTGGGCGCCGTGGTGCGGCCCCTGCCGTGCCGTCGCGCCCGTCCTCGAGGAGATCGCCCGCGACCACGGCGACAAGGTGTCGATCGTCAAGCTCAACACCGACGAGAACCCCGGCATCACCGGCAGGCTCGGCATCACGAGCATCCCGACCCTGCACGTCTACCAGAACGGCGAGATCGTCAAGACGATCATCGGCGCCAAGCCGAAGCCGCAGCTCCTGCGCGAGCTGGAGCAGTTCATCAGCTGACCTGCTCGGCCCGCCACCCCCAAGAGGCGCGGATCACGTTGTGCTGCACCGTGATCCGCGCCCTTGTCGTATGCCGGGTGCGCCGGGCGGCTGGGGGCCCGGGGCCCGGGTGCGCTCAGCCGGTCAGCTCGGCGGGGTCCCGCAGGTGCATCGCGTCGAGGATGCGGTTGAGGTCCTCGACCGAGGCGAACTCCACCGTGAGCCGACCCTTGCGCTGCCCGAGCGCGATCCGCACCCGGGTCTCGAGCCGGTCCGACAGGTCAGCCGCGAGGTCGTCGAGCTGGGGATGCCGGGTGCCTGCACGTGGGGCCCGGCGAGCCGGCGGGGTGTCGCCGTCCCCGAGGGTCACGAGCTCCTCGACCGTGCGCACCGACAGCCCCTCGGCGACGACCCGGTGGGCCATCCGCTCCATGGCGGCCGCATCGGGGAGCCCGAGCAGGGCGCGGGCGTGACCGGCGCTGAGCACGCCGGCTGCGACGCGGCGCTGGACGAGTGGGGGGAGCTTGAGCAGGCGCAGCGTGTTCGAGATCTGCGGCCGCGAGCGGTGGATGCGTCTCGCCAGCTCCTCCTGCGTGCACCCGAAGTCGTCGAGCAGCTGCTGGTAGGCGGCGGCCTCCTCGAGGGCGTTGAGCTGGCTCCGGTGGAGGTTCTCCAGGAGGGCGTCCCGCAGGAGGGCGTCCTCCTCGGTCTCCTTGATGATCGCGGGGACGGTGTCCTTGCCCGCCTCACGGGAGGCACGGAGCCGCCGCTCGCCCATGATGAGCTCGTAGCGGGCGTCGGTGCCCTCGGTGCCCGGGGGAACCCGACGGACGACGACCGGCTGGAGCACCCCGATGGCACGGATCGAGCTGACCAGTTCGGACAGCTCGTCCTCGTCGAAGATGGTGCGCGGCTGGCGCGGGTTGGGCCGGATCTCGTCGATCGGGAGCTCGGCGAACTCCGCGCCCGGGACGGGACGCAGCCCGCCGTCGTCGGCCGCGTCCCGGGTGGGCGCCGGGGCCTCCCCGTCGGGCGAGATCGGGGCCTGGGGAGCCGGCTGACCTGCGGCGTCACCGGCACCCGGCCGGCCCTCGGGGGCGACGGGGGCCGAGAGGGACACGTCCTCACGGTCCTTGAAGAAGACGTCGACCGGACGCTCGGCCGCGCCGGCACCGCTCGGGATGAGTGCCCCGAGACCTCGACCCAGGGCGCGGCGCTTCTCGCTCATGCGGACTCCTCGATGGTCTGCGGTCCGGCCGCGCGCTCGGCGAGCTCGACGGCCGCCTCGAGGTAGGACAGCGCACCGCTGCTGTTGGGGTCGTACGTCATCACGGTCTGCCCGTGGCTCGGCGCCTCGGAGATCCGGACGGAGCGGGGGACGCTGGCCCGCATCGTCTGGTCGGGGAAGTGCGCGCGCACCTCCTCGGCGACCTGGGCCGACAGGCGGGTGCGGCCGTCGTACATCGTGAGCAGGATCGTCGACACATGCAGCCTGGGGTTGAGGTGGCTGCGGATGAGCTCGATGTTCTTCAGGAGCTGGGAGAGCCCCTCGAGGGCGTAGTACTCGCACTGGATGGGGATGAAGACCTCGGTCGCCGCGACGAACGCGTTGACGGTGAGCAGACCGAGGCTCGGCGGGCAGTCGATGAGGATGTAGTCGAGCTGCTCCCCCGTGGCCAGGCGCTCCTCGACGTGCGCGTCGACGGCCTTCTGGAGGCGGGTCTCGCGGGCCACGAGCGAGACGAGCTCGATCTCGGCCCCGGCCAGGTCGATGGTCGCGGGAACGCACCAGAGTCCGTCGACGTCGGGGCAGGCCTGGACCACGTCGGAGATCGGCTCCCCCTCGACGAGGACGTCGTAGACGCTCGGGACCTCCGAGTGGTGCTCGATGCCGAGGGCGGTGCTGGCGTTGCCCTGGGGGTCGAGGTCGATGACGAGGACGGTGCTGCCCGCCTGAGCGAGGGCGGCAGCGACGTTCACGGTCGTCGTCGTCTTGCCGACGCCACCCTTCTGGTTCGCCACCGTGAGGATCCGGGTCCGCGGTGGCCGAGGGACGGTTCGTCCGGTCAGGCTGATCCGCTTGCGGGCGTCCTCGGCGACGGCGCGCGCGAGCGGCGTCTCCTCGCCAGGACCCGGAAGGGCTGCGGCGATCTCCGCCCGCTCCCCCGCGTCGTCGTCACTGCCGTGGTCCATGAGGTCCTCTCGCGTGTGCTGTCCCTGCGTCCCCGGCTCCGCCGCCGGGCCGGGACCCGGATCCCCCGGTCGTTCGCCGGTGTCCTCGACCACTGTTTCACGTGAAACGGTGTCCGGCGCTGGCCACCCGAGCGGCGCGGTCGGCGGACCACTGAGGCGCGGAAACCCCAGACCGGGCGCTGCCGTGCGGATCTGCGCGCCGGCGGTGGCAGTGGTCACGCGGTTACCTCTTCCTCGATGGCAGGGCGACGTCAATCCAACCCCACCCCACGACGACACGCCAAAGCACCCGCCGAGAGTCGTCGTGTGGTCTCGCCCATGGGACACCTTCTGCGGGGCCGTCAGTGCAGAGAGCCGCCCCCCTGCTTCCCGACGCCGGTTGCCCACGACCCTCCCGCCACCCGTAGCCATCCGCTGCCTGAGGACCCCTCGTCGACTGGGGACCCCCGCTGCCAGGGCAATCCGGCTGTCAGGGTCCCGCGCCCAGGAGGCTGCGGACCAACCATATGGTTGGACCGTGGCCTCCGTCGGGAGCGGAGAGACCTGCACGACGATCAGGGCTGATGGTGTTTCACGTGAAACATCGCACGAGATGCCCCAGTCTCGAGAGGTGTACCAATCGGATGGTTCGCCCTGCGGGTTGCCGGTGCGCCGAGTCCTAGCGTCCCGATGTGTCCACAGTGCGGACCGACGACACGGAGCGGCTACCTGAGTCCCTCGCGTGCGTACTCGCGGCGTCCCAGGGCGCAACCTGTCGTCGGTCCGCTGTCTGGCCTTGGAGACGACCCGACCCGGATGCCGGGCGACCTCACGGTGCCCAGGGCCCTCGTGGTGGTCCGGCCTGCGTGGACGATGTGGTGTCCGGCGCGGCCAAGGAGCCCGGTCGCGCGATCGGACCCACACCGCGGAATAGAGCGCACACCTGGGTCCCACTCACCACCAGGAGGCCGCATGGCCACGGTCGGTCCGCTGCCCTCGCAGACCGGGTACGGACCACGGGCGGCGAGCGATGGACGACCGCCACGACGACCCACCCCTATTCGCCAGTCTGATCAGGCAAGAACGCCGCGCGTCGTCGTCGTCGTTTCACGTGAAAGATGACGTGATGAGTCCTCGACATGGCCCGTTGCGTCTGGGCAGCGAGGGTGTCGGCTGGGGGTGGCGCGACGACCGACCGCCTCCCTCATGCCGGAGGCCGCGATGGGGTGTGTCCGGGTGGCCTCACCAGTACGGTCCACGCAGGTCTTCACGCCGCGTCGGGGCCGGGCCTGGTTACCTGGCTGCTCCTGCCGATCCGGGCCAGATGCCGCGGGTTTCACGCCACGTCAGAGGACGAAGAGAGTGTAAGGGGCTCTGTAGATTCGGCCGAGGTGTCGGGAGCTTCGTCGTTCGGCGGGTACCCCCCGCCGCAGGGCCCGCGCGTCGCCGCTCCGGTCCATGAGGCCGGGGGGTCCCCGCGCTCCGTGTGGGTGTCGCTGTCATACGTGCTCCTCAGACGAATCGGGCGGTCCTCCACCGCTTCCTACGGAGGCCGACTGCCCACCGGCGCACCGTCACGCCCGTCGCAAGGTCATCCCTGTCGGTGAGGTCCGCCCGAGTCGTCGTCCAGATGTGTCGTCGTGCTGCCCATGCCGCCACCCCCGGTCAGCGTGTCCCGGCTCGAGCACCGATGGACCAGAGGCGTCTCGTGCGATGTTTCACGTGAAACACCGTCAGCCCTGATCGTCGTGCAGGTCTCTCCGCTCCCGCCGGAGGCCACGGTCTAACCCTATGGTTGGTCCGCAGCTCCGCCGTGAACCACCCTGGGGGATCACCGAGAAGCCGACTGTCAGTCGATGCCTCAGCGTCGTCGCCGGGTCTTGGCGGATGAGGGCCTGGTCCCGAGAGCGGGGCGCCGCGGCTCGAACCGGAGGTCCACAGTCAGCACGGGCTCGTCGAGCACGCCTCCACCGTGCTCGACG
>DASSYJ010000111.1:0-39060 GCA_035703305.1 Ornithinibacter sp. | reverse complement strand
CAGGCAGGCGCCCGCCATGAGGCCCACGATGATGAAGTAGCCGTAGCGCCACCGGAGCTCGGGCATGTTGTCGAAGTTCATGCCGTAGATGCCGGCGATCATCGTCGGCACGGCGGCGATCGCGACCCAGGCGGAGATGCGCCGCATGTCGGAGTTCTGCTGCACCGAGATCTGCGCGAGGTGGGCACCGAGGATGTCGGTGAGCAGCCGGTCGTAGGACTCCACGTGGTCGATGACTGCCTGGAGGTGGTCGGAGACGTCGCGGAGCAGCAGGCGCAGCTCACCCTCGTCGATCGGGCTGTGCTCGGAGTGGTGGAGCATCTGCAGCGGCGCGGAGAGCGGCACCGCCGCGCGGCGGAACTCCAGGACCTCCCGCTTGAGCCGGTAGATGGCGGCGGAGTCCATCTGGGACCCGGAGAACACCTGGCTCTCGATGGCCTCGAGGTCGCTCGCGATCTCCTCGTCGATGAGGGTGTAGGTGTCCACGACGCTGTCGACGATGCTGTGGAGCACCGCCATCGGGCCGTACCTCAGCCGCTCGGGGTCCTTCTCGAGCTGCTGCCGGAGGCCCGCCAACGGGCTGGCCTCCCCGCGGCGGACCGTGACGATGAACCGGTCCCCGACGAAGCACATGAGCTCGCCGGTCTCGATGTCGGACGTGCTCTCGATGTAGCGCAGTGGCTTGAGCACGATGAACACGGTCGAGTCGTAGAGCTCGACCTTGGCCCGCTGGCGGCCCTTGATCGCGTCCTCGACCGCCAGGGCGTGCAGCTGGAGCTCCTCGTTGACGTCGTCGAACTCCGCCTGCGTGGGGTCCTTGAGACCGATCCACAGGAAGCTGCCCGGCGACCCGGTCGCCCGGAGGGCCGCGAGCTCGTCGCTGAGGTCCCCGCAGGGGTGCCGCTCGCCGTCGATGTAGAGGGCCCGGTCGACGATCACCCGGCCATCGTCGCAGAGGTGCCCGGCACGCGCGGCGAACGCCCCGGCATCCGCTTGGGGCTCGCGGCATACAGTGGGCTCTCGTGGCCATCGTCCTCCTGCTCCGCCACGGCCACTCGACCGCGAACGCCGAGGGTGTGCTCGCCGGATGGACCGACGGGGTCGGCCTCACCGACGCCGGCCGGGAGCAGGCCGCCCGGGTCGCGGAGCGGCTCGCGGGCATCCCCGTCGCGCGGGTCGTGTCCAGCCCGCTCCAGCGGTGCCTCGAGACGGCCGACCTCGCCCTGGCCGGGCACGAGGTCGTGGCCGACGAGCGGCTGGGGGAGTGCCACTACGGCGCGTGGACGGGCCTGACGCTCGCCGAGGCGGCCAAGGACGAGCTGTGGCGGGTCGTGCAGGACGACCCTGCGGCCGCGACGTTCCCGCCCGACGACCGGTATGCCGCGGAGTCGCTGGCGGAGATGGCCGCCCGAGTGGTCGGCGGGGTCCGTGCCGTGGACGCCGAGGTCGAGGCGTTGCACGGGGCGGATGCCGTGTGGGTCGCCGTGAGCCACGGCGACCCGATCAAGGCCGTCGTCGCAGAGGCGGTGGGCGCGGGGCTCGCGGGGCTGCAGCGGGTGCGCGTCGACCCCGGGTCACTGACCGCCGTGCACCTCACGTCCACCCGCATGGTCCTGCTGGCGAGCAACACCGTGGAGGGGGACCTCGCGCCCCTCGCGGCCCGCCCGCAGCACGCGGTCGCCGGTGACTCGGAGGTGGGTGGCGGGGCCGGCTGATTGCTGTGGGCCCTTGTTGCGAATAATGTGCAACAAGGACCCCTTCGACAGGAGCAGCGCGTGCACGTGCCCGACGGCTTCCTCGACGCCCCGACCTCGGTCGCGACCGGCGTCCTCGCGGCCACGGCCCTGGCCGTGTCGCTCCGGGGTGCCCGTCGCGAGCTCGACGAGCGGGTCGCACCGCTGGCCGGGCTGGCCGCCGTCTTCGTGTTCGCCGCCCAGATGGTGAAGTTCCCCGTCGGGGCGGGGACGTCGGGGCACCTCCTCGGGGGAGCGCTGGCCGCCGTCCTCGTCGGGCCACGCACGGCGACGGTGTGCCTGACGGTCGTCGTGTCGGTGCAGGCGCTGCTCTTCGCCGACGGTGGGGTCAGCGCGCTCGGCACCAACGTCCTCCTGCTCGCCGTCGTCGGGCCATGGGCCGGGTATGCCGTGTTCGCCGCGGTGCGCGCCCTGCTCCCCGCGCGCCTGGGGTCCGTGCCCGTCGCGGCGGCCGTGGGCGCCCTCGCGTCGGTCCTGGCGGCCGCGCTGGCCTTCGTCGGCCTCTACGCCGTCGGCGGGGCCGCCCCGATCCCGCTCGGCACCCTCGTCACGGCGATGGGGACCTGGCACCTGCTCATCGGCGTCGGCGAGGCCGTCATCACCTTCCTCGTCGTCTCGAGCCTCGTCGCCACGCGCCCCGACCTCGTCCACGGCGCCCGACCCGTGGTCGAACGCCCGGAGCTCGTCGTCCGCTCGGGGGTCCTCTCGTGACGCGTCGCCCGAGCACCCGAACCCTCGTCCTCGTGGGGGTCGCGGTCTCGCTGGTCGTCGCGGGGGTGCTCTCCGCCTGGGCCTCGACGCACCCCGACGGCCTCGAGCACGTCGCGCAGTCGCTGGGCTTCGCCGACACCGCGACGTCGTCGGCCACGTCGGGCTCGCCCCTCGCCGGCTACGCCGCGCCCGGGGTGGGTCCCGCGCGGCTCTCGTCGGGCGTGGCCGGTGTCGTGGGGGTGGTCGTCGTCGGGCTCGTCATGCTCGGCCTGCTGGCCTGGCTGAGGCGGCCGTCGTCCGCCGAGCAGGAGAGGTGACGTGGGCTCCGGCCACTCCGACCACCTCCACGTCGACGGCACCTCCACCCTGCACCGGCTCCCGGCCCACGCGAAGCTCGTGGGGTTGCTGTCGTTCGTGCTCGCCGTCGTGTCGGTGCCCGCGTCGAGCCCGTGGGTGCTGGGCGGACTGGTCGCCGTCGCCGCGTCCGTCCTGCTCAGCACGGGTGTCGGCCGCCGGCACCTCGTGCCCCGCCTCGCACTGGGCCTGCCCGTGCTCGCGTTCGCGTGCGTCCTCCCCTTCGTGGCGTCCGGGCCGGAGCGTGCCATCGGCCCGCTCACGGTCAGCTCGACGGGGCTCGCGGCCGCGTGGACCGTGCTCGCGAAGGGCCTCAGCGGCGTGCTCGCGGCCGTGGCGTTCGCCGTGACGACGCGGCCCACCGACCTCGTCGCGGCGCTCCAGCGACTCCACGCGCCGGACCTCGTCGTCCTCGTGCTCTCCTTCATGGTGCGCTACCTCGGCGTCGTCACCGACGAGCTGTCGCGCATGCGGGTCGCCCGGGAGTCCCGGGCGTTCCGCGGCCGGGGCGTGCGGGCGTGGCCCGTGCTGGCGGCGAGCTCGGGTGCGCTGTTCGTCCGGAGCTACGAGCGGGGGGAGCGCGTCCACCTCGCGATGCTCAGCCGGGGGTTCTCCGGCAGGCTGCCCTCCGTGTCGTCGCTGACGGCGACCCCGGGGGAGTGGGCGCTCGCGCTGGCGCCGGCGGCGGCCGCGCTCACGGCATCCGTCCTGGTGAGGCTCGGATGAGCCTCCCCGTGCTCGACCTCCGGGGAGTGGCGTACGCCTACCCGGGGGGCCACCAGGCGCTGTTCGGCGTCGACCTCCACGTGCACCGGGGCGAGCGGGTCGCGCTCCTCGGTCCGAACGGCGCGGGCAAGACGACCCTCGTGCTCCATCTCAACGGCATCCTCGTGCCGGGCAGGGGCACCGTCACGGTCTCCGGGCTGCCGGTCACCCCCGACACGCTGCTCGAGGTGCGCCGTCGGGTCGGCATCGTGTTCCAGGACCCCGACGACCAGCTCTTCATGCCGACGGTGCGCGACGACGTGGCGTTCGGGCCGGCCAACCTCGGCCTGCGGGGGCCGGAGCTCGAGGCGCGGGTCCTGGAGGCGCTGACGGCGGTCGGGGTCGAGGACCTCGCGGACCGGGCGCCCCACCACCTCTCCTTCGGACAGCGTCGGCGGGTCGCGATCGCCACCGTCCTCGCGATGCGGCCCGAGGTGCTCGTCCTCGACGAGCCGTCGTCGAACCTCGACCCGGCCTCGAGGCGGGAGCTCGCCGGCATCCTCCGCTCGCTCGACGTCACGGTGCTCATGGTCACCCACGACCTGCCGTATGCCGTGGAGCTGTGCGACCGCTCGGTCGTCCTCTCCGAGGGGACCGTGGTCGCCGACGGCCCGATCCGCGAGGTCCTCGCGGACGCGGAGCTCATGGGACGCCACCGGCTGGAGCTGCCGGTCGGGTTCTCGATCTAGGGTGGGCTCATGCCATCCACCGAGTTCGACCCGCCCGAGCGCTTCGTCGCCGGGACCGTCGGGCCACCCGGCGGCCGCACGTTCTTCCTCCAGGCGAGCGGCGCCGGCCGGCTCGTCTCGGTCTCCCTCGAGAAGCTCCAGGTGAGCGTCCTGGCCGACCGCGTCAACGACCTCCTCGACACGCACGCCGAGGGGACGGCCACCGAGCCGCTCGGCGACGGTGACACCGACCCCCTCGCGACGCCGATCGAGGACGAGTTCCGCGTCGACACCCTCGCCCTCGCGTGGGACCCCGCCCGCGGCGTCGTCGTCATCGAGTGCCACGACCAGGACCCGGAGGAGGCCGAGGAGGCCACCATCCAGACCCTGCGGGTCGTGCTGACCCCTCCGGCGGCCCGGGCCTTCGCGCGCCGCTGCGGTGCCGTCGTCGCGGCCGGCCGCCCGTCCTGCCCGTTCTGCGGCCAGCCGCTGGACCCGACCGGCCACATCTGTCCCCGTGCCAACGGTTACCGACGCTGAGCTCGTCGAGCTCCTGACGACCGGGGACCTCACCCCCGTCGGCCGCATCGTCGACTCGACGAACGGCGCGATCCTCTGCTCGGTCGGTGACTCGCCGGAGCCGGTGTTCGTCATCCACAAGCCGGAGGCCAGCGAGCGACGGCTGTGGGACTACCCCGACGGCACCCTCGTCGCGCGCGAGCGGGCCGCGTACCTCGTGAGCGCGGCCGGGGGCTTCGGCGTCGTCCCGCCGACCGTGCTGCGCGAGGGGCCCCTCGGCCCCGGGTCGGTGCAGCTGTGGATCGGTCCCGTCGAGGGTCAGCGCGAGGCCCTGGTCGACGTGACGACGAAGCACGCGGTGCCCGACGGGTGGGTCGTCGTCCTCGAGGGTGAGACACCGAGCGGACGCCCGGTCGTCGTGTCGCACAGCCCGGAGCCGGCACTGCGCACGGTGGCCGTGCTCGACGCGGTGCTCAACAACAGCGACCGCAAGGGCGGCCACCTCCTGCGCGACGGCGAGGTCGTCCGCGGGTGCGACCACGGGGTCAGCCTGAGCGTCGAGCCCAAGCTCCGCACCGTCCTGTGGGGCTGGGCGGGCGAGGAGGTGCCCGACGCCGACCTCGGGCGCCTGGACACCCTCCTCGGAGCCCTACGCGCGGGGCTCACGACCGAGCTGGAGGCCCTGCTCACGCGGGCAGAGGTGCGGGCGCTGACCGAGCGCACGGCATCCCTCCTGCGCACCCGGCGGCACCCGCTGCCGCAGCCGGGCTGGCCCGCCATCCCGTGGCCGGCCATGTAGGTGCTGCCCCGTAGTCTTGCCCGGTGAAGTCGTGGCCCGCACCCTTCGTCCCCGCCGTGCCCGGCCACGGTGACCCCCTCCGCCTGTACGACACGCAGAGCCGGTCGGTGCGTGCGGTCGACGCCGGCCCCGTGGCCAGGCTCTACGTCTGCGGCATCACTCCCTACGACGCGACGCACCTCGGGCACGCCGCCACCTACGTGACCTTCGACCTCGTCGGGCGCGCGCTGCGCGACGGTGGCCACCGTGTCGAGTACGTCCAGAACGTCACCGACGTCGACGACCCCCTGCTCGAGCGAGCCGCTCGCGACGGCCGCGACTGGCGCGAGCTCGCGACGGCCGAGACGGACCTCTTCCGCGAGGACATGACGGCGCTCGCCGTCGTGCCGCCCGACGCGCTCGTCGGCGTCGTCGAGTCGATGCCCGAGATCACGAAGGACGTCCGCACGCTGCTCGAGAGCGGCGCGGCATACCGCCTGCCCGTCCCCGTGGACGAGGACGGCTCCGGCGACGACATCTACCTCGACCTCGGCCGGGCACCGACGTTCGGGGCGGTGTCGGGCTGGCCGCGGGAGAGGATGGAGTCCGTCTTCGCCGACCGGGGGGGCGACCCCCACCGGGCCGGCAAGCGCGACCCGCTGGACCCGCTGCTGTGGCGCGGTGCCCGACACGGCGAGCCCTGCTGGGACGACGACGTCCTCGGCGCCGGCCGCCCGGGCTGGCACATCGAGTGCACCGCGATCTCGCTCGGCCGGCTGGGCCACCCGCTCGACATCAAGGGCGGCGGCAGCGACCTCGTCTTCCCGCACCACGAGATGAGTGCGGTGCAGGCGGTGGCGCTCACCCACGAGGACGTGTTCGCCCGGCACTACGTGCACCAGGCGATGGTCGGCTACGAGGGCGCCAAGATGAGCAAGTCCCGTGGCAACCTCGTGCTCGTCTCGGCGCTGCGTGCCGACGGCGTCGACCCCATGGCCATCCGCCTCGTCCTCCTGGCGAGGCACTACCGCACCGAGTGGGAGTACACGCCCGACCTCCTGGACGCCGCGACCGCGCGGCTCCACCGGTGGCGCGAGGCACTGTCGGTCAACGAGGGAGCGGATGCCGTCGCGACGCTCGCCGGGGTGCGCGCCTCCGTGGCGGACGACCTCGACACCGCTTCGGCACTCGCCGCCGTCGACGAGTGGGCGGAGCGCACGCTCGCCGGCCAGTGGGACGACGCGACCGCCCCCGGCCTCGTGGCCCGCACGGTGGATGCCGTCCTCGGCATCCGGCTGTGACGGGAGGACCTCAGGGCTCGTCGGTGCCGCGCCGACGGAGGTAGCGCTCGAACTCCTTGGCGATGGCGTCCCCGCTCGCCTCGGGGAGGTCGGCGGTGTCCTGGGCCTCCTCGAGCGACTCGACGTACTCGGCCACCTCGGTGTCGGAGGCCGCGAGCTCGTCGATGCCGCGCTCCCACGCCCGGGCGTCCTCGTCGAGCTCCCCGTGCTCGACGGGTGCGTCGAGCAGGTCCTCGATGCGGCTCACGAGCGCCAGTGTCGCCTTCGGCGACGGGCTGTGTCCGGCATAGTGCGGCACGGCGGCCCAGCAGGACACGGACGGCACCCCGACCTGGGTCGCGGCGTCGGCGAGGACCCCGACGATCCCGGTCGGCCCCTCGTAGCTGCTCATCTCGAGGTCGTGGCGGTGCCGGGTGTCCTCGCTGTCGGAGGTCGCCGAGACGGGGATGGGGCGGGAGTGGGCGACGTCGGCCATGAGGGCGCCGAGGGTGATGACCATCGTGACGTCCGCGGCCTGCGCGAGCTCCATGAGCTCGATGGCGAACGCCCGCCAGCGGAACGACGGCTCGACGCCCTGGACGAGGACGACGTCGCGCCCGAGCGAGGTGTCGGTCGCGACGAGCACGCGGGTGGTGCGCCAGCTGATCCGCCGGCGTCCGTTCTCCAGGAGCACCCGGGGCCGGTTGACCTGGAAGTCGTAGTAGTCCTCGGGGTCGAGGGCGGCCACGACCTCGGCGTCCCAGACGTCGGCGAGGTGCTCGATGACGGCGCTCGCGGCCTCACCGGCGTCGTTCCACCCCTCGAAGGCCGCGATCATGACGGCGTTCTTCAGCTCGGGCAGGTCCTCAAGCTCGATCATCGCGTCCTCCTGTCGTCAGACCCCACCCTACGGCTCCGTAGACTCGCCACCCATGAGCCTCCCTGCTGCGGTCCTCTGGGACATGGACGGCACCCTCGTCGACACCGAGCCCTACTGGATCGCCGCCGAGCACGAGATCGTCGAGGAGCACGGCGGCACGTGGAACGACGAGTTCGCCCACCAGCTGGTCGGCAACGACCTCATGGTCTCGGCGGCCTTCATCCGCGACCACTCACCGATCACCTGGGAGCCGGAGCGGATCGTCGAGGAGCTGCTCGTCCGGGTCGTCTCCCACGTGAGGCGGCACGTGCCCTGGCGGCCCGGCGCCCGGGAGCTGCTCGACGCCCTGCGCGCCGAGGGCGTGCCGAGCGCGCTCGTCACGATGTCCTGGCGCTCGCTCGCGGATGCCGTCGTGGAGGCGCTGCCGGAGGGGACGTTCGCGGCCGTCGTCACGGGTGACGAGGTCGACCACGGCAAGCCGCACCCCGAGCCCTACCGCGCCGCGGCCCGCCTCCTCGGCGTCTCCCCGGGGGACTGCGTGGCGATCGAGGACTCCCCGACGGGGGTCCGGTCGGCGGTGGCGGCCGGGGTGCCCACCGTGGCGGTGCCGCACGTCGTTTCCGTCCCGGTGACCCCCGGAGCCGTGCACCTCGACGGCCTCTCGGGCCTCACCCCCCAGCGGCTGGCCGAGGTCGCCCGACAGGCCTCAGTCGTCGGCCGGCACGGCCTCGCCTGAGCGCGCCGGGTCGAGCGCGATGTCGCCGGCACCCTCCGGCAGCGGCGGCGGGGTGCCACCCCACGCCGGGCAGAGGTCGCGGAAGTCGCACCAGTCGCACAGCCGCGAGGTGCGAGGGCGCCAGTCGCCGGTGCGGGCGGCGCGCACCACGGCATCCCAGATGGCCCGGACGTTGCGCTCCACGGCGAGCAGGTCGCCCTCGTCGGGGGCGTACCTGACGACCTCGCCGTTGCCGAGGTAGACGAGCTGGAGCTGACGCGGCACCTCGCCGTGGATGCGCCACAGGACCAGCGCGTAGAACTTCATCTGGAAGAGCGCCTTGGCCTCGAAGGCCTCGCCGGGGGACCGCCCGGTCTTGTAGTCGACGACGCGCATCGCGCCGTCGGGGGCGACGTCGAGCCGGTCGACGTACCCCCGGAGCGTCAGCCCCTCGACGTCGGTCTCGACGTAGAGCTCGCGCGCGGCCGGCTCCAGCCTCGTGGGGTCCTCGAGGTCGAACCACTGCTCGACGAGCGTGCCGGCCCCCGCGAACCAGCTCTCCTCCGAGAGCTCCTCGGAGTCCTCGATCATTGCTGCGAGCTCGGGCCGCTCCTCGACGAGGGCGCGCCAGCGGGGCTCGAGGAGCGCGGTGGCGGCCGCCGGGGTTCGCTGGTGGGCCGGGAGGTCGAAGAGGTGCTCCAGCACGGCGTGCACGAGGGTGCCGCGGGCAGCGGCCGGTGACGGTGGACCCTCGAGCCGGTCGATCGTCCGGAACCGGAACAGCAGCGGGCACTGCTTGAAGTCCGCGGCGCGGCTCGGCGACAGGGCGGGGGTCATGGCCTCACGGTATGCCGGGCGACCGACAGGGCCGCGCTGCCACCCCGGTGCCGCGGAGGTCCCGGTGATCCGCGTCTCGGCGTCCGGGTCGCCCCCACGCCGGGTGAAAGCATGGAACCGTGAGATGGCTCCGCGAGCGGACCGCTCTGGTGCTGTTCCTCGCCTCCCTGGCCCTCCTCGTCGCCGGCGGTGTGGCGTGGCTGCTCGGCGCAGCGGGGGCCGGCGACTGGGCCTGGGTCGCCGGCACCGTGCTCGGGCTCGTGGCCTCCCTCGTCTGGACGGTGGCCGCGCTGCACCGGCGTCAGCCCTCGGTCGACGTCATCGCCGTGCTCGCCCTGGCCGGCGCCCTCGCCGTCGGGGAGCCGTTCGCGGGCGCGATGGTCACCGTGATGCTCGCGTCGGGCCAGCTCCTCGAGGCCAGGGCGGCGGCCCGCGCTCGACGCGAGCTCGGCTTGCTCGTGGCGCGTGCCCCACGGTCGGCGCGCCGGCGCCTCGGTGACCGCATCGAGGAGGTGCCGGTCGACGACGTCGTGCGAGGCGACCTCCTCGTCGTCGGCACCGGGGAGGTCGTCCCGGTCGACGGGCGCCTCGTCGACGGCGCGGTCCTCGACGAGGCGGCCCTCACGGGGGAGCCCCTCCCGGTCGAGCGGCCCCCGGGCGACGAGGTCCGCAGCGGTGTCGTCAACGCGGGTCGTCCCGTCGAGGTCCTCGCGACGTCGGTGGCGGCCGAGTCGACGTATGCCGGTGTCGTCCGCCTCGTGGAGGAGGCGCAGGCCTCGTCGGCGCCCTTCGTGCGGACGGCCGACCGGTTCGCCGTGCTCTTCGTCCCGCTGACGCTCGCCCTCGCCGGGATCGCCTGGGCCGTCGCGGGCGACCCGGTGCGGGCGGTGGCGGTCCTCGTCGTGGCGACCCCGTGCCCGCTCCTGCTGGCCGCCCCCATCGCGATCATGTCGGGGCTGTCGCGGGCCGCGCACCGTGGCGTCATCGTCAAGGGCGGCGCCGCGCTGGAGCAGCTCGCTGCCGGTCGCGTCGTGCTCTTCGACAAGACCGGCACCCTCACCCAGGGCCGACCCACGGTCACGGGTGTCGTGACCGCCGCGCCCGAGATCCACCCCGACACGGTGCTCCGGCTCGCGGCATCCCTCGACCAGCTCTCGGCGCACGTGCTGGCCGACTCCATCGTCGAGGCGGCTCGCCGCCGCGACCTGACCCTGACCCTCCCGACGGACGTGACCGAGGAGCACGGCTACGGGGTGCGCGGCACCGTCGACGGACGAGAGGTGCGGCTCGGCAAGGCGGCGTGGATCGTCCCGGACGGGGCCCCCGGGTGGGCGCGCCAGGTCCGGCGCCGGGCGGACCTCGACGGCTCGATGTCGGTGTTCGCGTCGGTCGACGGTGAGCCGGTGGGTGCGCTCCTCCTCGAGGACCCCATCCGGCCGGACGCGCCACGGATGGTCCGCGCGCTCCGCACCGCGGGGGTCGAGCGGGTCGTGCTCGTCACCGGTGACCGCGCGGACGTCGCCGGGACCGTGGGGCGCATCGTCGGTGTCGACACGGTGCTCGCCGACTGCGACCCGGCCGACAAGCTCGCCGCCATCGCCGAGGAGACCGCGCAGGCCGCCACCATCATGGTCGGCGACGGGGTCAACGACGCACCGGCGCTCGCCGCGGCCTCCGTCGGCGTCGCCCTCGCCGCCCGCGGGGCGACGGCGTCGTCGGAGGCGGCCGACGTCGTGCTCACGGTCGACCGCGTGGACGCGCTCGCGGACGCGCTCCTCATCGCGAGGCGGTCGCGGCGGATCGCCCTCGAGGCCGTCCTCGTCGGGATGGGTCTGTCGCTCGTCGCCATGGTCGCCGCTGCTGCGGGCCTGCTGCCGCCGGCGGCGGGTGCCGTGCTCCAGGAGGGGATCGACGTGCTGGCCATCGGCATCGCCCTCCGGGCGGTCGTGCCCGGGACGGTGCACACGGTGGCGATGCCACCGGAGGACGTGGCCCTGGCCCGTCGCCTCCGCGCCGACCACGACGCCGTCCTCCCGGCGGTCGAGCAGATCCGGACCGTGGCCGACGCGCTCTCGTCCGAGGCTCCCGACCTCGCTCCCGCGCAGGACCTGCTCGAGTCCCTCGAGACCGTGCTCGTGCCCCACGAGCGCGAGGAGGAGCTGCTCCTCGTGCCCCTCGTCTCGCGCACCCTGGGCGGCACCGAGTCCACCGCGGCGCTGAGCCGGACGCACGCCGAGATCGAGCACCAGGTGGGCCGCCTGCGCCGCCTCCTCGGCGACATCGACACCGAGGGCGCCCCGGTCGAGGACGTCGTGGAGCTGCGCAGGCTGCTCTACGGCCTGTACGCCGTGCTCCGCCTCCACAACGCGCAGGAGGAGGAGGGCGCCTTCGCCCTGGTTCCCGTCCCGATGCGGCGGGCCGAGCACGACGCCGGTCGCTGAGGCCGTGACGGCACGGGCCTCCAGCGGGCCCGACCGGGTCTCGACCCTCGGTCAGTCCTCGGGCTGGTAGCCGAGGTTCGGGCCCAGCCACCGCTCGGCGGTGCGCAGGTCCCACCCCTTGCGTGCCGCATACGACTCGACCTGGTCGCGGCCGAGCCGGCCGACGACGAAGTACTGGCTCTCCGGGTGCGCGAAGTACCAGCCGGACACCGAGGCGCCCGGCCACATCGCCATCGACTCGGTGAGCCGGATGCCGGTGCGCTGCTCCCCGCCGAGGAGGGCCATGAGCGTGGCCTTCTCGGTGTGGTCGGGGCAGGCGGGGTAGCCCGGGGCCGGGCGGATGCCGGCATACCGCTCCCGGATGAGCGAGTCCATGTCGAGGTGCTCGTCGGGGGCGTACCCCCAGAGCTCACGACGCACCTTCTCGTGGAGGCGCTCCGCGAAGGCCTCGGCGAGCCGGTCCGCGAGGGACTCGAGGAGGATCGCCGAGTAGTCGTCGTGGTCCGCCTTGAACGCCGCCAGCCGCTCGTCGAGCCCGAGCCCGGCGGTGACCGAGAAGGCACCGATGTGGTCCGAGAGTCCCGTCTCCTTGGGGGCGACGAAGTCGGAGAGGCACTTGTTGGACACCCCGTCGCGGTGCTGCCCCTGCTGGCGGAGGCCGTGCAGGGTCGTGAGGACCGTCGTGCGCGCCTCGTCGGCGTAGACCTCGATGTCGTCGCCCACGCCGTTGGCCGGGAAGATGCCGACGACACCACGGGCGCTGACCCATCGCTCGCGCTCGACCCGGTCGAGCATCGCGTTGGCGTCCTCGAAGAGGGGGCGCGCGGCATCCGCGGTCGCCGCGTTGTTGAGGACGTCGGGGTAGCGCCCCTTGACCTCCCACGCCTGGAAGAACGGCGTCCAGTCGATGTAGGGCCGCAGCTCCCCGACCGGGAAGTCCTCCCACACCCGGGTGAACTGGGTTGCCGCCCGGTGCCAGTGGGCGTCGGGAGGGCCCGACCAGACGTCGCCGCTCTGCTTCGCGATGAGGTGCGGGCGCATGGGGCGGTATGCCGTCCAGTCGAGCCGGGGCGCGTTGGACCTGGCGTGGTCGTACGAGGCCAGCGGACGCTCTCCCGTCTTCGCCGCGTGCCGTGCGCGGATGGCGTCGTAGTCCTTCGTCACGCCCTCGAGGAAGGCCGCTCGGTGACCGTCGGAGAGGAGCTGGCTGACGACCGGCACCGAGCGGGAGGCGTCCTTGACCCACACGACCGGCCCGGCGTACTGGCCGTCGACCTTGACCGCCGTGTGCGCGCGGGACGTCGTCGCACCGCCGACGAGCAGCGGGATCGTGAAGCCCTGGCGCTCCATCTCGCCCGCCACCCGCACCATCTCGTCGAGGCTCGGGGTGATGAGACCGGACAGGCCGATGACGTCGGCGTCGTGCTCACGGGCGGCGTCGAGGATCTTCTGGGTCGGCACCATGACGCCGAGGTCGACGACGTCGTAGTTGTTGCACTGGAGGACGACCCCGACGATGTTCTTGCCGATGTCGTGGACGTCGCCCTTCACCGTGGCCGTGACGACGATGCCCTTGCTCCGCTTCTTCGCGGTGTCGTCCTTCTCCGCCTCGATGTAGGGGATGAGGTGGGCGACGGCCTTCTTCATGACGCGGGCCGACTTCACGACCTGGGGGAGGAACATCTTGCCGTCGCCGAAGAGGTCACCGACGACGTTCATGCCGTCCATGAGGGGGCCCTCGATGACCTCGAGCGGGCGGCCCCCGGCCTCGGCGATGTCGAGCCGCAGCTCCTCGGTGTCGTCGACGACGTGCTCGTCGATGCCCTTGACGAGGGCGTGGGTGATCCGTTCCCGCACGGGGAGGGAGCGCCACTCCTCGGCGGCGGGGTCGTCCTCGGCACCGGAGGCCCGGTAGTCCTCGGCGATGGTGAGCAGCCGCTCGGTCGCGTCGGGCCTGCGGTTGAGGACCACGTCCTCGATGGCCTCGCGCAGGCGCTCGTCGACCGTGTCGTAGGGCTGGAGGGCTCCGGCGTTGACGATGCCCATGTCCATCCCGGCCTTGATGGCGTGGTAGAGGAACACGGCGTGGATCGCCTCGCGCACGGCGTTGTTGCCGCGGAAGCTGAACGAGACGTTCGACACGCCCCCGGACACGAGCGCGTGGGGGAGGTGCTCCTTGATCCAGCGCGTCGCCTCGATGAAGTCCGTGCCGTAGGCCGCGTGCTCCTCGATGCCGGTCGCCACCGCGAAGACGTTGGGGTCGATGATGACGTCCTCGGCGGGGAAGCCGACCTCGTCGACGAGCAGCCGGTAGGCCCGCTCGCAGATCTGCCGCCGCCGCTCGAGGTTGTCGGCCTGCCCCTCCTCGTCGAAGGCCATGACCACCACGGCGGCGCCGTACTTGCGGGCGAGCCGGGCGTGGTCGAGGAAGGGCGCCTCGCCCTCCTTCATCGAGATCGAGTTGATGATCGGTTTGCCCTGGGTGACCTTCAGCCCGGCCTCGATGACCTCCCACTTGCTCGAGTCGATCATCAGCGGCACCCGGCAGATGTCGGGCTCCGAGGCGACGAGCCGCAGGAAGCGGTCCATCGCCGCGACGCCGTCGATCATCCCCTCGTCCATGTTGACGTCGATGACCTGGGCGCCGGCCTCGACCTGCTGGCGCGCCACGCCGAGCGCGGTCGGGTAGTCCTCCTCGGTGATGAGCCGGCGGAACCGGGCGGACCCGGTGATGTTGGTCCGCTCGCCGACGTTGACGAAGAGGCTGTCGTCGTCGATGACGCACGGCTCGAGCCCCGACAGCCGCAGCGCGGGCGGGACCTCCGCCGGCTGCCGGGGGGCACCCGCCGCCGCTCCGGCGGCGATCGCGGCGATGTGGTCGGGCGTCGTGCCGCAGCAGCCCCCGACGATGTTGACCAGGCCCGCCGTGGCGAACTCCCCGACCACCCGCGCCATCGCCTCGGGTGTCTCGTCGTACTCCCCGAAGGCGTTGGGGAGCCCGGCGTTCGGGTGCGCCGACACGAAGCAGTCGGCGATCCGGGACAGCTCGGCGACGTAGGGCCGCAGCTCATCGGCACCGAGCGCGCAGTTGAGGCCGATCGCCAACGGCCGGGCGTGCCGCACGGAGTACCAGAACGCCTCCGTGACCTGGCCGGAGAGGGTTCGGCCCGACGCGTCGGTGATCGTGCCCGACACCATGACGGGCCAGCGGCGGTCGTGCTCCTCGAAGAGGGTCTCGAGGGCGAAGATCGCCGCCTTGGCGTTGAGGGTGTCGAAGATCGTCTCGACGAGGAGCACGTCGGCCCCCCCGTCGACGAGGCCCCGAGCCTGCTCCAGGTACGCCTCGACGAGCTCGTCGAAGGTGACGTTGCGGGAGCCGGGGTCGTTGACGTCGGGCGAGATGGATGCCGTGCGGTTCGTCGGTCCGAGCGTGCCCAGCACCCAGCGCGGCCGGTCCGGGGTGCGCTCGGTCATCGCGTCGCACTCGGCCCGCGCCAGGGTCGCCGCGGCGACGTTCATCTCGTAGGCGAGGTCCTCCATGCCGTAGTCGGCCAGGGAGATCCGCTGGGCGTTGAACGTGTTGGTCTCGAGGAGGTCGGCACCCGCCTCGAGGTAGGCACGGTGCACCTCCCGGATGACCTGTGGCCGGCTCAGCGACAGGAGGTCGTTGTTCCCCTGCTGGTCGCTCGCGTGGTCGGCGAACCGCTCCCCCCGGTACTCGGCCTCGGAGAGGCCGTACCCCTGGATCATCGTGCCCATCGCGCCGTCGAGGACGAGGACCCGCTCGCGGAGTGCGGAGGTCAGGTCGGCGGTGGCGTCGGGACGGTGCAGCGGGGTCACGGGTCGTCGCTCCGGGTCGGCAACTGGTCGATGGGACAGTATGCCGGGTTCCTCACGTAGGGTCCGTGCCATGTCCGCGCAGCCATCGACGCCGGCGGGTGCGCTGCGCCTCGCCAGGGTCGCCGGGGTGCCGGTCTACCTCGACCGCACGTGGCTGCTGCTCGCGGCGTTCATCGCCTGGACGGGGTGGCGCGCCGGCCGGGACCTGGGGACGGGAACGGCCCTGGCGTATGCCGTGTGGCTCGTCGTCGGCATCCTCGTCGCGGTGCTCGGCCACGAGGTCGCCCACGCGGTGTCCGCCCGGCTCCTCGGGTTCCGCGTGCACCGGATCGTCGCGACGCTCTGGGGTGGGCACACGGCATACGACGGCACCGGGTCGACGCCCGGCCGGGCGGCCCTGATCGCCGTCAGCGGACCCGTGGCCAACCTGCTGCTGGCAGGTGTCGGGTGGGCGAGCGTCGTCGTCCTGCCCTCTCCGGCATCCGAGTTCGCGTGGTCGTTCGTGGTGCTCAACCTCCTCCTCGCGGGGTTCAACCTCCTGCCCGGGCTGCCGCTCGACGGTGGGCAGGTCGTGGAGTCGCTCGTGTGGAGGGTGAGCGGGCGGCGCGACCTCGGGCTCGTCGCGGCGGGCTGGTGCGGGCGCGTGCTCGCGGTCGGGATCGTCGCGTGGTTCGTCGTGGTCCCGCTGGCCCAGGGGTCGCCCGACACCTTCGACCTCGTCCTCGCCCTCGTCATGGCCTGGATCCTCTGGACGGGCGCGACATCGGCCATCCAGCGCGGGCCGCTCGAGCGGTTCATCGCCCGGGTGCGCCCGGAGGACGTCATCGAGCCGGTCGCGGTGGTGCCGGCCATGACTCCGGTCGGTGCGCTCGTCGGCCTCGACCGGCGGGTGGTCGCCCTCGACGAGCAGGGCCGGCCGACCCTCGTCCTCCCGCTGCCCTCGGACACGACACCCGACATCGCGACGATCAACCCGGAGACCCGCCTGGCGGCCGTCGTCGTGCGCATCCCGGACGGGTGCGTCGTCGACCTCCCTCCCGGGTCCACGACCGAGCCGGTCATGCGGGCGATGGCCCTGGCGGGCCACCCCCTCGTCGTCGTGACGTCGGGCGGCCAGGTGCGGGGTCTCGTGACCTCCGAGCGGATCAACGCGGCGGCCGAGAGCCTCCTCGGGCACAACTAGACTGCCCGCCCATGACCTCACCCACGGGTGCCGAGCTCCGGCGTGGCCCCTTCTCCGCCGGCGAGCGGGTCCAGCTGACCGACCCCAAGGGCCGGCTGCACACGATCACCCTCACGCCCGGGAAGCAGTTCCACACCCACCGGGGGCACCTCGCCCATGACGCCCTCATCGGCCTGCCCGACGGCTCGACGGTCACGAACACCGCGGGCGTCGAGTACCTCGCGCTGCGACCGCTGCTCTCGGACTACGTCATGTCGATGCCTCGGGGTGCCGCCGTCGTGTACCCCAAGGATGCCGGCCAGATCGTCACGATGGCCGACGTCTTCCCCGGTGCGGTCGTCGTGGAGGCGGGGGTGGGCTCCGGTGCCCTGTCGATGTCGCTGCTGCGCGCCGTGGGGGAGTCGGGTCACGTGCACTCCTTCGAGCGCCGGGAGGACTTCGCGGAGATCGCCAGGGCCAACGCGCGGGACTTCTTCGGGGGCGACCACCCCGCGTGGACCGTGACCGTGGGCGACCTCGTCGAGGCCCTCCCCCGAACGGTGCCGGCGGGCAGCGTCGACCGCGTCGTGCTCGACATGCTCGCCCCGTGGGAGTGCCTCGAGGTCGTGGCCGAGGCGCTCGCCCCCGGTGGCGTGCTCATCTGCTACGTCGCCACCGCCACGCAGCTCTCGAAGGTCGCCGAGGCCATGCGCGACCTCGGGACGTTCACCGAGCCACAGGCCTGGGAGTCGCTCGTGCGCGGGTGGCACCTCGAGGGCCTGGCGGTGCGCCCCCAGCACCGGATGCACGGCCACACGGGCTTCCTCATCACGACGCGGAGGCTGGCGCCGGGCGTCACCCCACCCCTGCGCAAGCGCCGGCCCGGCCGGGGCTACGTCTCCGGCGAGGAGGCCGCGGAGCAGGACTGGACCCCCGAGGCCATCGGCGAGCGCGTGCCCTCGGAGAAGCGGGTGCGCAAGGTTCGCCGTTCGGTGACCGATACCTCCGGTCAGACCTGACCCGGGCGGGTTATCGTCGAGCATGAGCACCGACGAGCCCACGGCCGACCAGCCGGGCACCCGCGAGCGCCTCGAGGCCGAGCGGGAGTCGCTCGAGGCCGAGATCTCCGCGCTGCGCACCGGGGGTCACGCGACCCCGGCGCAGCTGCGGAGCATGGAGCGCGACCTGGCCCAGCTGCGCTCGCAGCAGGCCACGCTCTCGGCGCAGAACGAGCGGCTCGTCCGCACCCTGCGGGACGCCCGCGAGCAGATCGTCACGCTCAAGTCCGAGGTCGACCGCCTCGCCCAGCCGCCCGCCGCCTACGGCATCGTCATCGAGGTCTTCGAGGACGGCAACGCCGACATCCTCACGAGCGGGCGGAAGATGCACGTCGCGGTGAGCCCCTCCGTCGAGGAGGGCGCGCTCGTGCCGGGCCGCGAGGTCATGCTCAACGAGGCCATGAACGTCGTGGCGGCCCACGGGTACGAGACGACGGGTGAGGTCGTCCTCTGCAAGGAGATCCTCGAGGACGGTCGGGTGCTCGTCGTCGCGCAGGCCGACGAGGAGCGCGTCTGCCGGGTCGCGGCATCCCTCGACGGCACGAAGATCCGGGCGGGGGACGCGCTGCTCCTCGAGTCGCGCTCCGGCTTCGTCTTCGAGCGGATCCCCAAGGCGGAGGTCGCCGACCTCGTGCTCGAGGAGGTCCCCGACATCGACTACACCGATATCGGTGGCCTCTCGGGGCAGATCGAGGCGATCCGTGACGCCGTGGAGCTGCCCTACCTCCACCCCGACCTCTACACCGAGCACGAGCTCAAGCCGCCGAAGGGCGTCCTCCTCTACGGCCCGCCCGGGTGCGGCAAGACGATGATCGCCAAGGCGGTCGCGGCATCCCTCGCACGCAAGGTCGCCGAGAAGGAGGGCCGCGAGCCCGGGAAGTCCTACTTCCTCAACATCAAGGGTCCCGAGCTGCTCAACAAGTACGTCGGTGAGACCGAGCGGCACATCCGGCTGATCTTCCAGCGGGCCCGGGAGAAGTCCAACGAGGGCTACCCCGTCGTCGTGTTCTTCGACGAGATGGAGTCCCTGTTCCGCACGCGCGGCTCGGGGGTGTCGTCCGACGTCGAGACGACGATCGTGCCGCAGCTGCTCGCCGAGATCGACGGCGTGGAGGGCCTCGAGCACGTCATCGTCATCGGTGCCTCCAACCGCGAGGACATGATCGACCCGGCGATCCTGCGCCCGGGTCGCCTCGACGTGAAGATCAAGATCGAGCGCCCCGACGCCGAGGCCGCCCGCGACATCTTCGCGAAGTACCTCACCGCGTCGCTGCCGCTGCACCCCGACGACGTCGCCCAGAACGGCGGGTCGGAGGAGGCCACGGTCCAGGCGATGATCGACGCCACCGTCCTGCGCATGTACACCGAGGAGGAGGAGAACCGCTTCCTCGAAGTGACCTACGCCGGGGGTGACAAGGAGATCCTCTACTTCAAGGACTTCAACTCCGGCGCGATGATCCAGAACATCGTCGACCGGGCCAAGAAGATGGCGATCAAGGACTTCCTCGACACCGGCCAGCGTGGCCTGCGGGTCGAGCACCTCCTCCAGTCCTGCACCGACGAGTTCCGCGAGAACGAGGACCTCCCCAACACGACGAACCCGGATGACTGGGCGCGGATCTCGGGCAAGAAGGGGGAGCGGATCGTCTACATCCGCACCCTCATCAAGACCAAGGAGGGCACCGAGCCCGGCAAGTCGATCAACACGGTGGCCAACACCGGCCAGTACCTCTGAGCATCCCGGCATGGTGACGCGGTAGAGGATGACGTCATGAAGGTCGGCCTCCAGGTCTCCAGCTTCTCGTGGACGGGTGCGCCCGCCACCACCGGTGCCACGTGGCGTGCCGTCGCGCGCGACGCGGACCAGTCGGGGCTCGCGTCGCTGTGGGTCATGGACCACTTCTTCCAGATCGCAGCCATCGGGCCACCCGAGCACGACATGCTCGAGGGCTACACGACGCTCGCGCACGCGGCCGCGGTCACCGAGCGGATCGAGCTCGGCACGCTCGTCACCGGGGTGACGTACCGGCATCCGGGCCTGCTCCTCAAGACGGTGACGACCCTCGACGTGCTCTCCGGCGGGCGCGCGTGGCTCGGCATCGGCGCCGCCTGGAACGAGGAGGAGCACCGCGGGCTCGGGGTGCCGTACCCGTCGACGCGTCAGCGGTTCGCGCTGCTCGAGGACACCCTGCGGCTGGCGCACCGGATGTTCGCGGACGACGACCGCCCGTTCGAGGGTGCGGCGGTGCGGTTGGAACGGCCGCTGAACCACCCGCAGCCGGTCCGGCGCCCGCCGATCATGGTCGGCGGCGGGGGAGAGAAGCGCACGCTGCGCCTCGTGGCGGAGTACGCCGACGCCTGCAACCTCTTCGACACCGGGCTCGGCCCGCAGGGCATGCCGCACAAGCTCGAGGTCCTGCGCAGGCACTGCGACGAGGTCGGGCGCGACTACGACGAGATCTCGAAGACGTGCCTCGCGCGGCTCACCCTCGACGCGGGTTCACCGCTCCCACCGGGCGTGGCCGGGCACTCCGTGGACGAGGCCGTCGAACGGCTGGGGCGCTTGCGGGACGTCGGCATCGACCACGTCATCGTGGGCATGGCCAACACGGCCGACCCCGCGGCATACCCGCTCGTCGCCGAGGTCGTGCGCCAGGTCGCCTGACCACCTCCCCAACTTTCCCGCCCGATGCGGGGAGGTTCACCTGCGCAGGGCATCCGTGCAGGCGCGGAGCTGAAGGTTCCCCCATCGGGCGGGAAAGTTGGGACCGGGCTGGGGGCTCTCGGAGGGTCAGGAGCGGACCGGGTCGAAGAGGGACCGCTGGCGTGGCGGGGCGTGCGTCGGGTCGACGCCGTCGAACAGGCTGGAGACCGACTCGCCCGCGTGGATCCGCTTGATGGCCTCGGCGAAGAGCCCGGCGACCGAGCGCACGCGCAGCTCGGGCCACCCGTCGGGGGCCGGGACGGTGTCGGTCGTCACCACCTCGCTCACCATCGGGTGCGCCCGCAGCCGCTCGACGGCCCGGCCGACGAAGAGGCCGTGCGTGCAGGCGATCGCAGCCTCGGTCACCCCGCGCTCGGCCAGCCGGTCGAGGAGCTCGACGCTCGACCCTCCTGTCGCGATCTCGTCGTCGAGCACGATGGCGCGGCGACCCTGGACGTCGCCGACGATCGAGTCGATGACGACGCGGTCGTCGCTGATCCGTCTCTTGGACCCTGCTGCCACGGGCAGCCCGAGGAGCCGCGAGAACTGGGTGGCGTCCTTGGCGTTGCCGAGGTCCGGGGAGACGACCACCGACCCCGCGAGGTCCTGCCGGCGGAAGTGGTCGGCGAGCACGCCCAGGGCGGTGAGGTGGTCCACGGGCACCGAGAAGAAGCCGTGCACCTGGGGGGCGTGCAGGTTCATCGTCAGGACCCGGTCGGCGCCCGCCGTCGCGATGAGGTCCGCGACGAGACGCCCCCCGAGGGAGATCCGGGAGGCGTCCTTCTTGTCGCTGCGCGCGTAGGAGAAGTGCGGGATGACGGCCGTGATCATTGCGGCCGACGCCCCTCTGGCCGCGTCGATCATGAGGAGGAGCTCCATGAGGGAGTCCTGGGTGGGCGGCACCAAGGGTTGGACGAGGTAGACGTCGCGCTGCCGGCAGTTCGCGAGGAGCTGGGCCTGGAGGCAGTCGTTGCTGAAGCGGCTGATGAGCGTCTGGGAGAGCGTGACGCCGAGGCCGTCGCAGATGCGGTGCGCCAGGGCCGGGTGCGCCGACCCCGAGAACACGACCACCTCGCGCATGGTCCTCAGCCTAACCGGCGGCCCGACGTGCCCAGGGCGCTCGCGAGCTCGGCGACGAGCTCCCACCGCTGCTGTCGAGCGGCCGGGCTGACGCGGACCAGGTCGAGGAACCCGTGCGGCACCCCGAGGTAGTTCGTGAGGCGCACCCGGACCCCGGCATCGCGCAGGGCCGCGGCATACCGGATGCCGTCGTCGCGCAGCGGGTCGAGGTCGGCGGTCTGCACGAGGGCTGCCGGGAGCCCCTCGAGGTGCCCGTGGAGCGGGGACAGCAGCGGGTCGCGCAGGTCGCCCACGGGCCCCGCGTAGTGGTCACGGAACGCCTCCATCGACCGGCTCGTGAGCCGCGGTGCGGTGGCGTGCTCGGTGACGGAGGGAGATGAGAGCGTCAGGTCGGTCACGGGGTAGACCAGCGCCTGCAGGCTGAGCCGGATGCCGTGGTCGCGCAGCACCTGGGCCACCACGGCGGCGAGGTTGCCGCCGGCGGAGTCGCCGGCCACGGCCATGCGGGACGTGTCCGCCCGGAGGACCTCGCCCGAGGCGCGGACCCACGTCGTGGCGTCGACGCAGTCGAGGGCGGCGGTCGGCGCGCGGTGCTCGGGGGCGAGGCGGTAGTCGACGGACACGACGAGGCACCCGACCCGAGCGGCGAGGTGGGTGCAGATCGGGTCGTGGCCGAGGACGCCTCCCAGCACCCAGCCGCCCCCGTGGAACCACATGACGACGGGGACGTCGGTGCGCGAGTCACGAAGGGCGCGGGGACGGTAGATGCGGAGCGGGATCTCGTGGTCGTCGCGCGCCGGCGCGGTGCCGTACGTGATGCCGACCGCGCGGTCGACCCCACCCGCCAGCAGGCCGCCGACCCGGGTGGTGGTCGGCTGAGCGGCCCGTGCCTCCTGGATGCCGTCGGCGTCGAGCTCCTCGACGGGCCGGTCGCGCAGGTCCTGCGCGAGGGCCAGCAGGGTCACGAGAGGGGACATCCCGCGGTAGCTGCGCACGCGGTCAGTATCGTCGAGGTATGACCGTGCGCCGGGTGATGGGGATCGAGACCGAGTACGGCATCGTCGTGCCGGGAAACCCGGCGGCGAACCCGATGGTCGCCTCGGGGGACGTCGTGACGGCGTATGCCGCGTCACGCGGCATCCGCCCAGCCCGGGCCAGCTGGGACTACGCGGACGAGGCCCCACTCCGCGATGCGCGCGGGTTCGACATGGGCCGCGGGGCGGCCCACCCGAGCCAGCTCACCGACGTCGAGGACCCGACGCTGGCCAACGTCGTCCTCACGAACGGCGCCCGGCTCTACGTCGACCACGCCCACCCGGAGTACTCCTCGCCGGAGGTGACGACCCCCAGGGCGGCCGTCACCTGGGACCGCGCCGGCGAGCTCGTCATGCGCGAGGCCGTCGCCCGGCTCGCGACCGTGCCCCCCGGTGTCAACCTCTACAAGAACAACACCGACGGCAAGGGCGCGTCCTACGGGACCCACGAGAACTACCTCATGGCGCGCTCGACACCCTTCGCGAGCATCGTGCGGCACCTGACGCCGTTCTTCGTCGTGCGGCAGGTCATGTGCGGCTCCGGCCGGGTCGGCATCGGCGTGGACTCCCGCACGGCGGGCTACCAGATCGCCCAGCGCAGCGACTTCTTCGAGGTCGAGGTCGGCCTGGAGACCACGTTGAAGCGGCCCCTCATCAACACCCGCGACGAGCCCCACGCCGTGGCCGACCGCTACCGCCGGCTGCACGTCATCCTCGGCGACGCCAACCACTGCGACGTGGCCAACCTGCTCAAGATGGGCACGACCTCGCTCGTCCTGGCGATGATCGAGGCGGACGCCATCCGCGACGAGCTCTCCGTGCGCCGGCCCGTCGCGACCCTGCACGAGGTGTCGCACGACACCACCCTCGAGGCGAAGGTCGAGCTCGCCGACGGGCGCCGGATGACCGCCCTCGAGCTCCTGTGGGAGTACCACGACCGGGCCGCGGCGTTCGTCGCGGAGCGGTATGCCGGTGAGCCCGACCCCGACACCGTGGAGGTCATGCACTGGTGGGGCACCGTGCTCGACCGGCTGGGACGCGACCCGATGGAGGCACGGCGCGAGGTCGACTGGGTCGCCAAGCTGGCCGTCCTCGAGGGCTACCGCGACCGGGACGGCCTCGGCTGGGGGGACCCCCGCCTCAAGGCCGTCGACCTCCAGTGGTCCGACGTGCGGGCGGACCGCGGGCTCGCGCACCGCATGGTCGCCACGGGCCGCCTCGAGGTGCTCGTCGACGAGGCGGACGTCGTCCGGGCCGTCGAGGAGCCGCCCACCGACACGCGCGCCTGGTTCCGCGGCACGTGCCTCCGCCGGTTCCCCGACGACGTCGTCGCGGCGTCGTGGGACTCGGTGATCTTCGACGTCGCCGGGCAGCGCACCCTCCAGCGCGTCCCCATGCTGGAGCCGCTCAAGGGCACCGAGGCCGGGGTCGGTGACCTCGTGCGCTCGGCGCCGGACGCGGCATCCCTCCTCGAGGCCCTGGCCGCGGCGGGGGGCGAGGAGGACCGGCACTGACGGCGGCGGCCGGCCCCCGGGTGTCTCCCAGCCACCTCGCAGCAGCACCGCAGCCCCGTCGCGGCCGCACGTCAGCCGCGCCAGGCGCCGCCCCGCCGTGCCCCGGGGTTCCGTCGACAGGTCCTCCGACTAGGCTCGGAGCAGTCCACCTTCAGGAGGGGTCATCATGGCCGGTCAGGAGCAGGTCAAGCCGCAGCGTCGTGACGACGGCGGGCCGGACGACGCCCCCGAGCCCGCGGCCGCGGCGCCCACGGTGCAGGCGAGTGAGATCGACGACATCCTCGACGAGATCGACGGGGTCCTCGAGTCGAACGCCGAGGAGTTCGTGCGTGGCTTCGTCCAGAAGGGTGGCCAGTGACCCCCGGAGCCGACAGCGGACGGCTGCCCGCGGCATACCTCGTGCCCGGCTCGTCGTCGTTCACCGAGTTCCTGTCCGCCCAGGCGCCCACCCTGCTGCCGTCCCACCGCGCGCTGCCGCCGGGAGCCGCCGTCGACGCGCCCCACGGCACGACGATCGTCACCCTGACGTATGCCGGTGGCGTCGTCATGGCCGGAGACCGCCGCGCGACGATGGGCAACCTCATCGCGAACCGGGACATGGAGAAGGTGTTCGCGACCGACGAGTACAGCCTCGTGGGCATCGCCGGGACCGCCGGTCTCGCCGTCGAGCTCGTCCGGCTCTTCCAGGTCGAGCTCGAGCACTACGAGAAGATCGAGGGCACCCTGATGTCCCTCGAGGGCAAGGCCAACCGGCTCGCCTCGATGATCCGCGGCAACCTCGGCATGGCGATGCAGGGCCTGTCCGTGGTGCCCCTGTTCGCCGGGTACGACGTCGACACGGGGGCCGGCCGGATCTTCTCGTACGACGTCACCGGCGGGTGCTATGAGGAGCACGACCACCACAGCGTCGGGTCGGGCTCGCTGTTCGCCCGCGGCGCCCTGAAGAAGCTCTACCACCGCGCCGGCTCCGCCGACGATGCCCTCCGCACCGCCGTCGAGGCGCTCTACGACGCTGCGGACGACGACTCGGCGACCGGCGGCCCCGACGTCGGCCGACGCATCTGGCCCACGGTCGGGGTGGTGGACGAGGGTGGCGCCCGGTTCGTGACCGACGACGAGATCGCCCCGGTGGTGGACGCCATCATCGCCTCGCGCGTCGACAACCCGGGAGGTGCCCGATGACCGCGGGGATGCCGTTCTACGTCTCGCCCGAGCAGCTCATGAAGGACCGGGCGGACTTCGCGCGCAAGGGCATCGCGCGCGGTCGGTCGGTCGTGGTCCTGGCCTACGACAACGGCATCGCGTTCGTCGCCGAGAACCCCAGCAGGGCGCTGCACAAGATCTCGGAGATCTACGACCGCATCGCCTTCGCCGCTGTCGGCAAGTACAACGAGTTCGAGAACCTCCGCGTCGCCGGCGTGCGCTACGCCGACCTGCGGGGGTACTCCTACGACCGGTCCGACGTCACCGCGAGGGGGCTCGCGAACGCGTACGCCCAGACCCTCGGCACCGTGTTCACGCAGGAGTCCAAGCCCTACGAGGTCGAGATCGTCGTGGCCGAGGTCGGAGCCACCCCGGCGACCGACCAGGTCTACCGCCTCACCTACGACGGCTCGGTGGCCGACGAGCACGGCTTCGTCGCCATGGGCGGGGGAGCCGAGCAGATCGAGGCGGGCCTCAAGGAGCGGTGGCGCGAGGGGATGCACCTGTCCGAGGCGCTGGCCCTGGCGGTCGACCTGCTCGGCACGGACCCGGCCGGTGGCCCGGCGCGTGAGCTCGCGCCCGAGCAGCTGGAGGTGGCCGTCCTCGACCGGCACCGCCCCCGCCGCACCTTCCGCCGCATCACCGGCACGCTCCTCGGGCGCCTCCTCAGCTCCGACGACCCCACCCGCGACGCGCCCGAGGGTGACGAGGCCAACGGCGACGGCTCGGTGCGCGACGCCACCACCAACCCGCAGACCCAACGGACCGAGCAGGACGGCCCGCCCGCGTGAGCACCCCCGGCGGGCGCCGCATCTTCGGGATCGAGAACGAGTACGGCATCACGTGCTCGACGGGCGGGCAGCGCACGCTGACCCCCGACGAGGTGGCCCGCTACCTCTTCCGCAAGGTCGTCGCGTGGGGGCGCTCCAGCAACGTCTTCCTCACCAACGGGTCCCGCCTCTACCTCGACGTCGGCTCCCACCCCGAGTACGCCACCGCCGAGTGCGACTCGCTGCGGCAGGTCGTCGCCCACGACCGCGCCGGGGAGCGGATCATCGAGGGCCTCGTCGTCGACGCCCAGCAGCGGCTGCGCGAGGACGGTGTCGCCGGCGACATCTACGTCTTCAAGAACAACACCGACTCCGCGGGCAACTCCTACGGCTGCCACGAGAACTACCTCGTGACCCGCGCCGGTGAGTTCCAGGCGATCTCCGACACGCTGCTCCCGTTCCTCATCAGCCGCCAGATCACCTGTGGCGCAGGGAAGCTCGTCGCCACGTCGAAGGGGGCGACGTATGCCGTGAGCCAGCGGGCCGACCACATCTGGGAGGGCGTGTCCTCGGCGACCACCCGCAGCCGGCCCATCATCAACACCCGCGACGAGCCACACGCCGACGCCGAGCACTACCGCCGGCTGCACGTCATCGTCGGCGACTCCAACATGAGCGAGTCCACGACGATGCTCAAGGTCGGGTCCTGCGACCTCGTCCTCCGGATGATCGAGGCGGGCGTGGTCATGCGCGACCTCACCCTCGAGAACCCCATCCGGGCCATCCGGGAGATCTCGCACGACACGACCGGCCGGCGCACGGTGCGGCTGGCCAACGGACGTCAGCTGAGCGCCCTCGACCTCCAGCGTGAGTACCACGCGAAGGCCACCGAGTTCGTGGCCCGCGAGGGGGCGGTCGACCCGCTCCACGGTCGCGTCCTCGACCTCTGGGACCGGACGCTCACGGCGGTGGAGACCGCGAACCTCGCCCTCGTGGGCTCCGAGATCGACTGGGTCATCAAGTACCGCCTCCTCGACGACTACGCGAGCCGCCACGGACTCGACCTCGACCACCCCCGCCTGGCCCAGATCGACCTCGCCTACCACGACATCGACCGTGCGCGCGGCCTGTTCTACCTGCTCCAGCGCCGGGGACGCGTCGACCGGGTCGTGTCCGACCCGGAGGTGTTCGAGGCCAAGGTCCGCCCGCCCGAGACCACCCGGGCCAAGCTGCGGGGCGACTTCATCCGCGCGGCCCAGGAGCACCGTCGCGACTTCACCGTGGACTGGGTCCACCTCAAGCTCAACGACCAGGCCCAGCGCACGGTGCTGTGCAAGGACCCCTTCCTCGCCTCCGACCCCCGGGTCGACCGCCTCATCGAGGGCATGTCGGCCTGAGACCCGACGTGGCGTCCGGAGGGCCGTCCCGCGTCAGGCCAGGACGGACGCCCGGCCCGACGTCCGGCCCGACGTCCAGCCGGCTCTCAGCCCAGGATGCGGGACTTCCCACGGTGCGCGGTTATCGTGGTTGGCTGTTGTCCGCTGCCTCGCAGCGCCCCCCGACCGAAGGTCTGCCCCCGTGTCACGTCGCCTCACCACCCTCCTCGCGGCCACCGTGCTCGCCTCGACCGTCGCGCTCAGCGCCTGCGGCCAGGACGCCCCGGCCACGCCCTCGGCCGCCCTCAGCGCGGTCACCGTCCAGGGGTCGGACCCGAAGAAGGCGCCGACCGTGAAGGTGGAGACGCCCCTCAAGGTCACCAAGACCGAGTCGTCGGTCGTCACCGACGGCAGCGGTGCAGCGGTGGCCAAGGACGACCTCGTGTCGGTGCAGGCCCTCATCGTCAACGGCACCGACGGGAAGGTGGCCGTGAGCACGTGGGAGACGGGCGCCGTCGGCCTCGACCTGTCCGCGCCGGACCTCTTCGCCTCCTTCCGCAGCCAGCTCCCCGGCAAGAAGCTCGGCTCGCGGGTGCTCATCACGTCGACCCCGGCCGACGCCTTCGGTGAGCAGGGCAACCCCGACTACGGCGTCAAGGGCGACGACCCGGTCGTCTTCGTCGTCGACCTCATCTCCGCCTCGAAGGTCCTGGCCCAGGCCGAGGGGAAAGCGGTGGCACCGAAGAAGGGCCTCCCCACCGTCACGATGAACGAGGGCAAGCCCGCGACGATCGCCATCCCCAAGGGAGCGAAGGCGCCGACGAAGACCGTCGTGCAGCCCCTCATCGAGGGCACCGGCCCGGAGGTGGCCAAGGGCCAGACCGTGCGCGTCGCCTACACCGGGGCGCTCTGGAAGAACGGCAGCGTCTTCGACTCGAGCGCCAACCGCCCCGAGCAGCCCTACTTCGAGTTCCCGATCGGCAAGGGGAGCGTCATCAAGGGCTGGGACAACACCCTCCTCGGCAAGAAGGTGGGCAGCCGGGTGCTGCTCGTCATCCCGCCGGCCGACGGCTACGGCACGGCCGGCAGCCCGCCGAAGATCTCGGGCACCGACACCCTCGTCTTCGTCGTCGACATCCTCGCCGCCTACTGACGGCGGGCCGCCCGAGCCGCCCGAGCCGCCCGAGCCCACCGGAGCCCGCCCCCGTGCTGGGCACGGCATCCACTGACCGACCACCGACCCACCCGACCGAAAGGCCTGACGTGAGCACCGAGCCCACCCGCCCCGAGATCGACTTCCCCGGGGACGAGCCCCCCACCGACCTCGTCGTCGAGGACCTCACCGTCGGCGACGGCACCGAGGCCACCCCGGGCAGCACGGTCTCGGCGCACTACGTCGGCGTCGCGCACTCGACGGGCGAGGAGTTCGACGCCTCGTGGAACCGCGGTGCGCCGCTGGACTTCCGCCTCGGTGTGGGCATGGTCATCGCCGGCTGGGACCAGGGGATCGCCGGCATGAGGGTGGGCGGCCGTCGCCGCCTCACGATCCCGCCGGAGCTGGCCTACGGCGACCGCGGTGCCGGTGGCGCGATCAAGCCGGGGGAGACGCTGATCTTCGTCGTCGACCTCATGGACGTCCGCTGACCGCAGCAGCGTGAGCGCCGGCAGCCGCGGCCGCCAGGAACGGCGCGGGGTCGTCCGCGAGGCCCCGGCCCATCGTCGAGAGCCCCACGGGTGACTCGCCGAGTGCCTCCGACAACCCCTCGGGCGGCACCTCGACCACCGTCAGCGTGGTCCGGGCGGAGGCCACGAGCTCCCCGAGCTGGGAGCGCACCAACGCCTCCGTCGCGGGGTCCGGCAGCCTCGTCACCGGGACGTCGGCGGGTGTCAGCAGGGCCCGTCCGTATGCCGTGCGGCTGTGGTGGCTGATGCCGCGGTGCCGCTCCCGCCGGTCCGAGCCCGAGACCCGCAGGGACGCCACCGCGTGGCCCCCCAGGACGTGGGCGGCGTGCAGCACGTCGGCGCACGCGACCCCCGAGTAGCCCCACTGCGTGCCGGTGCCGACGTTCCCCGGGCCCTGCGCGACGACGGCCACGTCGGCGCCGACGACGTGGCGGGCGGCCAGGAGACCCGTGTGCGTCGTCACCGCCTCGTGGTCCCCCCCGAAGCTCTGGCCCACGGTGATCGTGGCGTCGAGCCAGCCCGCGGCCCGGAGCCCGGCGACGGCCCGGGAGAAGGCGACCGGGAGAGCCCCGCCGTCGGTCATGACGTACGCGACCCGGGCCTGCGGACGGGCGAGGCGGATGCCGGCCAACACGGCGGGGAGGGCGGAGTGGAGGTCGGCGACGACGACCGGCATACCGCCGAGGTCCCCGGCACTGGCGAGGTCGTCGTGATGGGGGCTGTCCTGCTCGTCGACCGCGAGGAGCATCTGCTGCATGGGCGTGTAGCGCGCCTTGACGATGTGACCGGGGCCCGGGGGAGGGTCGGCCGGGAGGGCGTCCGGCCTGGCCACGACGAACGCGAGACCGCCGGTGCCGAGCCCCCTGAGCAGCGCCGACGCGTTGAGCAGCACGCGCTCGCCCACGGCCGGCTCACCGAGCATCGCCGTGTACGCCAGGGCCCGCACGGACCCCTCGTCGGCGCCCTCGAGGACCACGTCGTACTCCACGGCCCCCGGCCACCGACGGACCTCCCCGAGGACGGTCGCCGCGCGCCACTGCATCACGGTGGGCAGCGTATCCGTCGGGTAGCGTTCGGCGGGTGAGCAGCGAGGGGAGGGCCGCCCCGTCGGCGGCGCAGGTGAAGACCGAGCGCCTCCTCAACCTCGTCCTCGTGCTCCTCTACACGCGCCGACCGCTCCCCAAGGCGCAGATCCGCCAGCTCGTGCCGCAGTACGGCCAGTCGGCCTCGACGGAGGCCTTCGAGAGGATGTTCGAGCGCGACAAGGACGAGCTGCGCGAGCTCGGCATCCCCCTGGTCACCGAGGACATCGACCCGCTCCACGAGGACGAGCCCGGCTACCGGATCCACCAGCGCGAGTACGCCCTGCCCGACATCGACTTCGAGCCCGACGAGCTCGCCGTGCTCGGGCTCGCCAGCCGCACCTGGGCACAGGCGAGCCTGGCGGGTCCGGCCGCCCAGGCGCTGCGCAAGCTGCGCGCCGCGGGGGTCGAGCGCGACGTCGACGCCCTCATCGGCATCGAGCCGCGGCTGCGCACGACCGAGCCGGCCTTCGACGCGGTCAAGGACGGCGTCGTGCGCCGGGTCCCCCTGCGCTTCGCCTACCGCCGCCCGGAGGCCAGCGAGACCGAGGACCGGCACGTCCAGCCCTGGTCGCTGATGTCGTGGCACGGCCGCTGGTACCTCACCGCCTTCGACGTCGACCGCCAGGCCCCGCGGGTGTTCCGGCTCTCGCGCATCGTGGATGCCGTCCGCACGGCCGGCCGACCGGGGTCCTTCGAGGTTCCCGAGGACCACGAGCCGCGGTTGATGGTGCAGAGCAGGGCGACCTCGGCGACGCAGCCGAGCCCCGCGGTGGTGCGAGTGCAGAGGGGAGCCGGTCACAGCCTCCGCCGCCACGCGCGGACCGTGGGGGAGGTCGACGACGGCTGGGACCTGATCGACCTCGACTACCAGGACCTCGACGCGTTCGCGGAGGAGCTGGCGGGCTACGGCGCCGACGTCGTCGTGGAGCAGCCGCCCGAGCTCGTCGACGCGGTCGTCGAGCGCCTCCGGGGGGCCCTGCTCGCCCACGGCGGAGGTCGCTGATGGCGATCACCCAGGAGACCGCCACGGCACGCCTCGCCCGGCTCCTCACGATGGTGCCGTGGCTCGTCAACCGCCAGGGCATCGACCTCCAGCAGGCGGCGGACGACCTCGGTGTCAGCGTCGACCAGCTCGAGGCCGACCTCAACCTCCTCTTCCTCTGCGGGTACGGGCAGCTGCCCGACGAGCTCATCGAGGCGGACTGGGAGGAGGGGCGCGTGTTCGTCGGCAACGCCGACACCATCGCGCGACCCCTGCGGCTCGGGGTCGACGAGGCCGTGACGCTCATGGTCGGCCTGCGGGCGCTGCGGGACGTCCCGGGCCTCGGGGCGCGGGACGCCGTCGACCGGGCCCTCGCCAAGCTCGAGGATGCCGCCGGCTCGGCCGCCGCACCGGCGAGCCGGGTCCGCGCGGAGATGGCCGACGAGTCGTCGGACGAGCTGGTCAGCCGGGCCCGCCGTGCCATCGCCGACCACCGGAGGGTCCACCTGCGCTACCTCGTGCCCGCTCGGGACGAGGCCACCGAGCGCGACGTCGACCCGATGCGCGTCGTCGGCCTCGACGGCCGCTGGTACCTCGAGGGGTGGTGCCACCGGGCCGAGGACACCCGGATGTTCCGGATGGACCGCGTCGAGGAGCTGACCGTGCTCGACGTCGACGGCACTCCACCTCCGCAGGCGCGGGAGAGGGACCTCTCCGAGGGCATCTTCCGACCCGGCCCGGACGACCTCGTCGTCGCCCTGCGGCTGCTGCCCGGGGCCACGTGGGTCGCCGACTACTATCCCGTCGAGTCTGCCGAGGAGGTCCCACCCGAGGACGGCGGCGGGCTGGTCGTGCGGGTGCGCACGGCCGACACGACCTGGCTCCGCCGGCTCGTGTGGCGGCTCGGGGGCCGGGGCGCGGTCCTCGACCCACCCGAGGTCGTCGCGGAGGTGCACGACGGCGCCCTCGCCGCGCTGACGGCATACCCCTCGGCTGCCGCGAGCGAGGGCTGAGGTGGCCCCCTGGTGGGCATGGGTCCTGCTCTGGGTGCTGCTGCTCGCGGGGTCGGCGGTGTGGCTCGGGCTGCTGTCGCGACGGGTGTGGCGCAAGGTGACCGTCCTCACCCGCGAGGTGGAGCGGGCGGCGGCCGCGGTCGCCGAGCTCGAGGCCCGGGCGGAGGAGCTGCGTGACCTCGACCTGCCTCCGACAGCGGTCACCCAGCCTCCTCACAGGATGTGGGCGCAGTATCGGGAGCAACGGGCCTCGGCACGGGCCGCTCGTCGAGCGCGCCGCGCTGAGCGGATGCCCCCCTGGGCCCGCGTAGACTGACGAGGACACCGACCGCGAAAGGGCGGCACACCCATGCTCAGGAACTTCGGACCCACCGAGATCATCATCATCGCGGTGCTCCTCATCGTCATCTTCGGCTGGAAGCGGCTGCCCGACGCGGCCCGCAGCCTCGGCCGCTCGGCCCGGGTCTTCAAGTCCGAGGTCGACGAGATGAAGCGCGAGAACGAGTCGACCAAGTCCGAGGCGTCCACGGAGACGGTGAAGGGCGAGTCGATCGAGCCGGCGGCTCCCATCGACCACACCGTGCCGACGACCGACGGCAACGCCGTCCGTGAGAACGCCCCACGCACGGACAACCAGTCCGGCCCCGTGGCCTGACGCGCACCACCCCCGACCTCCCTCCCATGGCCCGACTGCGACGTCGCCCCCGCGACCCCGAGGGCCGGATGACCCTGGCGGAGCACTTCCGCGAGTTCCGCCGTCGGCTCTTCATCGCGGCCGCCGCGGTGCTCGTCGCGTCGATCGTCGCCGGGATCTTCTACGACCAGGTCTTCGCGGTGCTCACCGCGCCGTTCTACGAGTACGCCCACAACAATCCCGAGAACCTCGCGAGCCTCAACTTCGGCGAGGCCACCTCGGCGTTCTCGAACCTCATCAGTCTGTCGATCTTCGTCGGCGTCATCGTGTCGAGCCCGGTCTGGCTCTACCAGGGCTGGGCGTTCATCGTGCCGGGGCTCACCCGCAAGGAGAAGCAGCTGTCGCTGGCCTTCATCGGGTCGACGATCCCGCTGTTCCTCGCGGGGTGCTGGCTCGGGTACTCGATCCTGCCGCAGTCGCTCGCCCTGCTCTACGGGCTGAGCCCCGAGGGGACGTCGAACATCCAGCAGGTGTCGATGTACTTCTCGTTCGTGACGCGGTTCATCCTCGTCTTCGGGCTTGGCTTCCTCTTCCCCGTGTTCCTCGTCGCGCTCAACATCATCGGGGCGATGCCGGCGACCCGCCTCATCAAGGGCTGGCGGGTCGCGATCGTGCTCATCTTCGTCTTCGCGGCAGTGGCCACCCCGACGGCCGACCCGTTCACGATGTTCGTCTTCGCCGCCCCGCTCGTGGCCCTCTACTTCGCGGCGTGGTTCGTCTGCCGCATCCTCGACAAGCGCAAGGCCGCGAGCCGCCCGGACTGGCTCGACGTCGACGACACCGAGGCCTCGGCCCTGTGACCCACGGGGCGGCCTGCCTCGGGCGCGCCGTCAGGACAGTCCGGCCAGCACCTGCGCTGCCACGATCTTGACGATCATCGCCACCGGGTAGACGAGGGCGTAGGCGACACCGACGCGGGTGTCGTAGCCGGTGCGGTCGTTGACGTAGGCCAGGATCGCCGGCTGCGTTTGAGCACCGGCCAGAGCGCCAGCCGTCTCCAGCCACGTGAGCCTGCGCGCCACGTGGAGGCTCGCCACGAGCACGAGCGCCGCTGACGACGTGAGCACGAGGCCGAGCACCGCGACCCGCCAGCCCTGGTCGCTGGCCAGCGCCTCGCCCACGGTCCGCCCGGCCCGCACCCCGGCATACGCGAGGAAGGTCACCATGCCGAGGGCCGACAGCGACTGGGCCGCGCCGTGCGACATCGAGGTGATGACCGGCCCGACCCGACCCAGCCGACCGAACACGAGGCCGACGAGCAGCGTCCCGGCGGCCGCCCCGACCGTGAAGCCGCCGCCCGGGGTCGGCACGTGGACGAGCCCGAGGGCGAGCCCGGCGACGAGGCCCAGCGCCAGGCCCCCGACGTTGATGTCGGACATGCCGCGGTCGCTGTCGCCGAGGTGCTGGCTCACCTCGGCCATCCGCCCGGCGGGGGCGATGACCCGCAGGCGGTCGCCCATGGCGAGCACGAAGGTCTCGTGGGCCACGAGGTCGACGTCGCCGCGTCGCACCCGGCTGACCGTCGCCCCGAACTTGTGGTCGAGGTCGAGCTCGCCGATGGTGTGGCCGACGAGGGGCTTCGACGAGAGGGTGATCCGCCGGTAGTCGAGGTCGTGGCGGTCGGCGACGATGTCGTGCGACGAGACGTGCCCGAGCTGCTCGGCGACCTCGTCGAGGAGCGCCGGGGGTCCCACGACGGTGACGAGGTCGTTGTGCCCGATCGTCTCGTGGCCGTCGGGCACGATCGTGGGGTTCGCGGCGTGGGCGTGCTTGAGCCTCGACACGCTGATCCGCCGGTCGTGGTCGGCGGTGAGGGCGGAGACGGTGACCGGCTCGTGGACCTCGACGCGGATCGTGACGTGCTGGATCTCCTCACGGCGGGGCTGCGCTCCGGGTCGCCGCAGGGCCCACGCCGCGACGACGAGCATGACGACGACACCACCGAGGTAGGTGATGGAGTAGCCGATCGTGGGTGCGGCGGGGTCCGCGGCGCGGGCGGATGCCGCCGCGAGGGCAGGCGTGTTCGTCAGGGCTCCCGCGAAGGCTCCGGCAACGATTCCCGAGGAGAGCCCGAGGGCGCGGCCCAGCCCGACGGCGAGGGCGGCGACGAGGGCGAAGGCGCCGGCGACGACGAGCATCGTCGGCCACCCCCTCCGCAGCGAGGTGAAGAAGTGGGTCCCGGACACGACGCCCACGGTGTACGTGAAGAGGATCAGCCCGAAGGTCCCCACGACCTCGGGGATCTCGAGGTCGACACCGGCCGCCGCCGCCCAGGCCGAGACCCCGAGGGCGGCGAAGAGGACGGCCGCCGGCCCGAGGTGGACCCCCGCGACCCGCACGTGCCCCACGGCGGCCCCCAGCGCGAGGAGCACGGCGAGGAGGAGGAGTGGCTGGTCCTGCAGGAGCTCGAGGACGGGGCGCACCCCCCCATCGTCGCACCTCCTGAGAGGCGGTTGGATACGCTCCCGCCATGCCGGAGCGCCTGGGCCTCATCGTGAACCCCACCTCGGGCAAGAACACGGGAGCCCGGGTCGGCTCCGAGGCCCTCACCCTGCTCCGGGCCGCCGGCGTCGACATCGTCGACCTCAGCGGCGCGGACGCCCGGAGCGCCCTCGAGAAGGGCCGCGCCGCCATCGCTGCCGGAGCCGTGGACCGGCTCGTCGTCGCGGGTGGGGACGGCATGGTGCACCTCGGCGCCAACCTGTGCGCCGGCACGGGGGTGCCCCTCGGTGTCATCGCTGCAGGGACGGGGAACGACATCGCCCGCGAGCTCGGCCTCCCGGTCCGCGACGCGGCGAAGTCGGTGGAGCGCATCCTCGCCGGCGGCGTGCGCACGGTCGACGCCGCTCGCCACACCACACCGACGGGTGAGGCCCGGTGGTTCCTCGGTGTGCTCGCCGCCGGTTTCGACGCGGTCGTCAACGAGCGCGCCAACCAGTGGAGGTGGCCCAAGGGGCCGATGCGATACAACCTCGCGATCCTGCGGGAGCTCCCCGTGTTCCGGGCCATCCCCTACGTCCTCGAGCTCGACGGCCGGCGCGTCGAGACCGACGCGATGCTCGTCGCGGTCGGCAACGGCCCGGCATACGGCGGCGGCATGCGGGTGACCCCGGACGCGGCCTTCGACGACGGGCTGCTCGACGTCCTCGTGCTCAACCGCATCTCGACGCCGGAGTTCCTCCGCGTGTTCCCGAAGGTCTTCAAGGGAGCCCACATCACGCACCCCGCGGTGGACGTGCACCGGGCCCGCTCGGTCCGGCTCGAGGCCAGGGGCATCGTGTCGTACGCGGACGGGGAGCGGTTCGCGCCGCTACCGATGACCATGGAGGTCGTGCCCGGCGCGCTCGGGATCCTCGCCTGAGCCCTGACGTAGCCTGAGGCCATGCCCAGCCCTGCCGAGCGGTATGCCGCTGCCGCCGCGCGGTCGCGGCGGGACCGGTCACAGCTCGGCCGGTTCACCGCTGGGCTCGACTTCCCCCTCGACGACTTCCAGCTCCGCGCGTGCGAGGCCGTGGAGCAGGGCAGGGGAGTGCTCGTCGCGGCGCCGACGGGAGCGGGAAAGACGATCGTCGGTGAGTTCGCCGTGCACCTCGCGCTGGAGGCCGGGCGAAAGGCGTTCTACACGACGCCGATCAAGGCCCTGTCGAACCAGAAGTACCACGACCTCGTCCGCCGCCACGGCGCCGACAGGGTCGGGCTCCTCACCGGCGACTCGTCGGTGAACGGCGAGGCGCCCGTCGTCGTCATGACGACCGAGGTGCTGCGCAACATGATGTATGCCGGGTCGCGCACCCTGGACGGGCTCGGCTTCGTCGTCATGGACGAGGTCCACTACCTCGCCGACCGCTTCCGGGGTGCCGTCTGGGAGGAGGTCATCATCCACCTCCCCGAGCCCGTCCAGGTCGTCTCGCTGTCGGCGACGGTGAGCAATGCGGAGGAGTTCGGTGACTGGCTCGCCGAGGTGCGGGGCAACCACGAGGTGGTCGTGACCGAGCACCGGCCGGTCCCGTTGTTCCAGCACATGCTCGTGGGCACGACGATGTTCGACCTCTTCGCGGGCAACCGGGTCAACCCGGACCTCCTCAACGCGATCCGCACGGCCGAGCAGCGCGGACGGTGGGACGACGAGCCCCGGCGCGGCCAGGGGCGCGGTGGCTCCCACGGCCGCGGTCGTGCCCCGGGCCGTGCGGGGTACACCGGGTCCGGCGGCGGCCCGGGCCGCAGCAACGGTCGCGGACCCGGGGGCGGCGCCGGGGGCCGCGGGTTCGCCCGGGGCGGCCGACCTGGCGGGGGCGCCACGCGCGCCGAGGTCATCGAGGAGCTCGACCGGGACGGCCTCCTCCCCGCGATCACCTTCATCTTCAGCCGGGTCGGCTGTGATGCCGCGGTGGGGCAGCTACTTGCCGCCGGGACGCGGCTGATCCCTGAGCGCGAGGGCCAGCGGATCCGCCGGTTCGTGGAGGAGCGGGTCGACGCCCTCGCCGACGAGGACCTGTCGGTGCTCGGGTACTTCGACTTCGTCGAGGGCCTCTCGCGGGGGTTCGCGGCACACCACGCGGGGATGCTCCCGCTCTTCCGGGAGGTCGTCGAGGAGCTCTTCACGGCTGCCCGCATCCGCGCGGTGTTCGCGACCGAGACGCTGGCCCTCGGCATCAACATGCCGGCGCGCACGGTGGTGCTCGAGAAGCTCGTCAAGTTCAACGGCGAGGCCCACGTCGACGTCACCCCGGCGGAGTACACGCAGCTCACCGGCCGGGCCGGGCGGCGGGGCATCGACATCGAGGGCCATGCCGTCGTGCAGTGGGCCCGGGGCGTCGACCCCCTCGCCGTCGGCGGGCTGGCCTCGACCCGCACCTACCCGCTGCGGTCCAGCTTCCGCCCGACCTACAACATGGCGGTCAACCTCGTGGCGCAGGTCGGCAGGGAGGTCGCCCGCGAGATCCTCGAGACCTCCTTCGCCCAGTTCCAGGCCGACCGGGCGGTGGTCGGCATCGCCACCGCGGTGCGTCGCAACGAGGAGGGACTCGAGGGGTACGCCGAGGCCATGCACTGCCACCTCGGCGACTTCCGCGAGTACGCCTCGCTCCGTCGGGCCCTCGCCGATGCCGAGAAGGAGGGGGCCAGGGCACGGTCGGCGTCGCGGCGCGCGGAGGCGGCCGTCTCGATGGAGACTCTGCGGATCGGTGACGTCATCCGCATCCCCGCCGGCCGTCGTGCGGGGTGGGCCGTCGTCGTCCAGCCTGCTCGCACCGGCAGGGGGACCCCGACGGGCCCCGCGGTCGTCACCGAGGACAAGCAGTTCCGCAGGCTGACCCTGGTCGACGTCCCCGAGCCCGTCGAGGCGGTGGCCCACGTCAAGGTCCCGCCGCACTTCAACCCGAAGTCCCCGAAGTCGCGACGCGACCTTGCCACGTCGCTCCGCATCGCGGCGCCCGCCGGCACCGAGGACTCCCCCCGGCGCCGGTCGCGGGCCACCGACCCGGGTGAGTCCGAGCACGTCCAGCAGCTGCGGCACGAGCTGGCGTCGCACCCGTGCCACCGGTGCCCCGACCGGGAGGCCCATGCGCGATGGGCCGAGCGGTGGTGGCGGCTCAAGCGGGAGACCGTGGGGCTCCAGCGCAAGGTGGAGGGCCGCACCAACACCGTGGCGCGCACCTTCGACCGGATCTGCGAGGCCCTGGAGGCGCGCGGCTACCTCGCGGATGCCGGCACGGTGGTCACCGAGCGCGGCGAGCGGCTCCGGCGGCTCTACACCGAGAAGGACCTCCTCGCCGCCGAGTGCCTGCGCCACGACGTGTGGAAGCGGCTCGACGCCCCGGGGCTCGCGGCCGCCGTGTCAGCCCTCGTGCACGAGCCTCGGCACGAGGAGGCCGAGGTCTCCCCGCGGATGCCCACCGACGACGTCGCCGAGGCGGTGACCGCGATGGAGCGGCTCTGGTCCGAGATCGAGGACCTCGAGGTCGAGCACGACCTCCCCACGACGTCGATGCCCGACGGCGGCATGGCCTGGATGGTCCACCGCTGGGCCTCGGGGGAGCGCCTCGACGCCGTGCTCCGCGGCCAGGACATGGCGGCCGGGGACTTCGTCCGGCGCTGCAAGCAGCTCGTCGACCTGCTCGACCAGGTCGCGAAGGCGACGACCGACGGCGAGCTGCGCCGC
>DASSYJ010000002.1:0-8305 GCA_035703305.1 Ornithinibacter sp. | reverse complement strand
GGACCCCTACTTCGGTGGCGCGGGACCCGAGCGCACGGGCTGCACGCAGTGCGGCAACTGCATGGTCGGCTGCCGCGTCGGTGCGAAGAACACCCTCGTCAAGAACTATCTCGCGCTCGCGGAGCGGCTGGGCGTCGTGGTCGAGCCGATGCGCACGGTCACCCGGCTCGGCGTCGTGCCCGGCACCGGCGATACGGACGGGACCGGCGAGGTCTACCGCGTGCTCCACGAGCGAACAGGCCCGCGGAGCGGGCGAGACGTCCGGGTGACGACCGCGCGCCACGTCGTCGTCGCGGCGGGGACCTGGGGCACCCAGCAGCTCCTCCACGAGATGCGCGACGAGGGCGAGCTGCCACGGATCTCCGAGCGGCTCGGCCACCTCACGCGCACGAACTCCGAGGCCCTCCTGGGGGCCACCACGGTGTCGGTGCCGAAGCACGCCGACCTCAGCCGTGGGGTCGCCATCACCTCCTCGTTCCACCCCGACGACGTCACGCACGTGGAGAACGTCCGCTACGGGAAGGGCTCGAACGCCATGGCGCTGCTCGCAGGTGTGCGGGTGCCGCCGGACACCGGCCGCCCGCGGGTCGTGCAGGCGCTGTTCGAGCTCGCGCGGAACCCGCGGGACCTTCGTGCGCTCGGGATCAACGCCTACCGCTGGAGCGAGCGCAGCATCATCGGCCTCGTCATGCAGACCAGCGACAACTCGCTGCGCACCTTCCGGAGCAAGGGAATCCTGGGTCGCCACCGGCTCACCTCGGCCCAGGGACATGGCGAGCCGTGCCCCACCTACATCGAGTCGGGCCACACGGCCATGCAGGCGCTCGCCGTACGGCTCGAGGAGGAGACCGGCACGAGGGCGGTGGCCGGAGGCTCCTGGGGCGAGGTGCTCGACACTCCGCTCACCGCACACTTCATCGGTGGCGCGCCCATCGGGTCCGACCGCGAGCGGGGGGTGCTCGACCCCTACCACCGCGTGTGGGGCCACCCGGGAATCTCCGTCGTCGACGGCGCGGCCGTCTCGGCCAACCTCGGCGTCAACCCCTCCCTCACCATCACCGCCCAGGCGGAGCGCGCCATGTCCCTGTGGCCGAACCGCGGCGAGGAGGACCGGAGGCCCGGTCAGGACGAGCCGTATGCCGTGCTCCCGCCGGTGACCCCGCGTCACCCGTCCGTCTCCTCCATCCGGCGCGTCCACGTCCACGGCTCCGGCGAGGCGGTGGGCACCGCAGGGACCAGAGGCGGCGCAGGCCGCGGAACCGCGGGCACTGCCGGCACCGCAGTCACGGGTGGTCCGACCGGGAGTGGCGCCTCCGAGCCGGTCCCAGCGGGGGACCTGCACTGACCCTTGTCGGTGGCTCGGGCGACGATGTCCCGATGACCCCGGAGGTGCCTCACGCGTGGACGTTCACCGCTCGTGTCTGGCGGTGGAGGGAGGGCTCGTGGCGGTTCGTCACGGTGCCCCAGGACGTCAGCGACGAGGTCGACGAGGTGGTCGGCGACGCGACCGGCGGGTTCGGGTCGGTGCGTGTCGAGGTCACCGTCGGCACCTCGGTCTGGCGCACGTCGCTCTTCCCGTCGAGCACGGAGGGCGCGTTCGTGCTGCCCGTGAAGAAGGCCGTGCGCGCCGCCCAGGGGATCGAGGACGACGACCCCGCGGTGGTCACGATCCGGCTCGTCGACCGCTGAGCTGCGGGGGCGCCGCCGAGCCCTCGTCGCGCCACGACCGCCACAGCGCCGCGTAGGAGCCGTCGCGGGCGATGAGCTCGTCGTGCGGTCCGAGCTCGCGCACGAGCCCGTCCTCCACGACGGCGACCCGGTCCGCGTCGTGGGCCGTGTGCAGCCGGTGGGCGATCGCGACGACGGTCCGGCCGTCGACGACCGCGGCCAGCGAGCGCTCGAGGTGCCGCGCGGCCCGCGGGTCGAGCAGCGAGGTCGCCTCGTCGAGCACGAGGGTGTGCGGGTCGGCGAGCACGAGCCGCGCGAGCGCGAGCTGCTGCGCCTGGCCCTCGGTGAGGGAGTGCCCGCCGGAGCCGACGACGGTGTCGAGCCCGTCGGGCAGGGCCAGTGCCCACTCCAGGGCATCGACGGCCCCGAGGGCCGCACGCAGGTCGGCATCCGAGGCGTCCGGCCGGGGGAGGCGGAGGTTCTCGGCGAGCGTCCCCACGAAGACGTGGTGCTCCTGGGTCACGAGGGCCACCTCGCCCCGGAGCACGGGCAGGTCGAGGTCGACGAGCGGCACGCCCCCGCCGGTGACCCGGCCGGTGCGCGGCCCGTCGATGCCGGCCATGAGGCGACCGAGCGTCGACTTGCCGGCGCCGGACGGACCCACGATGGCGAGCCGCTCGCCCGGCACGAGGTCGAGGGAGACGCCGTGGAGGACGTCGCGGCCCTCGCGGTAGGCGTAGCGGACGTCGTCGACCTCCACCTCCTCGCCGTCCGGCAGGGCACCGGTGGCCACGCGGTCGGGCGGCACCTCCGCGACCCCGAGGATCCTCGCGAGCGACGTGGCCGCGAACTGGATCTCGTCGAGCCACGAGATGAGCTCGCCGAGCGGGTCCAGCAGCTGCTGGACGTAGAGGGTGACGGCCGTCGCGGCAGCGATCGAGATGTAGCCGTTCCACGCGAGCCAGCCGCCCCAGAGGACGGACGTCGCGATGGGGAGGAAGAAGCCGATCTCGAGCCACGGGAACCAGCGCAGCCGCAGGCCCATCGTGTAGGCCTCGGCGTCGCCGGACTCGTCGAGCGCCTCCTGGAACCGGCGCCCCCGCGGGCCCTGGAGCCGGAGGGCGTCGACGGTGCGGGCACCCTCGATCGTCTCCGCCGCGATGCTGTTGAGCCGGGCGTAGGACGCGTGCTCCCACAGGTAGCCGTCGCCGGCCCGGCGGAGGTACCACCGCGACGAGGGGACGTGGACGACGGCAGCGGTGAGCAGGGCGAGGGCCGCGAGCGGGGAGGTGAGGAACGCGGCGACGGCCGTCGCGCTCACCGTCGTCACGGCCACGACGATCGCCGGGATCCCGAACCGGATGATGTGCGCGAGCGACTCCACGTCGTTCGTCGTGCGGGCGACGAGGTCACCGGTGCCCGCGCGCTCGACCACCGACAGGGGCAGCCGCACCGAGGAGCCGATGAAGTCCTCGCGCAGCCGGGCGAAGATCCGCTCGGACAGGACGAACGAGGCCCGGCGAGCGACCCAGGTGAGCGCGGTCTGGACCAGCAGCGCGACGACGAGCAGACCGACGAGCACGTCGATGCGCGAGAGCCGGCCCTCGCCCGTGGTCACCTCCTGGACGACCTGGCCCACGACCCACGGCCCGACGAGGGCGACCAGCGCCCCGACGACGTGCCAGACGAGCACCCACACGAGCGGTCGCCGGTGGTCGCGGAGCAGCACCCGGGTGTGCTCGAGCACCGTCTGCGTGGTGGCGATGGGCAGCGTCCGCGCGGCGTGGTCGGTGCGCCCGAGGAGCGGCGACATCAGTCCTCACCCCTCAGCACGACGTCACGGTATGCCGGGTCGCCCCGGAGCAGGTCGTGGTGCCGCCCCGTCGCGGCGACGCGTCCGTGCTCGACGAACACGACCGTGTCGGCCCGGTCGAGCAGGAGGGGGCTGGCCGTGACGACGACGGTCGTGCGCCCCGCCCGGTGGGCGGACAGCCGCTCGGCCACGCGGGCCTCGGTGTGCGCGTCGACGGCGCTCGTCGGCTCCACGAGCACGAGCACCTCGGGCTCCCGCAGGAGCGCGCGAGCCAAGGCGACCCGCTGCCGCTGACCGCCCGAGAGTGCTCGGCCACGCTCCTGGAGATCGCCCTCCAGACCTCCCTCGATCGCCTCCAGGGCGTCCGAGGCACTCGCGACCCACACCCCGGCATACCTCTCCTCGTCGTCCGACCCGCCGAGCGCCTCGCGGACCGGTCCGCTGAAGAGGTGGGGGTCGGACTCGGAGACGACGACGCGTCGCCGCACGACGCCGATCGGGAGGTCGTCGAGGACGACGCCTCCCCAGCGGACGCCGTGCCGTCCGGGCGTGGTGCGGCCGAGGCGGTGGGCGATCTCGGAGGTCTCCTCGGGTCGTGCGCTGACGAGTGCCGTCAGGCGTCCCGGCTCGACGACGAGCCCCGAACCCGGGTCGACGAGAGTCGCGGCCGGGTCGACGGGAAGGTCGCCGAAGGGCCCGGATGCGAGGTCCGAGTGGTCCGGTTCGACGCCGAGCACCCGGACCACACGACGCGCGGCGACCCGCGTGCGGATGAGCTTGTCGACGAACTCGGTCGCCGTGCGCAGCGGCATCGTGAGGAAGGCGGTGTACCCGTAGAAGGCCACGAGCTGTCCGGGGGTGATCTCACCCGCGACGGCGAGGTGGGCCCCGATCCCGGTCACGACGACGACGAAGATCCCGGGGAGCAGCACCTGGGCGGCGTCGAGGGTCGCCTGGATGCCGGACAGCCGAACCCCTGCGGCGCGCACCCGGCCGGACTGTGCGGCATACCGGGCGAAGAACGCGTCCTCGCCACCGATGCCCCGCAGCACCCGGAGGCCCGCGACCGTGTCGGCGCCCAGGGACGTCAGCAGCCCGGCCTCGTGGCGCTGGGCCTGCTGGCGGCGCTGCAGGGGACGCATGAGGAGGCCGAGCGAGGCGAGCAGGAGGGGGCCACCCACCAGCATGACGACGCCGAGGAGCACCGAACCGCGCAGGAGGATGGCGGAGACGACGACGAAGCTCACGATCGCTCCCGCGAAGCGAGCCGTGACGTCGAAGACGTTGCCCATCCGCCAGAAGTCGGTGGCGAAGCTCGTGACGACCTCGCCGGCGGGCATCTCCCTGGTCAGGGCGGGACCGGCCCGGCGGACCGCGCGCTCGGTGACCACGGCCGTGCGGAAGGACGCGATGAGCCAGTTCCGGACCGCGAACCAGTGCCGCCCGTTGGTCGTCACCGCACTGACGAGCCCCAGCCCCATGATGGCGGCGGACCACACGACGAGTGCTCGGGCGTCACCCGCGACGAGGCCCTCGTCGATCGCCTTCCCGATCGCGGCGGGGACGAGCGCGATGGACAGCATCCACGGCACGCCGAAGAGCACACCCCCGAGGAGCGTGCGCCACTGCCGCCGAGCGAGCCACAGGATGAGGCGGTCGGCGTCGTGGGGTGGGGCCGCGTCGGCGTCGAGCGCGTAGGGCCACGTGTGGTGGTGCACCCCACAACGCTAGGCGCGGGCACCGACGCAGGCCACCGAGTTTCCGGCGACGTCGCCACCCATGGCGCGGTAACCGCCTTCAGGACAACGGGTTTCGGGCCTCGACGGGGTGGTCGGCATCAAGGCCGGGCAGCTCTTCCCAGGTGTCACCGACGGCGATGTCCCCCGACTCGAGCACCCGCAGGATGGCGCCGGCGAGGTCGTGGAGAGCGCGTGCCGCCCCTGGGGCGATCTCGTCGTCGAGGATGCGGCACGGTGCCGCCTTGCGCACGACCTCGAGGAGCGCGCCGCCGAGCCGCACGCGCGTGCCGGGCCTCGTGGGGACCCTCCCGTGGCTCAGCGTCACGTTGCGGCGGGTACCCGCGGGCGGCACGGGGGACCCCAACCGGTCGGCGCCCTCGGCGACCTCGGCCGCCGACTGCACGCTGACGTGGCGGTGCCGGGTCCCGTGGTAGCGGTCGCCGACCAGCCCGCGTCCGGCCTCGGCGTGCACCCGGTCGACGGCCTTCATCGGCAGCCGCCGGGCCGGGGCGACGTGGATCGCGGTGACCACGGGGGCGTCGTCGCTCACGCGGTACCCGGTGCCGGCTCCGGGCGGGTCCGGAGCGCAGCCACGCCGGACAGGGTCGCGTGCAGCCGGTGCCCGACCTCGACGATGACGACCTCCACGCCGCCGCAGTTGGGGCAGCGCACGACGATGCCGGGACAGCGCAGGTACACGCGGGTCCGCGCGATGGCGTGCCGGTTGCCGCACCCCGCGCACTCGAGGGAGCCCTCGGCGAGGTCGGTGCCGAGCGCCAGGGAGAACGCCCCGACGACCGCGTTCCCGTCGACGTAGTCACTCATCGGACCACCTGCCTCCTTCTCGTGCGACGTCCTCGGACGGCGTGCCGGATGCCGCGCGCATCGTGCCCGGGGTAGGGCGCGGCCGGGTCACAGTTCACCCGAACCGCTCGGCCCGGATCGAGCGCGGGTCGAGACCGGCTCCCTCGAGCAGGTCGATCATCGCCTCGACGAACGTCGTCGGTCCGCAGGTGAAGACGCCCGGGTCGGACTCGGCGCCGCCGCACTCAGCGACCGCCGCGGCCATCGTCGCGGCGTCGACCCGGCCGGCTGCCAGGGTGACCGCGCCGAGCGGTGTCCCGCGCAGCGACGCCTCCGTGGGAACCTCGCTGCGGGAGAGGTGGACCGTCGCGGACGCGGACCCGGCGCGGACCCGCTCGGCCAGCTCCCCGGCATACAGCAGCCGTTCGGGTGTCGTCACGGAGGCGACGACGACCAGCGGGGCCGTGGGGTCCGCGGCCCGCCACATGGCCCGCAGCGGTGCGAGGCCCGAGCCGCCGCCCACGAGGAGCAGCGGGCGGTGCGCGCCGGTCCAGACGAAGTAGCCGCCGATCGGCCCACGCAGCTCGAGGGTGTCGCCGACGGCGAAGTCCCGCACGAGGTAGGTCGAGACCTCGCCGCCCTCGACCTCCTGCACGGTGAGGGCGGGTGGCTCGCCGGGACCGGCCGAGAGGGAGTAGCTGCGCGTGGCCTGGTAGCCGTCGGGGGCGGTGAGGCGCACGTCGACGTGCTGCCCCGCCGTGTGACCGGGCCACCCCGGCACGTCGAGGACCAGGGTCCGGGCGTCCGCGGTCTCGTCGACCACCGAGGCGAGCCGCGCCTCCCGCCACGCGAGGTGCGCGAGGGGTGAGACGCGCCGCAGGGGGGTGCGCGGGGCGGTCGCGGGCGAGGCGGCTGCCTGGGGCGCGTCGGGTGGCATCAGGCCCTCAGTCCCCGTGGTAGCGCTGCTCGAGGAAGGGGTCGCCGTGGTTGTGGTAGCCCGCGACCTCCCAGAAGCCGGGCACGTCCTCCTCGCCGAGCTCGATCCTCGTGACCCACTTGGCGCTCTTCCAGAGGTAGAGGTGCGGCACCAGGAGCCGGGCGGGCCCGCCGTGCTCGGCGCGCAGCGGCTCGCCCTCGAACTCGACGGCCACCATGGCGTCGCGGTCGACGAGGTCCTCGACGGGCACGTTCGTCGTGTACCCGCCGTAGCTCGTGACGAGCGCGTAGGGGAGGTCGTCGACCCCGACCGCGGCGAGGAGCGTCGACACCCGGACGCCGCGCCACGTCGTGCCGAGCTTCGACCAGTGCGTGACGCAGTGGATGTCGGTCGTCAGGGTCTCGAGGCCGAACGCGTGCAGGCCGGCCCAGTCGAACGTCCCGGTCGCCGTGCCGTCGGTGACGGTGAGCTCCCACCGGTCCGTGGGGACGACCTCCGTCGGGCCGGCCGTGAGGACCGGGAAGTCGCGGGTGACGTACTGGCCCGGAGGCACCTGGTCGTCGTGCCCCCGCGGTCGCCCCAGGAAACCCGCCATGACGCCTGCTCCTTCCGCCGACCACGACCGAGCACTCGCGCGGGTCCTCGGCCGGGCACGAGCCACCGACGAGGACCCATGCCGACGATAGCGCCGGCGCCTCCCGCAGGACACCCGCCGCGGACCCGTGACGTAGCCTCGGGACGTGCTGCGGACCGCCCTGAGACCGAGGTTCCTCGGCCTGCTCGGCGTCGTCCTCGTGCTCGGCGCGGCCTTCGTCTGGCTCGGGCGCTGGCAGCTCGGCGTCGCCGAGAGCACCGCGCAGCGGGAGGCCGTCGCGGCCGCCCGCGCCCAGGCACCGGCCGAGCTCACGTCGGTGCTGGAGCCGCACGCGCCGTTCCGTGGCGACCTCTCCTCGCGTCCGGTCACCGCCACCGGGCGGTATGCCGGGGAGGGCCAGCTCCTCGTGCCCGGACGGCGCCTCGACGACCGGAGCGGCTTCTGGGTGCTGACGCCCTTCGTCGTCGAGGGATCGGGGGCGACCCTGCCCGTCGTGCGTGGCTTCGTCACCGATGCAGCTGGCGCGGGCGCTCCCCCCGAGGGCCGCCTGACGATCGCGGGGGGCCTGGCGCCGGGGGAGTCACCGGCCCCGACGCCGCTCGACGAGACCGGCCGGATCGGATCGGTCGACCTCTCGGTCCTCGTCAACACCTGGCCGGGCGAGCTCTACAACGCGTTCGTCTTCCTCGAGGCCGAGACCCCGGCCACGGGCCCGCAGCTCACGAAGGTGCCCACGCCGCTCGGCGACG
>DASSYJ010000099.1:0-13840 GCA_035703305.1 Ornithinibacter sp. | reverse complement strand
GGGCCAGCTGGCGGCGGGCGTGCCCGGCATACACCTCGTGGTCCGTGGCAATGCGGAGCACCCCGCCCGGGACCAGGCGGGAGGCGAGCAGGTCGAGGGTGTGCTGCTGGACGAAGCGGCGCTTGGCGTGCTTCTTCTTCGGCCAGGGGTCGGGGAAGAAGAGGTGCACGGCCTCCAGGGATGCCGGGGCGACCCGGTCCGTGAGGAACGGCAGCGCGTCGTCGGGGTGCACCCAGAGGTTGCGGACTCCGGCCCGGTCGGCGGCAGCGAGCATGCGCGCCACGCCGGGCACGTGCACCTCCACCGCCACGACGTCGGCCTCGGGGTGCTCGGCGCAGAACGCGATCGCCGCCGCCCCGTGTCCCGACCCGATCTCGACGACGACGGGCCCGACGCGTCCGAACGCCTCGCGGGGCACGAGCGGCCCGTCCGGCAGCAACCGGTCGGGGAGCAGCGTCGCCATCCGCTCCTCGGTGAGCGGGCTCGTGCGCCAGCGAGGGGTGAAGGTGCGCACGCCGTTTCGGGGGGGACCCTCGCCACCCTCGCCACCCTCGGCCCCTTCTCGGCCCGGGTCGGCCGGGGCACCCCCGGTCGGGTCCTCCCGGCTGGTGGTCACGGGCGGAGGCGCAACGCCCACGTCGATCAGAGCCGGCGGACGGCGAGGGCCGCCCGGTCGTCGTCCTGCCCCGAGCGCGCGGACCCGCAGACGTCGTGGGCGATGTCGGTCTCGCCCAGGACCGACATCGAGGCCACCCCGAGCATGCGGTCGATGCCGTCGGTGAGGTCGCGCCCACGGGACTCGATGACGCCGTCGGAGTAGAAGAGCAGGGCGTCGCCCCGGTCGAGCCGGCCGGTCTGGCGGGGGAAGGTCACCCCGTGGACCACGCCGAGCAGCGGACCCCGGGCGCCGTCGAGCACGGTCCACCGGGCGCGGCCCGACGTGTAGCGCGCCGGGGAGGGGTGACCGGCATTCGCGATCGAGTACTCCCCCGTGCGCAGGTCGAGGTCGAGGTGCACCGCGGTGGCGAACCCCTCGGCCCAGTCCTGGCGGAGGAGGTACTCGTTCGCCGCGCGCAGGAAGTCCGAGGACGGGATCGCGCCGAGCAGGCCCCCGAGGGCCCCCGACAGCAGGAGCGCGCGGGTCCCCGCGCGCGTGCCCTTGCCGCTGACGTCGACGAGCACGACCTCGAGCCGGTGCCCCGAGGCGCCGAGGTGGGTCACGACGAAGTCACCGGAGAACTGGTCCCCGTGCGCCGAGAGGATGCACGACGACGCCGACCACCCCTCGGGCAGGTCCGGGAGGTGCCCCCCCGAGGCGATCCGGTCGCGCAGCTCGGCGAACATCCGGTCGCCGCCGAACCCGCGCGTGCCGATGAGCGAGCGCCACCTCGCCGAGAGGTACATGAGCGCCATGACGGAGTACATCGCCAGGATCGCGAGGATCGAGCGGCTGAGCCTGAGGTCCGAGTCGGGGATCCAGAGGAAGAAGACGACCGAGATCGCCCCGTAGACCCACAGCAGCCGCCGGCTCGAGAGGATGAGGCCCGAGATGACGGCGACGGGGAAGAGGAGGGCACTCGGGACCGCCGTGGGCCACAGGAGCACCGGGGTGCCGACAAGGGCCACGAGGGCGAGGAGCAGCACCATGTAGACGCGGTCCTCGTTGCCCTCGCCCATCCGCCCGGGCAGCCCGAGGCGCCCCGTGGGCTCCGTCTCGACGTCGCCCGCGCGCACCGAGGACGTCACGGGGCGAGCCACTACTCGCGTCATGCGGACTTCCTTGTGGTGTCGGATGGCGAGGGGCTCACAGTAGTGCGGCCCCGTCCCCGAGCGCCAGAAGCGCGGGCGCGCAGCGGCTCAGGGGTCGACGGCTGGGCGCCGTCGTCAGGAGTCAAAGGCCGTGGTCAGGGCATCGGGGGCAGGGTGCGGTCGGTCTCGTAGGCGCCCACCATGGCGATCCGCCGCGCGTGCCGCTCGTCGCGGCTGAACGGGGTGGCGAGGAACACCTCGAGCATCGAGTGCGCCTCCTCCACGGTGCTCATGCGGGCGCCGATGGAGATCACCTGGGCGTCGTTGTGTTCGCGCGCCAGCCGGGCCAGCTCGTCGTCGTGGCACAGGGCGGCACGGATGCCGGCCACCTTGTTGGCGGCCATCTGCTCACCGTTCCCGGAGCCACCGAGGACGACGCCCAACGAGCCCGGGTCCGCCGCGACCGCCTCCGCCGCCCGGAGGACGAAGACGGGGTAGTCGTCGACGGGGTCGTACCCGTGGGGACCGTGGTTGGTCACCTCGTGACCCGCGGCCTCGAGGAACTGGACGAGGTCGAGGAGGAGCTCGTATGCCGCATGGTCGCCGCCGATGTGGACGCGCACCTCAGTCCTCCGTGTCGAAGATCGGGCCGACGGTGCGCGACCGCTTCAGCTCGTAGAACCCCTCGGTGCCGGCGACGAGGACGCAGCCGTCCCAGAGACGGCCGGCGGCCTCGCCCTTCGGGGCCGGGCTCACGACCGGACCGAAGAAGGCCGTCCCCTCGACGGCGATGACCGGCGTGCCGACCTGGTCGCCGACGAGGTCGATCGCCCGCTGGTGGCTGGCCCGCAGGACGTCGTCGCGCTCGTTGCTCGACGCGGCGTCGGCGAGCTCGGCGGGCAGGCCGACCTCCTCGAGCGCCCCGGCGATGACGGCGTCGAAGTCCTTCTCCCCCTGGTGGTGGATCCGCTCCCCCATCGCGTCGTAGAGGGGCTTGACGACCTTGTCGCCACAGGCCTCGCGGGCGGCCACGACGACCCGCACCGGGCCCCAGCCGCGGTCCATCAGGTCGCGGTAGTCCGCGGGCAGGTCACGGCCCTCGTTGAGCACGGACAGGCTCATGACCGACCAGGTGACCTCGACGTCGCGGATCTCCTCCACCTCGCTCATCCAGCGCGACGACATCCACGCCCAGGGGCACAGCGGGTCGAACCAGAACTCGGCCCGGGAGCCGGGAGCGTGGGTCGTGGCAGGGGCAGCAGGGGCGGAAACAGACACGACTCCATCCTGCCATCCGGTGGCGGCGGGTGGCGCCATCGCTCCCCCGTGACAGGATGGTCCGACGCCCTCACCCGGCGCCCAGCCCTGACCCGGTGATCCCGGACCGCACCGCCCTGCAAGGAGACCCCGTGCCCGGCACGAACCTCACTCGTGAGGAGGCCGCAGCCCGCGCGGCACTCGTCACCGTCGACACCCACGACGTGGAGCTCGACGTCACGACCGGCCCAGAGACGTTCGCGACGCGGAGCACCATCCGCTTCTCGTGCACCCGACCCGGCAGCGAGACCTTCCTCGACTTCGTCGGTGGCACCGTCGAGGCCATCACCGTCAACGGCACCGACGTCGACCCGGCCGCCCACTACACCGAGAGCAGGGTCCGCCTCCCGGGGCTGGCCGCCGACAACGTCGTGGTCGTCACGGCGACCGGCCGCTACACGAACACCGGCGAGGGGCTGCACCGCTTCGTCGACCCGGTGGACGACGAGGTCTACCTCTACAGCCAGTTCGAGGTCCCGGACAGCCGCCGGATGTTCCCCGTCTTCGAGCAGCCCGACCTCAAGGCCGCCTTCTCGTTCACGGTGACCGCCCCGGCCCACTGGCAGGTCGTCTCGAACTCGCCGACCCCCGAGCCGGAGGCCGCCGGGGAGGGTCGGGCCACGTGGCGGTTCGCGCCGACACCCCCGATCTCGAGCTACATCACCGCCCTCGTCGCCGGCCCCTACGACGTCGTGCGCGACTCCGTGACGAGCCGGCGTGGCGAGGTGCCCCTCGGCATCTTCTGCCGTCGGTCCCTGTCGCCCTACCTCGACGCCGACAACCTCTTCGAGCTCACGAAGCAGGGCTTCGCGTTCTTCGAGGAGGAGTTCGACGGGGCCTACCCGTTCGAGAAGTACGACCAGCTCTTCACCCCGGAGTACAACATGGGGGCGATGGAGAACGCCGGGTGCGTCACGGTCAACGAGATCTACCTCTTCCGCTCCAAGGTCACCGAGTCGATGGTCGAGCGGCGCGCCCTCACGGTGCTCCACGAGCTCGCGCACATGTGGTTCGGCAACCTCGTCACGATGCGCTGGTGGAACGACCTCTGGCTCAACGAGTCGTTCGCCGAGTGGGCGTCGACGACGTGCCAGGCCGAGGCCACCCGCTGGACCGAGGCGTGGACCACCTTCGGGACCCATGAGAAGGACTGGGCCTACCGCCAGGACCAGCTCACCTCGACCCACCCGATCGTCGCCGAGATCCACGACCTCGAGGACGTCGAGGTCAACTTCGACGGCATCACCTACGCCAAGGGCGCCTCGGTGCTCAAGCAGCTCGTCGCCTACGTCGGCCGCGAGCCCTTCCGCGACGGCCTGCGGGCCTACTTCCGGAAGCACGCCTGGGGCAACACCTCCCTCGACGACCTCCTCGTCGAGCTCGAGGCGACCTCGGGTCGCGACCTGCGGGCCTGGTCGACCCTGTGGCTCGAGACCGCCGGCGTCAGCACCCTGCGACCGCTCGTCGAGGTCGACGACCGCGGTCGCATCACCTCGGCGGTGATCGAGCAGACCTGCGCCCCGGGCTTCGAGACCCCTCGCCCGCACCGCCTGGCCATCGGCCTGTATGCCGTGCGCGACGGTGCGTTCCACCGCACCGACTGCCTCGAGCTCGACGTCGACGGCGACCGCACGGAGGTTCCGGTGCTCGTGGGCCGCGAGCAGCCCGACCTCCTCCTCGTCAACGACGAGGACCTCACCTACGCCAAGATCCGCCTCGACGAGCGGTCCCTCGCGACGGCCCTCGCCCACCCGCGCGGGTTCACCTCGTCGCTCCCCCGATCCCTGTTCCTCGCGTCCGCGTGGGACATGACCCGCGACGCCGAGATGGGGGCGCGCCACTTCGTCGCGGTGGCGCTCGAGACGCTGCCCGGCGAGTCGGACTCGACCCTGTTGCGCACGCTCATCGCCCAGCTGAGCACCGCCGTCCTCGCCTACACGGCCCCCGAGCACCGCGACGCCACGAGGTCGTCGACGCGCGACCGCCTGTGGGAGATCGCGCGTGCCGCGGAGCCCGGCAGCGACGCCCAGCTCCAGCTCGTCAGCGCGGCCTGCACCCTGACGACGGCCGGTGACGACACGGCACACGTGCAGCGGCTGCTCGACGGCAGCGAGGTCCTCGAGGGCCTCACCGTCGACTTCGAGATGCGGTGGACGCTCCTCACCGCCGTCGTCGCGGCGGGCGGCGCGGACGTCGACGCCATCGAGGCCGAGCGGGCCCGCGAGGACACTGCGACGGGGAGGGAGCGGGCCGCGCGCGCCCGAGCCGCGCGCCCGACCGCGGAGGCCAAGGAGGAGGCGTGGGCGGCGGCCGTCGACGGGTCGGGCCTGCCCAACGCCGTCATCGACGCGGTCGCCCACGGGTTCACCCGTCCGGGCACCCCGCCCGAGCTGCTGCGGCCGTTCGTCGAGCGCTACCACGCGATGCTCGACCAGGTCGAGGACAAGGGCTCGCACGCGCTCGTGGAGTCGATGGTGTTCGGGTTCTACCCGCGGCCGATCGCCGACCGCGCGCTCCACGACGCCACGCAGGCGTGGCTCGACACGCACCCCGACGCCCCGCCGGCCCTGCGTCGGCTGGTCGTCGAGAACCGCGACCCGGTCGCCAGGGCGCTGGCCGCCCAGGAGCGTGATGCCCGTGACTGAGGTCGCCACCGTCGTCAGCGCCGCCTCGGGTCCTCCTGCCGCCCCGCCGTTCCCCAGCGAGCTCAGCCTGAGCGCCCTCGCCGTGACCCTCGAGCAGGCCCAGGACTGGCTGGCCACCACCGGCCTGCGCATCCTCGTCACCATCGTGCTCGCCGGTGTGGCCCTGTGGGCGCTGCGCCGGCTCATCAACCGCGTCGTCGCGACGATGACGTCGAAGTCCGCGCGCCGCCTCGCCGAGTCCGGCCGGGCCGGGCGCGCCCTCGCGACCGCCACGGGGCTCGCCGGCGAGCGCCAGCGCCAGCGGGTGGAGACCGTGGGGTCGCTGCTGCGCAGCATCTGCACGTTCGTCGTGGTCACCCTGGCGACGCTGACGATCATGGCGCTGCTCGGCATCCCCCTGGCACCGCTGCTGGCTTCGGCCGGTGTCGCCGGGGTCGCCCTGGGCTTCGGCGCGCAGAGCCTCGTCAAGGACTTCCTGTCCGGCGTGTTCATGATCCTCGAGGACCAGTACGGCGTCGGCGACGTCATCGACACCGGCGAGGCGATCGGAACCGTCGAGGAGGTCACGCTCCGGATCACGCGCCTGCGGGACGCGAACGGCGTCACGTGGTACGTCCGCAACGGCGAGATCATCCGGATCGGCAACACGTCGCAGGGCTTCGCCACGGCCATCGTCGACATGCCGGTGTCGTACGCCGAGAGCGTCGAGCACGTCGTCGGCGTCATCCGCGAGACGGTGACCGCGATGGGCGAGGACCCCGACTGGGCCGACAAGTTCATCGAGGAGCCCCGGGTGCTCGGCGTGGAGTCGATCGTCGGGATGACGATGACGATCCGCACCATCGCCCAGTGCGTGCCGGGCGAGAACTTCGCGGTGCAGCGCGAGATGCGCGAGCGCCTCAAGGCCGCCCTCGACGCCGCCGATGTCAAGGCGCCCCCGGTCGGACCGTTCGGCGGACCGGTGGGAGGCCCCCCGTGACCCTGTACGACGAGGTGGGCGGCGCCCCGACGTTCGAGCGGCTGGTGCACGCGTTCTACGAGGGGGTCAAGGGCGACCCCGAGCTGCGGGCGCTCTATCCCGAGGAGGACCTCGCCCCCGCGGAGCGCCGGCTGCGGATGTTCCTCGTGCAGTACTTCGGGGGCCCGACGACCTACAGCGAGGAGCGCGGCCACCCCCGTCTCCGGATGCGCCACGCGCCCTTCCCCGTCACCATCGACATGCGCGACCGGTGGATGCGCCACATGCTCGCGGCGATGGACACGCTGGACCTCCCGGAGGCGCGGGCCGAGGACATGCGCGACTACTTCCTCCGTGCCGCGCACATGCTCGTCAACACCGACGACACCCACCCCCCGCTGCGCCCGGTCCCGGGGGCCTGACCCCTCAGCGACCCTCGCCGAACGCTCCTACCTCGTGCGACGTGAGCGCGGTTCTCGCGGCGATCCGCGCGCCACACCGCAGGTAGGTCGCACGACGTCGGGAGGCGCGAGCGGCATTTCGCCGTCGGCCCGGCATACGGAATCATGGGGCCGGTGACCCAGCTGAGCACCGAGCCCCTGACCGCCCCCGGCGAGGTCGTCCACGAGGCCGACTCCCCCTCCGCACCGTGGTGGCGCGACGCCGTGATCTACCAGATCTACCCCCGCTCGTGGTCCGACGCCGACGGGGACGGGGTCGGCGACCTCCCGGGCATCACCGCCCGCCTCCCGTACCTCCGCGACCTCGGTGTGGATGCCGTGTGGCTGAGCCCCTTCTACGTCTCGCCGATGAACGACGCGGGCTACGACGTGGCCGACTACCGCGACATCGACCCGCGGTTCGGCTCCCTCGCCGACGCCGACGCGATGATCGCCACCGCGCACGCCCTGGGCCTCAAGGTGCTCGTCGACCTCGTGCCGAACCACACGAGCAGCGAGCACGCCTGGTTCAAGGCCGCGCTGGCCGCCGGTCCGGGCAGCGTCGAGCGCGACCGCTACGTCTTCCGGGACGGCAAGGGTCCCGGCGGCGAGCAGCCCCCCAACAACTGGCCGTCGGTGTTCGGCGGCCGGGGCTGGACACGCGTGACCGAGGCCGACGGCACGCCGGGCCAGTGGTACCTCCACATCTTCGACGAGACCCAGCCCGACCTGAACTGGGAGCACCCCGACGTGCGGGAGGAGTTCCACGAGATCCTCCGGTTCTGGTGCGACCGGGGGGTCGACGGCTTCCGGGTCGACGTGGCGCACGGGCTCGTCAAGCGCGAGGGGCTGCCGGACTGGTGGGGCCCGGTCGGGATCTACGACGAGGTCGGCCCGGAGGGTCCGACCGGGGCGGGTCGCGACGCCGAGGACCTCCCCACCTCCGACGGCCACGTGCTCGACCACACCGCGACGGGTGCCGCCCCCATGTGGGACCAGGACGGCGTCCACGAGATCTACCGCGCCTGGCGCCAGATCCTCGAGTCCTACGGCACGCCCGACCGCATCCTGTGCGCCGAGGCCTGGGTCAAGCCCGAGGAGCGGCTCGCGCGCTACGTGCGCCCGGACGAGATGCACCAGGCGTTCAACTTCGACTTCCTCGACGCGCACTGGGACGCCGCCCGGCTCCGCACGGTCGTCGAGGCGTCGCTGCGCTCCAACGACGGCGTCGGGGCCCCGACCACGTGGGTGCTCTCCAACCACGACGTCGTGCGCCACACGTCCCGCCTGGGGCTCGACCAGAGCGTCCCCCGGCCGAACGGCATCCGCGCCGCCGACCCCCAGCCGGATGCCGCGCTCGGCCTCCGTCGGGCCCGCGCCGCGACCGCGCTCATGCTCGCGCTCCCCGGTGGGGCGTACATCTACCAGGGCGAGGAGCTCGGGCTGCCGGAGCACACGACGATGCCCGACGAGTTCCGCCAGGACCCGACGTTCTTCCGCACCCACGGCGCGGTCACCGGGCGCGACGGATGCCGGGTGCCGATGCCGTGGGTCAAGGGCGCCCCGAGCTTCGGGTTCGGGCCCGGCGCCAAGTCCTGGCTCCCGCAGCCCGGGGTCTACGGCGACCTCGCCGTCGACCAGCAGGCGGGGGTCGCGGGCTCCACGCTCGAGCTCTACCGGGCCCTCCTGGGGTACCGCCGCAAGCACCGCTTCGGTCACGGCAGCCTCGCCTGGGACGAGCTGTCCTCGGACACCGTGGTCGCGGTGCGCAACACCTCCGGCGACGGCGAGCGCACCCTGCTCGTCATCACCAACCTCGGGCCCGAACCGGTCCCGGTCCCCGCCGGCGAGGTGATCGTGTCCTCGGCGCCGCTCACCGACGACGGGGCGGTCCCGACCGACGCGACGGTGTGGGTGCGGCTCCCGGCGGCCTGATGCGCGCCAGCGACTTCGCCTACCTCGACCAGCCCACCCCGGTGGGCCTGGCGCACCGGGGGGGCGCGGCATACGGCCCGAACAGAGGCTTCGAGAACACCCTCGCGGCCTTCCGGCGGGCGGTCGACATGGGGTACCGGTACGTCGAGACCGACGTGCACGCGACCCGTGACGGGCAGCTCGTCGCGTTCCACGACAAGGTGCTCGACCGGGTGTCCGACTCCCGTGGGGCGATCGAGACGCTCGCCTACGACGCGGTGCGCGAGGCGCGAGTGGGCGGCACGGAGCCCATCCCGCTGCTCGCCGAGCTGTTCGAGGAGTTCCCCGACGTGCGCGTCAACATCGACATCAAGTCGGACTCGGCGGTCGAGCCGACGGTCCGGGAGGTGCTGCGGCACGGGGCCACCGAACGGGTCTGCATCGGGTCGTTCTCGGAGCGCCGCCTGCGGGCCGCCCGCGCCGCCCTCGGCCCGCGCGTCGCGACCGCCGCGGGCGAGGTGGGGACGGCGGTGCTGCGGTTCACGCCGGCGGCGCTGAGCCGGCTGCTGCACACACCCGCACCGGTGTTCCAGATCCCGGCCCTCCACCGTCTGCCGGGGCGCACGATCACCCTCGTCACCCCGGGGCTGGTGCGCCGTGCCCACGACCTCGGCAAGCACGTGCACGTGTGGTTCCACTCGTGGTCGCGCGAGGATGCCGCGGAGATGCACCGGCTGCTCGACCTCGGCGCCGACGGCATCGTCACCGACCACATCGACGTCCTGCGTGACGTGCTCGCCGAGCGTGGGCACCCCCTGACGCCGGCGGCGTGACCGCCGGCGACCAGTCTGGCTCACGGCCGCACGGCGTCGGGTCGGGCTAGGGTGAACCAGGTGCACGAGGCGAACGCTGTCCCGGGAGAAGGGCCCCTCGGGCGCACCTACCTCGAGATCACCCTCGCCGTCCTGGCCCTCGTGACGATCGTCGCGTTCGAGTCGATGGCGGTCTCCACGGCCATGCCGGCCGTCGCCCGCGACCTCGACGCCGTGCGCTCCTACGGCTTCGCGTTCTCGGTGATGCTCACGGCCCAGCTCCTCGGCATCGTGCTCGCCGGGGTGTGGTCGGACCGGTCCGGCCCGCTCATCGGCGCCGTCGTCGGGCAGGCACTCCTCGCCGGCGGCGCGGCCCTCTGCGGCGCCGCCACCGGTCTCGGCGTCTTCCTCGCCGGCCGCGCCCTCACCGGCCTGGGCGGCGGCCTGCTCGTCGTCATGCTCTACGTCATCGCCGGGCGGGTCTACCCCGAGGCCATCCGCCCACGGCTCTTCACCTACGTGTCGGCGGCCTGGGTCCTTCCGTCCCTGCTCGGAGCGCCGATCTCGGCGTGGCTCACCGTCAACCTCTCGTGGCGGTGGGTCTTCTGGGGAGTCGTGGCCCCGGTGGTCGTGACCATGGCGGTGCTCCTGCACGCACAGCGCCGCGTCGACCGCTCGCGCCTCACCGCAGCCGTGAGCAGCCGCGACCACGCCGCTCACGTGCGCGCCGCGTGGGCCGGGATGGGCATCGCCGTCTCGGCCGGGGCCCTGCAGTACGGCACGCACGAGCTGGAGCCGGAGTGGTCCGCGAAGACCGTCATCGCGCTGGTGGGTCTCGTCGGGGTCGTGCTCATCGCGCCCCTGCTCGTCCCCGCCGGCACGTGGGTCATGCGGCGCGGACTCCCGAGCGTCATGCTCGCGCGCGCGCTCTTCACCGGCGCGTTCTACGCGGGCATCACCTACGTGCCCCTCTTCCTCGTCGGGCAGCGCGGGACGAGCCTGCAGACGGCGGGACTGTCGCTGGCGGTCGGTGCCGTGGGCTGGGCCGTCGGCGCCTGGTACCAGGGTCACGACACCCTGCACCTCCCGCGCTACCGCCTCGTCGAGGTCGGCGGCGCACTGCTCGCGGCCGGCCTCCTGCTCCTGTCGGCGGTCGCGTGGCTCGACCTGCCGTGGTGGCTGACGCCCGTGGCCCTGGTCCTCACCGGGGTCGCCATGGGCCTCGGCGTCACGACGACGACCGTCCTGTCCCTCGAGCTGAGCCCGGTGGAGGAGCACGGGGAGGCGTCCTCGTCACTGCAGCTCGCCGACGTGCTCGGCAGCGTCATCGGCATCGCCGCGGCGACGGCCCTCTTCGCTGCGCGCCACGTGCCGGGTCAGGACGCAGCGCTCTTCGGCGCGATCTTCCTCGGGCTCGCGGTCGTCGCGGCGGTGGCCGTGCCGGCGGGTCAGCGCATCAGGACGTGACCACCGGGTGCCGTGAGCCGCGTCCACCGGGTCGACCGGAACACGTGCACCGGCTGGCCCGGGGCCAGGAAGCCGAGGGCGTATGCCGCGAACGCGCCACCCGAGCGGACCGGCACCCCCTCGGTGCCCACCGCGCCCTCCTCGAGCAGGTCCGGGTGCGGACCCGTGGCCTCCCTGACGTCGCGCGACCAGACCCGGTCGCGGACGAGGCCTGCGGCAGCGCCCCGCTCGCGCACGGCATCCGCGACCTCGGCCACTCCCGCCCGGGCGACGCTCGCCAGCAGGTCCCCGGGGAGGGTGCCGGCCGGCGCCCAGGGCCCGCGTGGCGGCGTGACCGCCGACCACGGGGCCAGGGCCCGGGTCGGCGGCACGAGCAGGTCGGCCCCGGACGCGTCGCGAGCGGTGCGGTCGGTGACCGCCCCCAGGGGCACGAGGACGTCGAGCTCGGCGGGCTCGAGGAGGGCGAAGGTGCGCAGGCCGAGGACCGTGCCCTCGGCGAGGATGCCGGCCCCCGGCAGGACGCCGACCCAGGCGGCCAGGACCTGGCCGTCGGCCTGCAGGCGCATGGCGCCCTCACCGTCGACGGCGCGGGCGCGGGTGGCGTAGCGGCCGAGGTCGGCGAGCGCTGCGGGGTCGACGAGGTGCAGGACCTCGCTCACCGGCCGGCCCACCGGAAGCGCACGGCCTCCCCCACGTGCACGGCGAGACCCGCACGGACGTCGGGCGGCAGGCGGCGCGGGCGCGACGTCGCGAAGTCGAAGAGCACCAGCCCCGTCTCGGCGACGGCATACACCTGGGTCCCGACGTCCTCCGGGTCGCGCACGACGTACCCGAGGTCGAACCCCGCGCCGTGCACGTGCGTCACCCACATGTCGACCTCCACGGGAGCCGGGCGGTAGGTCAGCGGGGCGCGGTACTCGATCGCGTGGCGCGACACGATGATGCCCTCGTCGAGCATCGAGGGCCGGTCGAGGAACCACTCGCGGATGCCGACGACCCGGGCGTCCTCGAGCAGCCGGAGGTACTGGACGTTGTTGACGTGGCCGTAGGCGTCCATGTCGGACCAGCGCAGGGGCACCTGGACGCGGTAGGGCTGCGGTGTCGAGGCGCCCGGCACCGACGGGACGGGGGTCGACGCGTCCGTTGTGGTGGGACCTGGGGCGGTGGGACCTGGGGCGGTGGGACCTGGCGCGGTGGGCTCCGGCATGCGCCCCATCCTTCCAGCCTGCGGCGGGCGGCCGGCATCCGTGGGTGGCTCGGACCTAGGCTGGACCGATGCCGCTCCAGCCCTCGACGACGAGCCGCCTCGACCACCTCCTCGCCACCGCCCAGCGCGAGGGCCGGCTGCCGTCCGTCGCGGCCGGTGTCGTGCGGGACGGCGAGCTCGTGTGGAGCGGGGCGGTCGGCACCGTGGACGGCCGGGCCGGAGGGCGCCCGGCGGACGCCGACACGCAGTACCGGATGGGGTCGATCACCAAGACCTTCGTCGCCGTCGCCGTGATGCGGCTGCGCGACGCCGGGCGGCTCGACCTCGTCGACCGGTTCGAGGAGCACGTGCCCGGGACCCCTCTGGGTGACGTGACGATCGAGCAGCTGCTCACGCATGCGGGTGGGGTGCAGGCCGAGACGCCCGGCCCGTGGTGGGAGCGCACCCCCGGTGGCGACTGGGACGCGCTCGTCGCCGCGCCGGTCGGACAGCGCTTCCGCGCCGGCCGTCGCTTCCACTACACGAACATCGGGTATGCCGCGCTCGGTCGCCTCCTCGAGGTGCACCACGGGCGAGGGTGGTTCGACGTGGTGCGCGGCGACCTCCTCGAGCCCCTCGCGATGACGCGCACGACGACCCGACCGTCCGGTGCCGCGGCCCAGGGGCTGGCCGTGCACCCGTTCGCCGACGTGCTGCTCCCCGAGCCCGAGCACGACGCCGGCGCGATGGCCCCGGCGGGTCAGCTGTGGACGACGGTCGAGGACCTCGCGCGCTGGGCGGCCTTCCTCGGGGGCGCCACGGGTGACCTGCTCTCGACCGACACCCTGGCCGAGATGCTCGAGCCCCACCACGTCGTCGACGAGCCGGGCAAGCCCTGGGACGCGGCGCACGGCCTGGGCTTCCAGGTGTGGAACCTCGACGGTGTGCGCCACGCGGGCCACGGTGGTTCGATGCCGGGGTTCCTCGCCGGCCTGAGGGTCCGGGTCGAGGGTGGCGACGGTGTCGTGGTGCTGACCAACACCACCGCCAGCACGGTGCTGAAGGGCCTCGTCGGCGACCTGCACGACGCCCTGGCGGAGCTCGAGCCCGCGGCCGTGGAGCCGTGGTCGGCCTCGGGCCCCGCCCCCCTCCTCGACCTCGTGGGCACGTGGCACTGGGGCCCGGCGGTGGAGACGGCCGCGCTCGTCGGTGAGCACCTCGTGCTCGGTGAGCCGGGCGCGGGGCGGGGGTCACGGTTCCGACGAGTGGGTGCCGACGAGTGGGTGGGCCTCGACGGCTACTACACCGGCGAGCCGCTCAAGGTCGTTCGTCGGCCCGACGGCACCGTCTCG
>DASSYJ010000118.1:0-6232 GCA_035703305.1 Ornithinibacter sp. | reverse complement strand
GCGTCCCGGGACCCGAACTCACCGACGTGTGCGGTCCCGACGTTGAGCACCACCCCGACGCGTGGCGGAGCGATCCGCGCGAGGTAGGCGACGTGGCCGATCCCGCGCGCCCCCATCTCGACGACGAGGAACCGCGTGTCGCTCTCCACCCGGCACACCGTGAGCGGCACGCCGACCTCGGAGTTGTACGAGCCGACGGGCGCGACGGTCGCGCCCGCGGCCCCGAGCACCGACCCGAGGAGGTCCTTGGTGCTCGTCTTGCCCGACGACCCGGTGATGCCGACGACCTCGAGGCCGGGGACGCGTCGGACGACCTCGCGGGCCAGCGCGCCGAACGCCTCCTGAGGGTCGGCGACGACGACGCACGGGACTCCCGGGACGGGCCGGCTGACGAGGGCGGCCACCGCACCACGCTCGACGGCCCCGGCGACGAAGTCGTGCCCGTCGGCCTGCTCCCCGATGCGGGCGACGTAGAGCCCCCGTGGTCCCGCCTCGCGCGAGTCGGTGACGACCGGTCCGTCGACGACGAGCGCGTCGGGGTCGACACCGTCGGGCACCTCGACGGACCCCCCGGTCGCGTGCGCGACCTCGGTGAGCGTCAGCGCGATCACGCGGCGCCCTCCCCCGCCGCGTGGCGAAGGGCCTCGCGGACCTCCTCGCGGTCGTCGAAGGGCTGTACGACGCCCCCGACGTCCTGGCCGCGCTCGTGCCCCTTGCCGACGACGGCGACTGTCGCCGACCGGCCCTCCCCCCACACGGCGCGGACGGCGGCACGGATGGCCTCCCGACGGTCGCCGACGACGAGCACCTCGACGGGCCGCCCGCTCGCCCGGACCGACTCGACCCCCTCCAGCACCGCCGCCCGGATCGACGCGGGGTCCTCCGACCGCGGGTTGTCGTCGGTGACGACGACGAGGTCGGCCGCCGACGCGGCCGCCGCGCCCATGGCGTGCCGCTTGTCCCGGTCGCGGTCGCCGCCGGCGCCCGTGACGCACACGAGCCGCCCGGGTGTCGTCGGCCGCAGGGCGTGCAACGCCGCCCGGATGGCCTCAGGGGTGTGGGCGTAGTCGACGACGACCCGGGGTGCCGGGCCCCCCTCCCCGGCCACGGTCTCCATCCGGCCCGGGACGTGCGGGTCGGTGAGCACCGCCCGCCCCACCTCCTGGGGGTCCTCGCCGAGGAGGACGAGGGCGGCCGCGGCCATGGCCGTGTTGGTGACGTTGAAGTCGCCCGGGAGGCTCGACCTCAGGTCGAGGTCGACCCCCTCCGCAGCGAGCCGGAAGCGGGACGGGTCCGTGACGTCCACGGTGACCTGCCAGTCGGCCCCCGACCGGGCGCCGAGCGTCTGCACCGGGATGCCGGCCCGCTCGACCAGCCGGCGGCCCCACTCGTCGTCGACGCAGACCAGGCCCAGGCGGGCCCGCTCGGGGGTGAAGAGCGAGGCCTTCGCCGCGAAGTAGTCGTCCATGTCGGCGTGGAAGTCGAGGTGGTCCCGGGAGAGGTTCGTGAAGAGCGCGACGTCGTAGACGACGCCGTCGACCCGGTGCTGCGCGAGAGCGTGGCTCGAGACCTCCATGACGCAGGTGTCGAGGCCGCGTTCGGCCATGACGGCGAGGACGGCATGCAGCTCGGGCGCCTCGGGGGTCGTCCGCACGCTGTCGAGGCGCTCGTCGCCGATGCGGGTCTCGACGGTGCCGATCAGGCCCGGCCGGCGGCCCAGGGCCTTGAGGGCCGAGTGGACGAGGTGTGCCGTGGTCGTCTTCCCGTTGGTCCCCGTGATCCCCACGAGGCGCAGGTCGAGGTCCTCGGTGCCGACGACTCGGGCCGCGACCTCACCGAGGACGGCCCGGGGTCGCTCGACGACGATGAGGGGAACGGTGAGCCCCGCACTGCGCACCCGGTGGGCGCCGTCCGGGTCGGTGAGCACGGCTGTCGCTCCCGCCCCGACGGCGGAGGCGGCGTAGTCGGCGCCGTGGGCACGGGACCCGGGCAGCGCGGCATACAGGTCCCCGGGCAGGACGCCACGGGAGTCGAGCGTCACCCCGGTGACGAGGGCCGCCGACCCCGGGTCGGCGGCCCCCACGAGGACGGCGAGATCACGGATCGGGATGCTGCGGAGCAGGGTCGGTCGGGGAACGGCCACGCTCACCGACCCTACCGTCCGCTGCGCTTGCGACCGTCGCGGAGGAGTGTGGGGTCCGCCAGGGCCTTGGCCGGCGACACCTTGAGGGTCACCTTGGGCGGCTTGGCGCCGGTCGGGGGGATCTTGAGCTCCTGGAGGGCGTACGTCGTGACGTCCTTGAAGACCGGCCCGGCGACGTAGCCACCGAAGAACGGGTAGGTCGGCTTCTGCACGATGACGGCCACGACGATCTGCGGGTCGTCGGCCGGGGCGTAGCCGATGAAGCTGGCCGTGCGCCCGCTGTAGCCTCCGACCTGGGCGTCGTAGTAGTCGGCGGTTCCGGTCTTGCCGGCGACCCGGTACCCCTGGATCTGCGCCTCCTCGGCCGTGCCGTCGGGGCTGACGACGCCCTCGAGCATCTTGCTGACGTCCGCGGCGGTCCGATGGGAGACGACCCGGAAGCCGGTCGCGTCGGGCGTCGTCGTCACCGTGCCGTCGGCTGCCGTGACGCTGTCGACGAGGCGCGGCGCGACCCGCACGCCGTCGTTGGCGATCGTCTGGAAGACCGAGGCGGCCTGGATGGCGGTGACCGACAGACCCTGGCCGAAGGCCACCGTGGCCTTCTTCGTGCCGCTCCACGTGTCCGACGTCGCGAGGATGCCGCCCGACTCGCCCGGGAAACCGCTGCCGGACGGCTTCCCGAGCCCGAACTTGCGGAAGTAGCCCTCGAGTGTCTTCGACCTCATCGTCTCGCTGATGAGGACGGTCCCGATGTTGCTCGACTCGGCGAGCGTGCCCGCGACCGTGCGGTAGAGCGTCGCGTGCTCGTGGCTGTCCTTGAACGAGGCGTCGTAGCGCGGGAGGCGGTTCGGGATGATGACCGGGGTCGACGGCGTGACCTCACCCTCCTCGAGGGCGGCGGCGATGGTCATGATCTTCGACGTCGACCCGGGTTCGAAGACGTCGGAGAAGGCGACGTTGCGCAGCCTGACGCCCTTCTTGCCGACGTCGGCGTCGGGGTCGAACGTGGGGTAGGACGCGACGCTGAGGAGGTTGCCGGTCCTGACGTCCATGACGACGACGGTGCCGGACGCGGCCTTGGTCTCCTTGACCCGCTGGGCGAGCGCGTTCTGCGCGTACCACTGGAGGCCCGAGTTGACCGTGAGGGTGACGTCCTGGCCGTCCACGGCGGGCACGAGCGAGGCCTGGCCGACAGGGATGACCGTCCCGTCGCGACCCTGCTCGAAGGTCTGCATGCCGGGAGTGCCCCGGAGGTCCTTCTCCATCATGAGCTCGACTCCGCCACCCGGCTCCCCGGCGCCCGTCATGTATCCGACGAGCGAGGCGGCCGTCGTGCCCTGCGGGTACGTGCGCTCCGCGCGGGTCTCGCGACGGTCGCGGTAGATCCCCGGGATCTCCAGCTCGGCGATCTTGTTCCAGGTCAGGGGCGAGACGTCCCGGCTGAGGATGCGGTAGCGGCTCGTTCCCGTGAGCTTCGGGACCAGCTCCGAGACGGTCGTCTGGAGGAGCGGGGCGAGCTTGAGAGCGGCCTTCTGCACGGCGTCCGCCGACCGCGCCGGGTCGCAGTCGTTCTTCCGGGTGCCGTAGGTGCACACGGCCTGCTGGTCGGCGACGACGACCTCGCGCACGACGCTCGAGGCGAGCACGGTCCCGTCGGACGCCAGCACCCGGCCGCGCATCGCCGGGATGATCTGGGCGGCCTCGCGGCGGACCTGGGCCTCCTCGGCGACCGCCTTGGCGTCGAAGCCCTGGATCCGGACGAGCTGGGCGGCGAAGACGCTGAGCACGAAGATGCTGGCCATCGTGAGGAAGCGCATCCGCCGGCGCGGGTTGCCCTGGGGGGTTGGCCCGCGGCGGGTGCGCCGTCGGCGTCCCGACCCGCCGGACCCACCGGACCGTGGAGCGGGCCGGCCGGAGCGACGCGAGGACGGGGATGCCGGGCGCCGGGCGGGGCCGCTGCCGCGGGCCGTCGTGGGTCGTGGGGGGCGTGCTGCACGCGGGGGCAGTGGGGCGCGCTGCGGCCGCTCAGGGCGAGGCGGCGAGTCTCCCCGCGGCCCGGTCTTCCCGGAGCTGGAGCGAGCCGGCGCGCCTACGCTGGAGCGAGCCGGCGCGGGGCGGGACCCCTGGGGTGCCCCACCCTGGTCTCGACGACCCGACGCCCGCGTGGGGGCAGGCCGACCCGACGTCGCGCGCCCCGAGGGCGGTGGCGTCCTGCGCTGCGTCACGAGGTCTCCGTCATGGTCTCGGGGCCGGTCGGCCGATCAGCGGGTCGGGGTGGGACTCGGCGTGGTGGCCGCTGTCGAAGGAGACGGCCCGGGCGTCGCTCCGGTGCCTGCGGTCGTCGGTGCGGTCGACGGCGTGGTCGGAGTGGAGCCGGTCGCCACTCCCGTCGGCGTCGACGTGGACGCGGAGGGTGAGGGTGAGGGTGAGGGTGTCGGGGCGGCCGGGGACGGGCCCGGTACCGTCGGCGCCTGGGTCTCGGTGACCACCCGGAAGGTGGTGTTCCGGCCGGCCTTCTTGGCCACTCCGAGCACCTTGCCGTCGGAGAGCCGGAGGAATGCCGGGGTCTCCGCCGGCACCATGCCGAGGGCACGAGCGCGCTCGGCGAGCGGACCGGGGCCGGACACCTCGTCGATCGAGTGGCGCAGGGCGTCCTGGCGGTCGGTCAGCTCGTCGGCACGGGCCTGCAGGTCGCGCATCGTGTACGAGCCCTTGGCCATGGCCGTGTTGAGCATGAGCACGCCGACGAACCCGGCGAGGAGCAGGAGGACGCAGAGCGCGAGGAACGCGCCGTTGCCCTGGATCTCCGGCAGTGAGACGACCTTGAGCTGGCGCGGAGTCGTCGCAGCCCTGCGGCTGCTCGTCCTCGGCAGCGACCGCACCGGTGCGAGCTGGCTCATGCCGCTGCTCCCGTCGGTGACGGCAGGCGCTCGGCGGCACGCAGCCGCGCGGATGCCGAGCGGGGGTTGGCGTCCTGCTCCTGCCGGCTGGGCACCTCCGCGCCGCGGGTCAGCAGCCTGAGGTATGCCGCGAGCTCGGGCAGCTCCACCGGCATGCCGACAGGGGTGCGGCTGGTGGCGCCCGCGGCGAAGGCCCGCTTCGTGATGCGGTCCTCGAGGGAGTGGTACGACAGCACCGCGATCCGCCCGCCTGGGGCGAGCACCCCGATCGCGGCCGTGACGGCGCGCTCCCACAGCTCGAGCTCCGCGTTCACCTCGATGCGTAGTGCCTGGAAGGTGCGCTTCGCGGGGTGCCCGCCCGTGCGCTGCGAGGCGGCGGGGACAGCAGAGCGGATGACCTCGACGAGACGGGCCGAGGTGTCGAACGGCCGATGCTCCCTCTCGCGGATGATCGCGGACGCGATGCGGCCGGCGAACCGCTCCTCCCCGTAGGTCCGCAGGATCCGGGCGAGCTCACCGTGCGAGGACGTGTTGAGGACGTCGGCCGCGGTCCGTCCGCGCGACTGGTCCATGCGCATGTCGAGCGGGGCGTCGTGGCGGTACGCGAAGCCCCGCTCCGGCTCGTCGAGCTGGAGCGAGGAGACGCCGAGGTCGAAGAGGATGGCCATCGCGGTGCCCTCGGCGTGCTGCGAGAGGACGGAGTCGATGTCGTCGTAGACCGCGTGCACGCCGAGGAACCGGTCCCCGAAGCGGACGAGCCGTTCGCGGGCCAGGACGAGGGCCTCCTCGTCACGGTCCAGGCCGATCAGGCGGGCACCCGGGCAGTGCTCGAGGATCGCCTCGGCGTGCCCTCCCAGGCCCAGGGTGCCGTCGACGCACACGGAGCCCTCCTCCCGCAGCGCCGGCGCGAGGAGCTCGACGATGCGGTCGCGCAGCACCGGGACGTGCCGCTCGGCGGCGTCTCCTCGGCTGCTCATCGTGGTCCTCCCTCGGTTCGGGGCTGGTGGCGTGCGGTGGGGGTGGGAGTCGGGTCTATGGGGTTGGGCCCTGTGGTGTGTGGGTCTCCGGCTGTTGCTGTCGGGTGCCGGTCGACCCGGCAGCGGGTCCCCATCCGATCCGCGCCCGGCGCGGGGGAAGTCGCGTCGGGAGACGGGTCGGCTGGAGGCCGGCGGTCGGGTCGGTCGGGTCG
>DASSYJ010000096.1:0-14910 GCA_035703305.1 Ornithinibacter sp. | reverse complement strand
ACCTCGTCGGGCACGACCGACGCGGGGAACGGCTCGGAGTCGCCGGGGACGACGAGGCCACGCCCGGCCGGGAGGTGCTCACGCAGCCACGAGCGGTCCTCGACGGCCCACGACAGGGGGGTCAGCACGGCATACAGCACCGACACGTCGATGGACGCGGCCACCGCACGGCACGTCGCCTCGTGGGTGCGGACGTGGTCCGGGTGCCCGTAGCCGCCGCCGGCGTCGTAGGTCACGACGACGTCGGGCCGCAGGTCGTCGAGCACGGTCCGCACCGAGGCGGCGGCGTCGGCGAGGTCGGCCGAGGCCCAGGCCCGGGGGTGCCGGGCCGCATCGGAGCCGGCCATGCCGGAGTCCCGGTATGCCGCGGGCTCGGCGTCCGCGGTCCCCGCGAGGAGGTGGTGGGTCGCCCCGAGCACCTCCATCGCGCCGCGGAGCTCCTCCCGGCGGTGGTCGGCGAGCGGGTCGCCCGGTGCGCCCTCGAGGTGGCCGAGCTGCTCGGGGATGACCTCGCCCTCCTCGCCGAGGGTGCAGGTCAGGACGTGCACGTCGTCGCCGCGAGCGACGTGGTGGGCGATGGCGACGCCGGTCGCGAGCGTCTCGTCGTCGGGGTGGGCGTGGACGAACAGCAGCCGGGGCACCGGGCCGCGGGCCTCGACCCCGTCGAGGAGCCCCGTCACCGGACCACCGCGATGTCGGCGAACTCGACGACGCCGCCGTTGACGCTGTTCGCGGAGAGGTTGCGCACGTCGGAGCCGGCGATGTAGAGCGCTCGCCGCTCCGCGAGGCCGATGTAGGCCCCTCGGGAGAGGAGGGAGGTGTCGACGGCGGTCCAGGCCCTCTCGCGGGCCGCCCGGTCGGCGATCGTCTGCACCTTCGCCATCTGGGCGTCGAGCTTCTTGTCGGCCCAGTAGCCGTAGTCGCGCCCCGGACCGGCGCTCGTGAGGTTGATCGAGCTGTCGAAGAGCGGCTGCAGGACCGTGGACGCGGAGGCCCAGGCCGGGGCCCAGTTCGACCAGAAGAGGTCGACCTGCGCGCCGATCCTGGGGTCGCTGATGGCCGTGAAGTAGTCCTCCGTGAGCGGCTTGGTCGTCGGGTCGAACCCGGCGAGCCGCCAGCCGGCCACGAGCGCCGCCATGGCCTTGTCGGACGTCGGGTTCGAGCGGTAGGCGACGGTGAACGGGACCGGCTCGGTCTTTCCCGCCTCGGCGAGGAGGGCCTTGGCCCGGGCCGGGTCGCCCTTCGTCCCCACGCCGAGCGGGTCCTGGGCGTGCGCCGCGGGCAGGGACTTCGGGATGAGCGAGATGACGGGGTCGGCGGCCGTCGCGCCGCCGATCGCGGTCACGTAGGCATCGCGGTTCGTCGCGACGGCAAGGGCACGTCGCACCTTCTCGTCCGTGAACACGCCGTGCTTGGTGTTCGGCGCGAGGTAGTCGATGACACCGGTTCGCGGGTTGACCGAGCGCTCCTCGAGGCTTTCGACCGCCGTGATGTGCTGCTGGATGGCCGGGGGCGCCGACCCGAGGGAGACGCTGAGCCGGCCGGTGTCGCCGTCCGCCATGACCTGCTGGGCCACCGCCTGGGTGTCCAGCCCCTCCTGGTAGGTGATCTCGTCGGGGTGCGCCCGGCGCACGGGGTCGCTGGCCCGGTTCCAGTGGGGGTTGCGCACGAACGTGCCGCCCGCCCCGGCCTCCCACGTGCCCTTGAGCATGTAGGGACCCGCGGAGAAGATGTCGTAGCCACCCTCCTGCCCGCGGTCGACCGACTTCTTGACCGGCCCGAACGCCGGCTGGCTCACGAGCTCGTTGAAGTCACTGAGCGGCGAGCTCAGGGTGAAGGTGATGGTGTTGCCCTTGCACGTCACGGCCTTGTCGAACGCCGCCTGGGCCTTCTCGGCCGCGGCCCCCGTCGCGTACGGGCCGCGGTAGGTGCTCGTCCCGTCCATCTGGCGCGGGATGGCGAGGACGGCCAGCGCGTCGGTCGGGCCGCCGGCGATCTCCTCGGTGGCGAACGTCCGGGAGATGCCGTAGGCGACGTCCGCGCAGGTCACCGCGCTGCCGTCCTGCCAGCGCACGCCGTCGCGAAGGGTGAAGGACCAGGTCCTGAGGTCCTTGCCCGGCCTGCCGGTGTCGGTGGCCAGGTCCCCGACGAGGGTCGCCTGACCCTCGGGGTCGGTGTTGGGGACGTAGGCCGTGAGCGTCCGGGCGAACACCCGGCCGGCAAAGGCCATGTCGTCCCGCGAGGCGATGCGCTGCGGGTCCCAGGTGAGGACGGGACCCAGCGTCAGTGCGTGGAGGGTGCCGCCGTTCGTCTCGACGCGGTCGCCCACGACGGACGTCGGTGTCGCCTTCTCGGGGTCCGCGGGGGCACGGTCGTTGACGAGGAGGACGCCGCCCACCACGAGCCCGGCCACGAGCAGGAGTCCCAGGACCATGGTGCGCAGGCGCGGCCCGCGGCGCCGGCGCCGCCGGCCCGAGCCGTCTCGTCGACGTGACCCCGGCCCGTCGTCCGACCCCCCCGCCGCCGGTGCGGCCACCGGGACAGTCGGGTCGGCCTGTGTGGCTGCCACGGCGGCCCCGGCGCCCCCGGCTGCGGCGGCCCCCGTTGCGGCTCCCCCTGCGCGGCGCCCCGAGGCAGCCCGACGACCTGTCGGTGCGCTGACCCCCGGCTCGACCTTCGGGGGCACGGGAGCGGACCGGCGTCCGGATGCCGCGCGGCGGCTGGAGCGGGACGTCACGTCGGGCGCCGCCGCCGGAGGGGGCGTCGGGGCCCCCCGACGGCTGGACGCCGCAGGGGCGTCCGACTGGGGTCGGGGCGCGGGTGCAGAGCGGCGGCTGGAGCGCGACGGGACGTCCGGCGTGGGCCCGGGCGCCGACGGAGCCGCGCGGCGGCTGGAGCGCGACGGGACGTCCGTTGCACCGGCAGGGGCCGGCGGGGCACCGGCATCCGACGTCGTGGGCGCCGGCCTCCCCTGGCGCCCCGAGGCCGAGCGCCGGCCGGGCGCGGCCCGGCGGCCCGCGCTCGCTCGGCGGCCCCCCTCGTCAGCGGGACGTGCCGGGACGGCCTTGCCGCCGCCGGCACGACGGCTGGCGCGGGTCGGCTCCTCGGGGGGCGTCGCTCCGCTGTCCTTCTCCACCACCAGCGATCAGCCTTTCCTCGCACGGGCTGCGGCACGGGCGCGGATGGTCTGGTCGAGCTCGACCTTGCGGATGCGGACACCCTCGGGGGTGACCTCGACGCACTCGTCCTCGCGGCAGAACTCGAGGGACTGCTCGAGGGAGAGCGTGCGCGGTGGCGCGAGGCGCTCGAGGACGTCGGCACCGGCGGAGCGCACGTTGGTCAGCTTCTTCTCCTTGGTGATGTTGACGTCCATGTCGTCGGCCCGCGAGTTCTCGCCCACGATCATGCCTTCGTACACCTCGGTGGTCGGTGGGATGAAGAGACTGCCGCGCTCCTGGAGGTTCATCATCGCGTAGGCGGTGGCGGCCCCCGCGCGGTCGGCGACGAGCGAGCCGCTGACCCGGGTGGAGATGTCGCCGAACCAGCGCTCGTAGCCCTCGAAGACGTGGTGCGCGATGCCGGTGCCCCGGGTCTCGGTGAGGAACTGGGTGCGGAAGCCGATGAGCCCGCGGGACGGGACGAGGAACTCCATACGGACCCAGCCGGTGCCGTGGTTGGTCATCTGCTCCATGCGGCCCTTGCGCACGGCGAGCAGCTGCGTGATCGCGCCGAGGTAGTCCTCGGGGGTGTCGATGGTCAGCCGCTCGACCGGCTCGTGGACCCTGCCGTCGACCGTGCGCGTGACGACCTCCGGCTTGCCCACGGTGAGCTCGTACCCCTCACGACGCATCTGCTCGACGAGGATGGCGAGGGCCAGCTCACCGCGGCCCTGCACCTCCCAGGCGTCGGGGCGCTCGGTGGGGAGGACGCGCATCGAGACGTTGCCGACGAGCTCCCGGTCGAGGCGCTCCTTGACGAGGCGGGCGGTGACCTTGGCGCCCTTGACCCGACCAGCCATCGGGCTCGTGTTGATGCCGATCGTCATCGAGATCGCGGGCTCGTCGACGGTGATGAGCGGGAGCGGGCGCGGGTCCTCGGCGTCGGCGAGGGTCTCCCCGATGGTGATCTCGGGGATGCCGGCGACAGCGATGATGTCGCCGGGTCCGGCCTGGTCGGCCGGTCGGCGCTCGAGGGCCTCGGTCATGAGGAGCTCGGTGATCTTGACCCGCTCGACGGACCCGTCGCGCCGGCACCAGGCCACGTGCTGGCCCTTGCGGATCGTGCCGTTGTGCACGCGCAGCAGCGCCAGTCGGCCGAGGAAGTTCGAGGCGTCGAGGTTGGTGACGTGGGCCTGCAGCGGCGCCTCGGGGTCGAACGAGGGTGCGGGGATGGTCTCGATGATGGTGCGGAACAGCGGCTCGAGGTCCTCGCCGTCGGGCAGCCCACCGTCGGCCGGACGGGTCAGCGAGGCCCGCCCGACCTTGGCCGAGGCGTAGACGATGGGGAACTCCAGCTGGTCCTGGTGGTGGTCGACGTCCTCGAGGAGGTCCATGAAGAGCTCGTAGACCTCGTCGACGACCTCGCCGATGCGGGCGTCGGGCCGGTCCACCTTGTTGATGCAGAGGACGACGGGCATCTTGGCCGCGAGGGCCTTGCGCAGGACGAAGCGGGTCTGGGGCAGCGGGCCCTCGCTCGCGTCGACGAGGAGGACGACGCCGTCCACCATGGAGAGCCCCCGCTCGACCTCGCCGCCGAAGTCGGCGTGGCCGGGGGTGTCGATGATGTTGATCGTCATGCCGTCGGCCAGCCCCGCGTCGAGGGCGGCCTTCCCGGCATACCTGACGGCGGTGTTCTTCGCGAGGATGGTGATGCCCTTCTCGCGCTCGAGGTCACCGCTGTCCATCGCCCGCTCGGCGATGTGGTCGTGCTCCCCGAACGCCCCCGACTGCCACAGCATCTTGTCGACCAGCGTCGTCTTGCCGTGGTCGACGTGGGCGACGATGGCGACATTGCGGAGATCGTCGCGGCGCGAGACAGGCATACCCGCCAGTCTCTCAGGTCTTGCGAGCCAGACCCAATCCGGTGTATGCCGTGCGGCCGCCGCACGCCGCGGGTCTCTCGTGGATCACGGCGTGGGTCTCACTTGGATAACCAATCGCGACGGGCGGGTCCGGAGGGCGATTTTGCCGTTATGGTCGCCCGCAACGGGGGATGGTGCGGTCATCCGTGCCCTCCACCGGGACCCATGACTCGGGCGTCCGACCCGGATGCGCGAGGTTCGCACACCCAAGCGAGGTTTATCGATGATGCTCAAGCGGAAGGTGCCGATCGTCGTGTTGACGGCGGCAGCCCTCACCTTGACCGCCTGCGCGCAGTCCGAGCGCGAGTCCGGGAACACCGGCTCCGCCACCGCGGCTGGCGATCTCAAGGACACGTTCACGTTCGGCGCCGCAGGGGCTCCGGAGCTGTTCGACCCGTTCTACGCCACGGATGGCGAGACGTTCCGGGTCACCCGCCAGATCCACTCGGGTCTCCTCGGGGTCAAGCCGGGCACGGCGGACGTCGAGCCGGACCTGGCCGAGAAGTGGGAGCCGTCGGCGGACGGCCTCACCTGGACGTTCTCGCTCAAGAAGGGCGTGAAGTTCTCCGACGGTGAGCCCTTCAACGCCGAGGCGGTCTGCTACAACTTCACCCGCATGTTCGAGCAGAAGGGTGCGGGCCAGACGGCGGCCGAGTACTGGGGCTACTTCTTCGGCGGCTTCAGCGACAAGCCCAAGACCTCGCTCTTCAAGTCGTGCGAGGCCAAGGACGAGTCCACGGCCGTCGTCACGATCACCCGCGCGACCTCGAGCTTCCCGACGATCCTCTCGCTCGACTCGTTCTCGATGCAGTCGCCCAAGGCCCTCGAGGCCGGGGACGCGAACAACGTCAAGGCCGCGGGTGAGGGCTTCACCTACCCGGCGTACTCGATGAACCCTGTCGGCATCGGCCCGTACAAGCTCCAGAAGTACGACGAGGCCAACAAGACGGTGACCCTCGTGGCCAACGAGTCCTACTGGGGCGAGCAGCCGAAGACGAAGAACCTCGTCTTCAAGATCATCGCCGACGAGAGCACCCGCCGCCAGGAGCTCGAGGCGGGCTCGATCGACGGCTACGACCTGCCGAACCCGGTGGACTGGAAGGGCCTCGAGGACGAGGGCAACAAGGTCGAGGTGCGGCCCGCCTTCAACATCCTGTACATGGGCCTGAACCCCAAGAAGAACGCCAAGCTCAAGGACCTCAAGGTCCGCCAGGCGCTCTACTACGCCCTCAACCGTGACCAGATGGTCAAGACCCAGCTCCCCGAGGGCGCCAAGGTCGCGTCGCAGTTCATACCCGACACCGTGTCGGGCTACAACACCTCGCTCAAGCCCGTCCCGTACGACCCGGAGAAGGCCAAGGCCCTCCTCAAGGAGGCCGGCGCCGAGGGCATGACGCTGCAGTTCGCGTACCCCACCGAGGTCTCCCGGCCGTACATGCCGGACCCGCAGAAGATCCACGACGCCTTCAAGAAGGACCTCGAGGCCGTCGGCATCAAGGTCGAGGTGGTCAACAAGCCGTGGAACGGCGGTTACCTCGACGACGTCAACGGCGGCAAGTACGACGCCTGGCTGCTCGGGTGGACCGGTGACTACAACGCCGCCGACAACTTCCTCGGCAGCTTCTTCAAGCCGGTCGACAGCAACGACTTCCAGACGAGCGTCATGCCCTGGGGCAAGACGCTGGCCGACGACCTCAACAAGGCCGACGCCATCGTCGACGAGGGAGAACGCGAGGCGGCGTACCAGAAGATCAACCAGCAGATCGCGGAGGAGTACCTCCCTGGCCTGCCGATCAGCCACTCCCCGCCGGCCCTCGTGACCAGCGGCAAGGTGAGCGGTCTCGTGGCCAGCCCGCTGACGGCGGAGACGTTCGACACCGTCACGGTCTCCAAGTGACCATCGGGGGCCGCCAAGGCTCCCGATGACCACAGCAGAGAAAGACGCGGTGGCCGCCTCGAACCACTAGGGTCCGAGGCGGCCACCGTCGTCTCAGCGAGAGAAGCTAGGAGCCCCCGTTGGCGAGATTCATCATCCGGCGCGTCCTCCAGATGATCGGGGTCGTGTTCGTCCTCTCCCTCCTCCTGTTCATCTGGCTGAGGACCCTCCCGGGCGGCACGGTCTCGGCCATCCTCGGTGAGCGCGCCACACCGGAGACGACGGCGGCGCTGCGCTCGGCGCTGGGCCTGGACCAGCCGATCTATGTCCAGTACCTCCGGTTCCTCCAGCGGGCGACACAGGGACAGTTCGGGTCCTCGACGGGCGTCCTCCCCGGCCGCGACGCGTTCGACGTCTTCCTCGCCCGGCTCCCTGCGACGATCGAGCTGAGCATCACGGCCATGCTCATCGCCGTGGTGCTCGCGATCCCCCTCGGCTACATCGCGGCTCGGCGGCACAACTCCCCGCTCGACAGCGGAGCCGTGATCGTCTCGCTCATCGGCGTGGCGGTCCCGGTCTTCTTCCTGGCCTTCCTCCTCAAGTACTACTTCGCCATCAAGAACCCGATCTTCCCCGTGTCCGGCCGCCAGGACGCGTCCCTCGGCTGCACCCGCATCACGGGGTTCTTCGTCCTCGACGGCCTGCTCACCCGGGAGTACGACTGCGCGGCGGATGCCGTGCGCCACCTCGTGCTGCCCGCCGTCGCCCTCGCGACGATCCCGTTCGCCGTGATCTTCCGGATCACCCGGGCCTCGGTCCTCGACGTGCTCGACGAGGACTACGTGCGCACGGCCGAGTCCAAGGGCCTGACGATCCGCGTCATCCGGGGCCGGCACGTCATGCGCAACGCCCTCCTCCCCGTCGTCACGACGGTCGGCCTGCAGGTCGGCGGCCTGCTCGCGGGGGCGGTGCTCACCGAGCGCGTCTTCAACTGGGGTGGGATCGGTGAGGCGCTGGCGCTCTCCTACGAACGGCGGGACTATGCCGTGATGCAGGTGCTCATCCTGGCCGCCTGCGCGATCTACGTCATCGTCAACCTCCTCGTCGACATCTCCTACGCCGTCATCGACCCGAGGGTGCGCACCCGATGAGCCCGTACAACCCGATGAACCGCCGCAAGGAACGCATCGACGCGCTCGCGGCCACCGCCGCGCGACCGCGACCCGGCACGGCATCCGGCGGCGGTGCAGTGGCCGTGGCGGTCGACGACGCCGGCGCGGTCGACGAGAGCCCCGGTGTCTCCCTCATCGCGAGTGCCTGGCGGCGCCTCCGGCGCAACCCGGTGTTCCTCCTCGGCGCCGTCATCACGGTCCTCTTCATCATCCTGGCGATCGTGTCGCCGTGGATCGCACCGCACGACCCCGCGGCCCGCCTCCTCCTCGACCAGGTGCGGCCGCAGAGCAACCCCGTCCCGGGCCCTCAGCCGGGGTTCCCCCTGGGCGCCGACGACCGTGGCCGCGACCTGCTGTCCCGCCTGCTCGTCGGCAGCCGGCAGACCCTCATCGTCGGTGTCCTCGCGACGTTCCTCGGGCTCCTCGGCGGCCTCGTCCTCGGGACGCTGGCCGGCGCGATCGGCGGCTGGGTCGACGCGGCGGTCATGCGGTCGGTCGACGTGCTGCTGTCGATCCCCTCGCTGCTCCTCGCGCTCTCGATCGCCGCGCTGGCGAGCCGCCCGAGCCAGTGGACGGTCATCATCGCCATCGCGGTCACCCAGGTCCCGGTCTTCGCCCGGCTGTTGCGTGGCTCGATGCTCGCCCAGCGCGCGAGCGACCACGTGCTGGCGGCGCGGGCCCTGGGGGTGCGGCAACGCGCCGTCGTGTTCCGGCACATGCTGCCCAACTCCGTCGGCCCGGTGATCGTCCAGACCACGCTCGTGCTCGCGACCTCGATCATCGACGCCGCGGCCCTGTCCTTCCTCGGCCTGGGCAACCCGGACGACAGCCAGCCGGAGTGGGGCCAGATGCTCGGTGCCTCGCAGAAGTACATCTACGACTACGCCCACCTCGCGATCTACCCCGCGCTGTGCATCATCTTCGTGGCGCTCGGGTTCACCCTCATGGGCGAGTCCCTGCGCGAGGCCCTCGACCCCAAGAGCAGGAGGTGACCCGCTGATGACCGCGACGGCGACACCACTCCAGCCGACGTCCAGCGCGGACCAGCCGCTGCTGTCGGTACGCGACCTCAGGGTCACCTTCGCCCGGCAGGGCGAGACTCCCTTCAGGGCCGTCGACGGCGTGAGCTTCGACGTCCGCCCGGGGCAGACGGTCGGCCTCGTCGGCGAGTCCGGCTGCGGCAAGTCGGTCACCTCGCTCGCGATCATGGGGCTGCTCCCCAAGCGCGGGAACACGGTGGAGGGCACGGCATCCTTCGAGGGCACCAACCTCCTCGAGCTCGACGAGCGCGAGATGCGCGACCGCCGGGGCCGCGACATCGCGATGATCTTCCAGGACCCGCTCTCGTCGCTGAACCCCGTCGTCGCAGTGGGCCTCCAGGTGACCGAGGTGCTCGAGCGGCACCGCGGCATGTCGCGCAAGGCGGCCCGGCCGCTGGCGCGCGACCTGCTCCAGCGGGTCGGCATCCCCGACCCGGACCGGCGCCTCAAGGACTACCCGCACCAGATGAGCGGCGGGATGCGGCAGCGCGCGCTCATCGCGATGGCCCTCGCGTGCGCCCCCCGCCTGCTCATCGCCGACGAGCCGACCACCGCCCTCGACGTGACGATCCAGGCCCAGATCCTCGCCCTCCTCAAGGAGCTCGTGCAGGAGACCGGCACGGCGCTCGTCATGATCACGCACGACCTGGGTGTCGTCGCCGGGCTGTGCGACGAGGTCAACGTCCTGTATGCCGGGCGCATCGTCGAGCGCGGACGGCGCCACGAGCTCTTCGCCGACCCGCGCCACCCCTACACCAACGGCCTCCTCGGCTCGATCCCGCGCCTCGACGCCCCCCGGGGCGAGCGGCTCACCCCGATCCCCGGCTCGGTCTCCGACAACCTGCCCTGGGACCACGCGTGCGCGTTCGCGCCGCGGTGCCCCAACGCCATCGACGTGTGCACGACCACCGCCCCGGTCCTCGAGGAGTCCGCGACCCGGGCCCTGCGCTGCCACAACCCCGTGAGGTGACCCCGATGACCGACACCGTGACCACCCCTGCAGCGACCACCCCTGCAGCGAGCACCCCTGGCGCGAACACCTCGGACGACCCCGACGTCCTCGTCGACGTCCGCGGCGTCAAGGTGCACTTCCCCATCAAGCGTGGGGTCATCTTCGACAAGGTCATCGGGTACGTCTACGCCGTCGACGGCGTCGACCTGCAGATCCTGCGCGGGGAGACCTACGGCCTCGTCGGCGAGTCCGGGTGCGGCAAGTCGACGCTCGGGAAGGCGATCCTCAACCTCGAGCCGCCGACCGAGGGCAGCGTCCTCTTCGACGGCCAGGACATCGCCTCGCTCAAGGGCGAGACGCTGCGCCGCCGCCGCAAGGACATCCAGATGGTGTTCCAGGACCCGTTGAGCAGCCTGGACCCGCGCCAGTCGGTGGAGTCCCTCCTCGTCGAGGGCATGCGCGCGCACGGTCTCGACGTCGACGGGCCCTCGACGAAGAAGCGGCTGCGCGAGCTGCTCCACGCGGTCGGCCTGCCCGCGGCCGCGCTCATGAAGTACCCCCACGAGTTCTCGGGTGGCCAGCGACAGCGCATCGGCATCGCCCGGGCGCTTTCCGTCGAGCCGCAGCTCATCGTCGCCGACGAGCCGGTGAGCGCCCTCGACGTGTCGGTGCAGGCGCAGGTCATCAACCTCCTCGAGGAGCTCCAGGACGAGTTCCACCTCACCTACCTCGTCATCGCCCACGACCTCGCCGTCGTCCGCCACATCAGCGACCGCATCGGGGTCATGTACCTCGGTGGCCTCGTCGAGGAGGCCACCGCCGACGACCTGTACGCCGAGCCGCTTCACCCCTACACGCGGGCCCTGCTCTCGGCCGTGCCCGTCCCCGACCCCACCGTGGAGGACACCCGCGAGCAGATCCTGCTCACCGGTGACCTCCCGTCGCCCTCGCACCCGCCGGCGGGGTGCCGGTTCCACACCAGGTGCCCGTGGCGCCAGGCCACCCGGTGCGACGACGAGCGACCGGAGCTCCGCACCGTCGACGTCCCCGGGGTGCCGGCAGGCCACCGCGTGGCCTGCCACTGGGCCGAGCAGATCGCGAGCGGGGAGCTACGCCCCCACGAGGTGGCGGTCGAGATGGTGGCGCCCGAGGACACGACGTCGGACGACACCGCGGACTTCATCGGGCCCGCCTCCGTGACCGAGGCCCTCTGACCCGGGCTCGTCCCGGGCGAAGGGAGGCAGGGCGTGCCGCGACACCGCATCGTCGACACGAGCTTTGCCAGCATCTACCCGCTCTACGTCAGCAAGGCCGAGCGGAAGAACCGCACGAGGGACGAGGTCGACGAGGTCATCTCGTGGCTCACGGGCTACGACGACGCCGGGCTCCGCGGGGCGATCTCCCACGAGGTCGACCTGGAGACCTTCTTCGAGGACGCCCCGCGGATGAACCCGAACGCGTCACTCATCACGGGCGTGGTCTGCGGGGTGCGGGTGGAGGACATCGAGGACCCGCTGATGCAGCGGATCCGCTGGATGGACAAGCTGGTCGACGAGCTGGCCCGCGGAAAGCGGATGGCATCGATCCTGCGCGGTGGTGAGGAGCCCGTGACGGGCGGCTGAGCCGGGTTCGCCCGACGGGGGCCTTCGCCCACGGCATCCGCACGGTGCACCACAATGGGGCGCATGAGCCGACTCCTGACCGACGACGAGGTCTCGACGCAGCTGGCCGGTCTCCCCGGCTGGGCGCGAGAGGGTGATGCGATCACCGCCACCGTGGAGGCACCCGACTTCCCCGCCGCGATCCGGCTCGTCCAGGCGGTCGCCGACGAGGCCGAGCAGATGAACCACCACCCCGACATCGACATCCGGTGGCGGACGACGCGCTGGCTCCTCACGACCCACGACGCCGGCGGCATCACGCAGCTCGACATCGAGCTCGCCCACCGGATCAGCTCCGCCGCCCGCGCCGAAGGGGCGACTGTCGGTGAGTGAGCCCTCCCCGAGCGCAGTCCCCCACCACGGCGAGGCCCACACGGGCTCCTTCGCCGGACGGCTCAACTGGCTGCGCGCGGGTGTCCTGGGCGCCAACGACGGCATCGTGTCGACGGCCGGCCTCGTCATCGGCGTCGCGGCGGCCACGACCGAGCGTGGGGTGGTCCTCACGGCGGGGCTCGCCGGGCTCGCCGCCGGTGCCATGAGCATGGCGGTCGGCGAGTACGTCTCGGTCAGCACCCAGCGCGACTCGGAGCAGGCCCTGATCGCCAAGGAGGTCCGCGAGCTGCGCGAGGAGCCCGAGGCAGAGCTGGCCGAGCTTGCTGGGCTGTACGCCGCCAAGGGGCTCACCCCCGCGCTCGCGCTCGAGGTCGCCCAGCAGCTGACCGCCCACGATGCCCTCGGCGCGCACGCGGAGGCCGAGCTCGGCATCGACCCCCACAACTTCACCAACCCGTGGCACGCGGCCTGGGCCTCGCTCGTGGCGTTCACCGTCGGCGCCCTGCTGCCGCTGGTCGCGATCCTCCTGCCGCCCGTGGCGTGGAGGGTGCCCGTCACGGTCGTCGCGGTCGTCCTCGCGCTCGGTGGCACCGGCTGGGTCAGCGCCCGGCTCGGTGACGCGGATGCCGGCCGCGCAACGGTCCGCGTCGTCATCGGCGGCCTCCTCGCGATGGGCGTGACCTACGCGATCGGCGCGCTCGTCGGGACGCAGGTCGGATGAGCCCTCGGGCCCGCCTCCTCGTCGTCCAGCACGAGCCCGACGCGCCGGTCGCGTGGCTCGGCGAGTGGTGGACCGCCCTCGGCATCGAGCTGCACGTCGTCCGTGGCGACCGCGGTGAGGAGGTGCCGTCGCGGCTGGGGCGCCACGACGGCCACGACGGCCTCGTCGTCCTCGGTGGGGCGATGGGGGCGAACGACGACACCGAGGCCCCGTGGCTCGTCGCCACCCGTGCGCTCCTCGCGGACGCGGTGGGCCACGGCATCCCGCTCCTCGGGGTGTGCCTGGGGCACCAGCTCGCCGCTGTGGCCCTCGGCGGTCGCGTCGTCCGCAACCCGTCCGGCCGCACGGTGGGGCTCGTCCCGGTGCGGCTCACCCCTGCGGGTGCCACCGACCCGCTGCTCGCCGGGCTGGACGGCATACGAGCGGTGCACTACAACGACGACGTCGTGGCCGACGTGCCTCCCGGGGCCACGGTGCTCGCCACCCTTCCCGACGGCCGACCCCAGGCCCTCCGCCTCGGCCCTGCGGCGTGGGGCGTGCAGTTCCACCCGGAGACCTCTCCGGAGGTGTTCGGGGCGTGGCTGCGATGGGACTCACCGGATGGCCTGACGCCCGCCGAGGAGGAGCTCCTCGCGTCGGTCTCGGCCGGCCGGGAGGCGCTGCGGACGGCGTGGCAGGGGTTCGCCGAGCGCTTCGCCGACCTCGTCGTGGCGGACGTCGTGGCCCGCCGTGCGGCCCCGGTCACGAACTGAGGCCGGTCGTTCCGGGCGGGCGTAGCATCGGGGCGGCGGGTCCCGCACCCGGTGGTCGACCCAGCCGTGACGGAGAATCGCCATGAGCGCATCGACCTCGGCGGACTCCCGCGAGCGCATCCTCGTCCTGGGTGCCGCGGGCCGCGACTTCCACGACTTCAACCTCCTCTACCGGGACGACCCCGGTGTCGAGGTGGTCGCGTTCACCGCGACCCAGATCCCGGACATCGACGGGCGCACCTACCCGCCCGAGCTGGCCGGCCCGCTGTACCCCCACGGCATCCCGATCGTCGACGAGGCGGGCCTGGAGTCACTCGTGGCGAGCGAGCGGGTCGACACCGTGGTCCTCGCGTACTCCGACCTCGCGCACACGCAGGTCATGCACCTCGCGTCCCGCGCGATCGCCGCCGGGGCCCACTTCCTCGTTCCGGGCTCGCGGCGCACGACGCTGCCCTCCCGCCGGCCGGTCGTCGCCGTCACGGCGGTGCGCACCGGGGTGGGCAAGAGCCAGACCACCCGCCACGTCGCTCGGATCCTGCGCGACCTCGGGCTCCGCGTCGTCGCCGTGCGCCACCCCATGCCGTACGGCGACCTCGCTGCCCAGGCCTGCCAGCGCTTCGAGACGATCGAGGACCTCGTGCGCCACGAGTGCACGATCGAGGAGCGCGAGGAGTACGAGCCGCACATCGAGGCGGGCGTCGTCGTGTATGCCGGGGTCGACTACGGCCGGATCCTGCGCGAGGCCGAGGCGGAGGCGGACGTCGTGCTGTGGGACGGCGGCAACAACGACCTGCCGTTCTACGTGCCCGACCTGCACCTCGTGCTCGTCGACCCGCTCCGCCCGGGCGACGAGGCGGCGTACCACCCAGGCGAGGCGAACGTGCGGATGGCCGACGTCGTCCTCGTCGCCAAGTGCGACTCGGCCCGCCCCGAGGACGTCGCGGCCGTCGAGGCGTCGGTGCGCGCGCTCAACCCGCGCGCCGAGGTGCTGCGCTGCGACAGCCCGGTGACCCTCGACGACCCTGCCGCAGTCGAGGGGCGGCGGGTCGCCGTCGTCGAGGACGGACCCACGCTGACCCACGGCTCCATGAGCTTCGGCGCCGGGGTCGTGGGGGCCCGCGCTGCCGGCGCTTCGGAGATCGTGGACCCCAGCCCGTATGCCGTGGGGTCGCTCGCCGCGACGTTCGAGAAGTACCCGAACGCGAGGGGCGTGCTGCCGGCCATGGGCTACGGCGAGGAGCAGACGCGCGACCTCGAGGCGACGATCCGCGCGATGGTCGAGGCCGATGTCGTCGACGTCGTCGTCTCCGGCACCCCGGTGGA
>DASSYJ010000110.1:0-5188 GCA_035703305.1 Ornithinibacter sp. | reverse complement strand
GTGCGGCAGGTCGATGCGGTTCATGGTGGAGCAGTAGCAGACGTTCTTCTCGAGGAAGACGATGCGCTGCTCGGGGAACTGCGCGGCCAGACGCTGCACGAGGTTGAGCTCGGTGCCGACCGCCCAGGACGTGCCCGGGGGCGCCGCGGCGATGGTCTTGATGATCCTCTCGGTCGACCCGACCTCGTCGGCCAGCTCGACGACCTCGTGCCGGCACTCGGGGTGGACGATGACCCTGACGCCGGGCACCTCGCGGCGAGCCGCCTCGACCGCCGCCACCGAGAAGCGCCCGTGCACCGAGCAGTGCCCGCGCCAGAGGATCATCGTCGCGTCGCGCAGCTGCTCGGGCGTCAGGCCGCCCATGGGCCGGTGGGGGTCCCACACGACGCAGTCCTCGAGCGCGCCGCCGAGGTCGCGGACGTAGGTGTTGCGGCCGAGGTGCTGGTCGGGGAGGAACAGCACCTTGCCACCGTGGCCGGCCCTGCCCAGCGCCCAGGTCAGCGCGGTCCTCGCGTTCGAGGACGTGCAGACGGTGCCCCCGTGCCGACCCGTGAACGCCTTGATCGCAGCCGAGGAGTTCATGTAGGTGACGGGCACGGTGGCGTCGGCGACCCCCGCCTCGACGAGCTCGTCCCAGCACTCCTCGACCTGGTCGATCGCGGCCATGTCGGCCATCGAGCAGCCCGCCGCCAGGTCGGGCAGCACGACCGTCTGGCTCTCCGAGGTGAGGATGTCGGCCGACTCGGCCATGAAGTGCACGCCGCAGAAGACGACGAACTCCGCGTCGGGCCGCGCAGCAGCCTCCTTGGCCAGCTTGAAGGAGTCTCCGGTGACGTCGGCGAACTGGATGACCTCGTCGCGCTGGTAGTGGTGCCCGAGGACGAACGCCCGGTCACCCAGGGCCGCTCGAGCGGCGCGGGCGCGCGACACCAGGCCGGCGTCCGACGGCTCAGGAAGGCCACCCGGGCACTCCACGCCACGCTCTGTGGCGAGGTCCCGCCCGTGGCCCAGCACGAGGAGGGGGAGCGGCGCTGGTGCCGCACCGTCGGTCGTGGTCGTCACGTGCTCGATCGTATGCCGTCAGCCCATCGTCTTCTGCCCGTCGAGCGACTCGCGGATGATGTCGGCGTGGCCGGCGTGCTGGGCGATCTCGGCCACGAGGTGGAGGAACACGCGGCGGGCGGACCGCGTGGCGCCCGGCGGGAACCACGGGGCGGTCGGCAGCGGCTGGGCGACGTCGAGGTCGGGGAGGGAGGTGACCAGGTCGTCGGTGCGCGCGGCGGTGACCCAGAAGGCGTCGACGAGCTCCGCGAGCGTCTCACCGGGCAGCATCCGGAACCCGTCGACCCACTCCTGCGGGTCCCCGCTCTCCATCGCCGCCGGACCTCGCTCGACGAAGTCGCACCACCGTGTCTCCATGGCGGAGACGTGCTTCACGAGGCCACCGAGCGTCAGCTCGCTCACCGTCGTCCGCTCGGACGCCTGCGCGTCGGTCAGGCCCTCGACGGTGCGGAGGAAGAGGTGTCTCTGCGTGCCGAGCGCCTCCAGCAGGTCGGCCCGCTCCTCCTCGGGACCCCTGGCTGCGCCTGACCGACCATCGCGGCCCCCGGGTGCGTCACTCGTCGTCATGTGCCTGACCTCCGTCGTCGGTGGACCACCCACGCTAGCGACGGGCACCGACGGCCGGGACCGACCGACGCCCGGGCCCGATAGCCTCACGTCGTGCGCGTGCTCATCGCCCCCGACTCGTTCGGCTGGACCCTCGGCCCCGTCCAGGCGGCCACGGCGATGGCGGAGGGCTGGACCCGCGGCGCCCCCCACGACGACGTCGACGTGCTTCCGCTCTCCGACGGTGGTCCCGGGTTCCTGGACGCGCTCTCCCATGCGCTCGGGGGCACGACCGTCGCGACGACCGTGAGCGACCCGCTCGGCCGTGAGGTGCCCGCGGCGATCCTCCTCGTCGACGACGGCGGCAGGCGCACGGCATACGTCGAGGCGTCGCAGGCGACCGGCCTCCACCTCCTCGACGCCGCCGAGCGCGACCCCGGCCTGACGAGCACGTGGGGTGTCGGCGAGCTCCTCGAGGCGGCGGTGGCGGAGGGGGCGCAGAAGGTCGTGGTCGGCGTCGGGGGGAGCAGCACGAACGACGCCGGGGCCGGCCTGCTGGCCGCCCTCGGCGCGGGACCCGCCACGGTGCTGGCCCGCGGGGGCCTGGCCCTCGCGGACGCTCCCGGCGACGCCCTCCTCGGTCTGTCCGGGGTCGTCGAACGCCTTTCGGGGACCGAGATCGTCCTCGCGACCGACGAGGAGACACCCCTCCTCGGGCTCCAGGGGACCAGCGCGGTCGAGGCGCCCAGGAAGGGTGCGCTGCCCGACCAGGCGCAGGCGCTCGAGGCCGCCCTCGGCCGGTTCACCGAGCTCGTGGGCCGCGCCCTGCCCCGGCCGCCGGTCGACCTGCTCACCGGGATGCCGCGCCGCCTGGACCGTGAGCTGGGCGCCGGTGCCGCCGGGGGGCTGGGGTACGCACTCCTCCTGCTGGGTGCTCGGCGGGTGGGCGCCGTGGAGGAGGTGCTGCGGGCGTGCGCGTTCGGGGTCGCGGCGGCCCGCAGCGACCTCGTCGTCACCGGCGCCGGCCGGGTCGACTGGAGCACCCTGCGCGGGTCCGTCGTCTCCGGGGTCTCGGCGGCGACCCTCGAGACCGGCCGCCCCACCGTGCTCGTCGCAGGGGAGTGCCTCGTCGGCCGCCGGGAGACGATGAGCCTCGGCCTCGCAGGCTGCTACGCGGTGGCGGAGACGCCGCGCGACCTCGAGGCCATGGTCGCCGACCCCGTCACGACGCTCGCGGCCCGCACGGCGCGCGTGGCGCGCACGTGGTCGCCACCCCCGCGCTGACCGGCATCCCACGTTTCCCGCCCGGAGCGAAGAGGTTCACCTCCGCAGGGGAACGGTTCACGTGCGGAGCTGAGGGTTTCCCCATCGGGCGGGAAAGTTGGGGTGAGGGGCGGGCGCGAGTCGGTCATCCGGGCCGCGCGACGTATCCTTGTGGTGCGCCCGGGAACACCGGCGGCCCACGGCGGGTTGTCCCCGTCGACCGGGCCCGACTTCAGGCCACTGCCAGCACGAGGAGTGCACTCCATGAGCGACCAGCTCCAGACCACCGAGGCCCCGTCGACGGATGCCGAGGCCGCCGCCCACGGTGTCGTCCTCACCGACGTCGCAGCCGGCAAGGTCCAGTCCCTGCTCGCGCAGGAGGGGCGCGACGACCTGCGGCTGCGGGTGGGCGTCCAGCCCGGCGGCTGCTCCGGTCTCATCTACCAGCTCTACTTCGACGAGCGCACCCTCGACGGTGACCTCGTGCGCGACTTCGGCGGTGTCGAGGTCGTGGTCGACCGGATGAGCGCCCCCTACCTCGACGGCGCGACCATCGACTTCGCCGACACCATCGAGAAGCAGGGCTTCACGATCGACAACCCCAACGCCGGCAGCTCCTGCGCCTGCGGCGACAGCTTCAGCTGAGCCGGCCTCGAGGGGGCCCGCGCCACGTGGTGGTGCGGGCCCCCTCGGCGTCCGGCTGCCCGCCCGGTCGTCGGGGCGAGGTAGGTTCGGACCCGTGCAGATCGCCGTCACCGGGTCCATCGCGACCGACCACCTCATGACCTTCCGGGGCAGCTTCTCCGACTCCCTCGTCGTGGAGCAGCTCGACAAGATCTCGGTGAGCTTCCTCGCGGAGAGCCTCGAGATCCGCCGTGGTGGGATCGCCGGCAACATCTGCTTCGGGATGGCGGCACTGGGGGCCAGGCCGATCCTCGTCGGCGCGGCGGGGGAGGACTTCGCCGACTACCGCAGCTGGCTGAGCCGCCACGGCGTCGTCACCGACCACGTGCACATCTCGGACTCCCGCCACACCGCCCGCTTCGTCTGCACGACCGACGAGACGATGGCCCAGATCGCGACCTTCTACGCGGGGGCGATGGCCGAGGCCCGGATGATCGAGCTCGGGCCGATCCACGAGCTGTGGAGCCTCGACCTCGTGCTCATCGGGGCCGACGACCCGGAGGCGATGCTGCGCCACACCGAGGAGTGCCGCGAGCGCGGCATCCGGTTCGTCGCCGACCCCTCGCAGCAGCTCGCGTTCGCGGACGGACCGTTCATCCGGCGGCTCATCGACGGTGCCGACTACCTCTTCACCAACGAGTACGAGTCGCACCTCACCCAGACCAAGACCGGGTGGAGCCAGGACGAGATCGACGCGCGCGTCACCACCCGGGTCATCACCCGCGGCAAGGACGGTGCCGACATCCGCACGCGGGGGCAGGAGCCGATCCACGTCCCCGCCGCGGGCGACGTCGAGCGGGTCGACCCCACCGGGGTCGGTGACGCCTTCCGCGCCGGCTTCCTCGTCGGCCTCGCCGGGGGGCTCGACCACGAGCGCTGCGCCCAGATCGGCTCGGTGCTGGCCGCCCACGTCCTCGAGACGGTGGGCACCCAGGAGTACGTCATCACCCGCTCGGGCTTCCTCGAGCGGGTCGCCGGCACCTACGGGAGTGCCGCCGCCGACGACATCGCACCGCACGTGCGGTTCTCGCAGGACTGACCCCGCCGGCCCTCCGATGGTGCACCCGCCGGTCGAGCCGCCGCCCACGTCGTGGCTGCTCGACGCGGCTCGGGCCGAGCCGCACGACGACCTCGTCGCCGCGGGGGCGGACCTCGAGCCCGGCACGCTCCTCGCGGCCTATCGGCTCGGGCTCTTCCCGATGGGGCTGGGTCCGCACGGCACCGGGGCCACCGGGTGGTGGTCACCGGACCCGCGCGGAGTGATCCCGGCCGGCGCGCTCCGGGTCCAGCGTTCGCTGCGCGGGGCCCTCGCGCGCTTCGACGTCCGGGTGGACACCGCGTTCGAGGAGGTCGTGCGGCGGTGCGCAGACCCGGCCCGTGAGGGCCGCTGGATCACGGACGACGTGGCCGTCGCCTACCGCCGGCTGCACGACCTCGGCTGGGCGCACAGCATCGAGACCTGGCAGGGCGGCGAGCTCGTCGGTGGTCTCTACGGCGTGTCGATCGGCGGCCTGTTCGCCGGGGAGTCGATGTTCCACGCGGTGCGCGACGCGTCCAAGGTGGCGCTCGTCGGGCTCGTCGACCGCTTCCACGCCGACGGGGACCCGCGCCGGCTCGTCGACGTGCAGTGGGC
>DASSYJ010000007.1:0-15165 GCA_035703305.1 Ornithinibacter sp. | reverse complement strand
GCGCCCCCCTCGGACATGTCGTCGGCGAGCTCGTTGCGCCACGTGCCCCGCTCGTCGATGAAGTAGCGGGCGGCGTGGTCCCAGAGCCGGCGGTACCACTGCTCCCAGTGCCAGTCACCGGTGCGGCGGAAGAGCATGGCGGTGACCTGGATTCCCTCGCAGACCGGCCAGTGCAGCCGCACGTCGGCGACCGGGGCGCCCCTCCAGTCGACGGTGTAGACGAGCCCGGGGCGACCGTCGAGCGCCCAGCCGCCGTCGAGGGCGCGGCGGGTCAGTGCTTCGGCTGCCTCGAGCAGCCACGACGGGGACCCGACAAGCGGGGCCTCGTCGAGCTGGAGGAGGAAACGGGACCACTCGAGGGAGTGGCCGAACGTCGCGCCGTAGGGCCGGAACGGGTGGAGGGGCTCGGCCCTGTTGTACTCGGGCAGCTCCTCCCACCCCGCTGTGAAGTGCTCGGGCAGGAGCCATCCGTGGCTGCGCGCGTGGCCGTTGATGAGGCGTTCGGCGATGGCGAGCCCGCGCTCGTGCCACACGGCATCCTCGGTGGCGGTTCCCATGGCGAGGAACGCCTCGAGGCCGTGCATGTTGGCGTTGGCGCCCCGGTAGTCCTCGGAGTCGGACCAGTCGGGTGCGAAGGACTCGAGCAGGGTCGCGGTCGCGGGGTCCCAGAGGTGTGCCTCGACAATATCGGCGACTTCGTCGAGAAGGGCTGCAGCAGAGGGGTGCCCGGCCTCCAGGGCACCTGCCGCGGCCAATCCGACGTGGACGTGGTCATAGGTCGACTTGCGCGTGACCGTGCCCGGCTGGCTCAACCACCCGCCGTGCTCGGCGTCCGCATGGAGGCCGACGAGCGAGGCCATCGCGTGGTCGAGCAGCTCACCAGAGCCCGGGATGCCGTGCCGCACAACGATGGCCGAGGAGTACGCCATCCGTGCGCTGAGGAACAGCTGCGGGTCCCTGCCCTGCAGCGGTGAGCCGTCGGCATCCTGGTATGCGAACCCGCCGGCCGGGAGGATCGAGGGCAGGGCGAAGGTGAGGACGTCGGAGAGACCTCGGCGGAGCCACTCCCTGTGGCCGGGGGTGTCGAGCCAGGTGACCTGGGCGCTCTGTGCTACACCGCCATCGGCGACCGGACTGGTCATCTCGCTCACTCGTCCACCGCCTCCAGCCGGTAGGTCAGCGTGTGCTCCTCGCCCGGCGCCAGCGTCACCGCGTGCTCGAACGCGTTCGCGCCCTCGATGCAGACGAAGCCGGTCCAGTCGTCGTCGCCGATGTCGGGCACCTCCTTGGCCTTGTCGGCCCAGGGGTTCCAGACCACCACGTTCCCCGCGCCCTCGGTGCTGACGACGAGGCGCCGGCCGAGCACGGGGTCGTGCAGGGTGACCGGCTCGCTCGTGCGGTAGACCGCGTCGGTCTCGCCGGCGAAGGTGAGGTCTCCGGCCTGCACCCGCTCGGTCTGCGTCACCTTGTCGAAGAACGACTTCCCGTCGAGTCCTTCGATGCGAGCCTGCCGGACGTCGCCGACGACGAGGTAGGCGTGCAGTGCCTCCTCGTAGTCGAAGGGCTCATCGCCCGTGTTCGTCGTCGTCAGCGCGACGTCCAGGGTCCGGCCGAAGCGTGACCGGAGCTCCACGGCATACGGGTGCGGCCACATCGGGGAGGTGGCCGTGTCGGAGGTGATCCGGTGGACGAAGGTCACGTCATCCTCGCTGTCGACGCGCTCGACGAGCTCCCACGGCGCGACGCGGACGAACCCGTGCTGCGGCTGCATGCCACCACCTCGGCCCGGCCCGAACCACGGCCAGCACACCGGGATACCGGCACGGATGGAGGACCCCACGGCATACCGCACTGCGCTGCTCACGTAGAGGACCGGCTCGGCGCCCGTGGGGGCCCACCTCGTGACCTGGGCACCCTGGTCGTGGAGCTCGCCGGTGCAGGTCGCGGTCTCGACGGTGTGCGGCGGCGGGAGGGCAGGCGTCATGCCTCCAACCTAGGTATGCCGGCCGCCCACCCACCACCCCGGGGTGCCCATGGGAGCTGGACGGGTGACCCAGCGCAGGTGCGGTTCCGCGTGCTGGACTCAGATGCCACCCACCGCCGAGCTCAGGACGTCACTGGCGTGGTGGCCGTTTCATCCGCCGCAGGCGACGCGACCTCCGCCTCGGAGGCCGCTTCGGGAGCGTCGTCACGGCGGCCCTTGGCCACGAGGCTCGTCGTCGTCACGAGCGCGAGGATGCCGACGATGACGCCGAGTGAGAGCAGAGTCGGCACCTCGGGCACCCACGTCCAGACGCCGTGCGCCCAGTGCAGGACGAGCTTGACGCCGATGAACGCCAGGATCGCCGCCAACCCGTAGCCGAGGTGCGCCAACGCACCGAGGGCGCCGTTGAGCACGAAGTAGAGCGCCCGGAGGCCCAGGAGCGCGAAGGCGTTCGTCGCGAAGACGAGGTACGGGTCGCCGGTGATCCCGTAGACGGCGGGCACCGAGTCGATCGCGAAGACGATGTCCGTGCCCAGGATCGCCACGACCACCAGGGCCAACGGGGTGAGGGCGCGCCGACCGGCGTCGCGCACGGTGAGGCGTGTCCCGGCATACGACTCGGTGACGGGCCAGAAGCGGCGCAGCAGGCGCACGGTGCGCAGCGACCCGACGTCCACGGCCTGGTCGTGGTGCGAGAGGGCGTCCCGGAGCACCTTCACGGCTGTGGCGAGGAGCACGGCTCCGAAGAGGAGGAACGCGAACGCGAACGAGGAGATGAGCTGCGCTCCGAGGGCGATGAAGATGCCCCGCAGCACGAGCGCTCCGGCCACCCCGATGAGGAGCACTCGCTGCTGGAGCTCCTTGGGCACGGCGAAGGCCGTGAGCAGGAGCATGAAGACGAAGAGGTTGTCGACCGACAGGGACTTCTCGACGAGATATCCCGTGTAGTACTCGAGCCCGAGCTGACCGCCGTAGGTCGCCCAGAGCCAGACACCGAAGGCCACGGGGATCGCGATGTAGAAGGCCGACCAGCCCACTGCCTCCTTCATCGAGACCTCGTGTGGACGCCGGGTGACGAGGAAGTCGAGGACGAGCAGGACGACGACGGCGCCGATGGTCAGGAACCAGAGCGTCGGCGTGCCGATGGGGGCGTCGGTGGCGGTCGGGAGTGCGGGAAGCGCAAGGACAGGGGACATGGGTCTCCTCAAGACGACGTGGTCTTGAGGTCTCCTTCACCGCCGGTCGGATGCCGGGCGGCGCCACACCGGGACCGTCGTGGGACGGACGTCCTGACCGGCGCGAGCTTGGGAAGTACTCCCCTCGTGCCGGCAAGTGTAGGAAGGTCGTCGCGATTTCCACAAACCCGCGTGTGGAAACTGGGCGAACCCTCGACACGGCGGCGTCGGCACGGCATCCGGCAGGGCACGAGACGCGCGCCGGGTCGGGCGAGGGGTTCGCGCAGGAAGCCTCAGCCTCGCCCCGGAAAGGTCCCGGTGTCGAGGTGAAGGTTGTGGCATCGGGCGAGAAAGTTGAGGCCTGTGGGGTGGGTCAGGACTTGGCGGACTCGAGGCGCGCGAGGGCTTCGAGGCGCTCCTCTGCGTGGTCGACGATCCGCTCGGGGTAGCCGTGGTCGTACGCACCGGGCGCGTCCCACGGCTCGTGCGCCGCAGCCCCGTCGACGTGCGAGAGCTCGGGGACCCATCGCCGCACGTATGCACCGTCAGGGTCGAAGCGCAGCCCCTGCGTCACGGGGTTGAAGACGCGGAAGTACGGGGAGGCGTCCGTGCCCGTGCCGGCGACCCACTGCCAGCCGTGGTTGTTCGAGGCGATGTCCCCGTCGACGAGGTGCTCGAGGAAGTGCCGCGCGCCGACCGGCCACCACACGTGGAGGTCCTTGGTGAGGAAGCTCGCCGTGATCATCCGCACCCGGTTGTGCATCCACCCCTCGGCGAGCAGCTGCCGCATCCCGGCATCCACGATCGGATAGCCCGTGCGCCCGCCCTTCCACGCCTCGATCGCGTCCGCCGGCTCGTCGTACCGCATCCCCTTCAGGTCGGACCTCAGGTCGTGCCACGCGCTGCGGGGGTGGTGCCACAGCACGTCGGCGTAGAACTCCCGCCACGCGAGCTCGCTCTCGAACACGTGCGCGCCCTTCCCATGCTCCCCCGCCAGGTCGGCGAGCAGGGTCCGTGGGTGCACGACCCCCAGCTTGAGGTAGGGCGATAGCCGCGAGGAGCCGTCGACGTCGGGTCGGTTGCGGTCGTCGGCGTATGCCGTGAGCGCACCGTCGCGGAACGCGCGCCACCGCCGGAGCGCCGCCTCCTCGCCCGGCTCGGGCAGGTCCGGCAGGTCGGGGGCCGAGAGCGCTGCCGTAACCGCCGCGGTCGCGTCGGCGTCGTTGCGGGCGTGTCGGAGGGGCAGCTCGCGGGGGTTCGGGGCCGGATCGGGCCAGCCGTGCGCCCGCCAGGCCTTCGAGAACGGCGTGAAGACCTTGTAGGGGTCTCCCGAGCCGTTCACGACGAGACCCGGCCCCACGGCATACGGCGTGCCCGTCTCGACCCAGGCGACGCCCACCTCGCCGAGCCGCCCGGCCACGGCCTCGTCGCGGCGGCGGCCCACGGGCGTCGTCTCGCGGGACACGTGCACCGAGCTCGCCCCGACCCGTGCCGCGAGGTCCGGCACCACGCGGCGCGGGTCACCGTGCAGCAGGGTCAGGGAGCCGTCGTATGCCGTGTCGGCCGACTCGAGGTTGGCCGCGAGCCACGCGCGCCGGGCGGCACCGCCCCGGTCCCAGAGCCGGGGGTCGACGACGAACGCGACGACGAGGTCGCCGTCACCCGCAGCCTCGCGCGCCGCGAGGAGGGCGGGATGGTCACGGCGGCGCAGGTCCCTCCGCAGCCACAGGATCGAGGTCATGGCCGCCTCCTCAGCTCAGCCGGTCGAGGACCGGGGGCAGGAGGTAGAGCATCCCGAGCGACCACGTGAGGTGGGTGATCGTCGGCCCGAGGATGCCGCCCGTCACCCGCCGCTGGAAGGCCACGACCAACCCCACGAGGGCGGCGGCGAGGACGAGGAGCGGGATGCCCGACGTCGCCGTGACGAGCGCGTAGATCACCGTCGTGACGGCCACGGCGTGACGGCGACCGACACCGGCATACAGCGCTCCGCGGAAGTACAGCTCCTCGGCGATGCCGTTGACGATCGTGATCACCGTGACGAGGGCGAGGGACCCGAACCGGGCGTGGTCGAGCAGCTCCTGCACGGGCTCGCGCAGCACGGGCACGTGCGCGACGACGACGGCGCCGGCCATGAAGAGGCCCAGGAGCAGGGCCCCGAGGGCGAGCGACTGCACGACTGCCCGGCTGGAGCCGGTGCCGGTCCGGGTGTGCGCATGGCCGAGGTGCAGGGGGCCGGAGACGAAGGCCCCCACGGCCCAGACGGCCGCGAGGGCGAAGGTGGCGACGTAGAACGTCGGGTCGCCGGGTTCGATGCGCAGCGCCCAGGCGAGGACGCAGGCCCCGACGAGCAGCGTGACGGCAGCGACGACCCGGCGGCGGCGGAAGGCCGCCTCGGGCTGGGTGTGGTCCCGGTGGACCGGGACCACGAGCGAGGCCCGGAAGAAGGCGCGCAGCTCGGTGACGAGGTTCATCGGGAGGCCCGGCTCATGCGGAGCCGCGCTGGCGACCCCCGCCTCATGAGGAGCTGCCTCGGCGACCCCCGGCCCAGACGGGGTCGGCAGCGGTGATCCGGGCCGGGTCGACGGTGCCGGGCTCGGGGCGGGGATCCGCGTCGTCTCCGGCGATGGCGTCGGCGACCGCTCGGTCGAAGCCCAGGACCCCGCCGGGGGGAGGTCCGACGAGGTCGTCGAGGTCGTGCTCGGTGCACACCACCTCGTGGAGAAGGCTGCCGACGAGCGGCTTGGCGATTCCCGTGGGAACCGGGGTGACGAGCCCGACCCACTGGCTCGCGAGGTAGGGCGTGAGCACCGGCACGGAGACGATGCGGCGAGGCATGAGCCCCGCGATCCTCGCGAAGCGGTTGATCATCGCGCGGTAGGTCAGCACCTCGGGGCCACCGATGTCGAAGGTGCGGTTGACGTCGACCGGGAGGTCGGCAGCGGCCACGAGGTAGTGGAGGACGTCGCGGACCGCGATGGGCTGGATCCTGTTGTCGAGCCACTTCGGCGTGATCATCACCGGCAGCCGGGTCGTGAGGTGGCGCAGCATCTCGAAGGAGGCCGAGCCGGAGCCGAGGATCACCGCGGCCTGGAGCACCGCCGTGGGGACGCCGCTCGCCATGAGGAGGTCCCCCACCTCGACGCGGGAGGCGAGGTGGTCGCTCAGCGGCCCCTCGTGGGGGTGCAGCCCCGAGAGGTAGACGATCCTGCCGACACCGGCGTCGTGCGCGACGAGCCCGAAGGTGCGCGCCAGCTCACGGTCGCGCTCGACGAAGCCACCCTCACCGTCCATGGAGTGGAGGAAGTAGTAGGCGACGTCGACACCCGCGAGCGCCTCGGCCAGCACCCCCTTGGAGGAGGCATCCCCCTCGACGACCTCGACCCGGTCGCGCCACGAGCGGTCCGAGACCTTCGAGGCGTCACGGGTGAGTGCCCGCACCTGCCAGCCCTCGTCGAGCAGGCGCGGGACGAGCCGCGAGCCGATGTAGCCGGTGACTCCGGTGACGAGGGCCCGACGCGGCTCCGTCACAGCCGGTCCAGCGCGGTCTTGAGCTGCTCGGCGGTCCGGTCACCGAGCCGGTCGAGGAGCGGCCTGAACAGCGGGGCCGCGACCTTCGCGAGTCCGTTGAACGTGAACTCCGCGTGGTAGACCACTCTCGCGCCCCTCTCGCCATGGGGCGTCACGGTGACGGTGTCGTGGCTCGTCGTCGAGTCGTTGCGCCCGACGATGACGAAGGTGTGCGGCTCGTCGACGCTCTCGACCGTGTAGACGAGCTCGACGTCGTTCCCCGCGAAGTGCGAGACGTTGCGGTAGACGGTGCCCGGGCCGCCGTCCCCCGACACGAGCTCACAGGAGCGGGTTCCGGAGTCCCACTCCGTGGTGTTGCGGAAGTCGAGCAGGTAGGCGAACACCCGCTCCGGGGATGCCGTCGTCGCGACGGTGCGCTCGATGGTGGTCATCGGCTCTCCTTGCGTGCGACTCGGGCGGTGCGGTGACTCGGGCACTGCGGGCGGCTCCACGGTGCGGCCGCCTCGGTCCGCCCACAGTAGGCGACACGGCCCGACGGTAGGGCGCTTCGACCAGCCTCGTCAAAGGTTTGTCAAGAGTATGGCAAGGGCGTTACCGTGGCGGTGTGAGAGGTTCGGTCCCCCCGACGATGCGGATCGGTGAGCTCGCTGCGAAGGTCGGCGTGAGCACCCACGTCCTGCGCGCGTGGGAGGGTCGCTACGGTCTGCTCCGCCCGCAGCGGTCGGCCGGTGGGTACCGCCTCTACGGGCACGAGGACGAGCGCCGCGTCCGCGAGGTCGTCGCCCTTCGGGCCAAGGGTGTGAGCGCCGTCGAGGCCTCCCGTCGGGTGCTCGCGGCCGAGCGTGGGGGGACGACTGGCCGCGACGAGGCGCCGGACCTCGGGACCACCGACGAGGCCACCCGCGGGGCGCGTCCCGGCTCGGCGAGCAGCACGGCATCCACCGCGGGTGAGGGCACGGCATCCGCCATGGGCAGTGGGACGCGCGACCTCGCGTCTGACGGCCTGCGCTCCGACCCGCAGGTGCTCGTCGCCCAGCTCCTCGACGCCGTCACGGCCCTCGACGAGGACCGCGCCCACGCGGTGCTCGACACCGCGTTCCTCGAGCGGTCGGTCGAGAGCGCGATCATCGACGTGCTCCTGCCCCTGTTCGTGCGGGTCGGCGAGATGTGGGAGCTCGGCCGGATCGGCATCGCCCAGGAGCACTTCGCGAGCAGCCTCGTGCGTCGCCGACTCGGAGCGCTGTCGCTCACCTGGGGAGTGGGGGCCGGGCCGGTCGCCGTGCTCGCGTGCCCACCTGGGGAGTTCCACGACATCGTGCTGCTGAGCTTCGGCGTGCTCCTCGGCCGGGCCGGCTGGCGGGTCCGCTACCTCGGGCCCGACACGCCCGTCCACTCGCTGGCGGCGGCCGCCCGGCTCACCCACGCGGATGCCGTCGTGCTCGCGTGCCGCCGACCGTCCGGCTTCCGCGCCCACAGGAGCGCCCTCCGGGTGCTGGGTGAGGAGCACCCGCTCTGGCTCGCCGGTCGGGGCGCGACCCCACGGGTGCTGGAGGAGATCGGGGTCAACCACCTGGGTGGCGACCTCGTGGCCGCCGTCGCGGAGCTGACCCGAGCGGCGCGCGCCCAGCGCGGCCGACGTGGTCAGCAGGCGCCGGACCTCTCGTCCGCGGCTCGACCGTCAGGAGTCGCCGGCGCCGAGCCCACCTCGGCCTGACGAGCGGGAGGCCACCCGGCATCCCGGGCCGGCGGTCGACCCACCCCGACGGGGGGCGTCAGGTCTGGTCGTCGACCGTCGCGCCGGCGGCGTTCTTCTGCACGGAGCGGATGCCGTTCATCGCGCTTGCCTTGCTCTCGTAGGCCTCGCCGACGGCGACCACCTGGCCGTTGGATGCCTTGAGGCGGAAGCGGTACTTGCCCGACTTGTCCTTGTAGAGCTCGAACTTCCCGGCCATGGCGGTCGTCCCTTCGTTGGTGTCCGACCCGGCCACGCTAGCCCCCGGGCAGGCGGCGTCGCAGCGCCTTCGTGAAGGTGACGACCTCAGCTGACGACCTGCGCCACCGCATGGATCCCCACGCCGGCCAGGGCGCCGACGATCGTGCCGTTGATCCGGATGAACTGGAGGTCGCGACCGACGTGCAGCTCGATGCGCTCGGCGGCCTCCTCACCGTCCCACCGGTCGACCGTCACGGAGATGACCTCGGCGAGCTCGTTGCCGTAGGTGTTGACGAAGAACGAGACCGCCTCGCCGAGACGGGCCTCGAGGCGGCCGCGCCACACGGCGTCATCGACGAGGTGCTGCCCGAGGTGGTCGAGCAGCTCGTCACCCCGCGTGTGGAAGTACGACGACTCGTCGTCCATCGCCGCGGTCAGCGAGGTTCGGAACGACTGCCAGAGCCCCACCGCAGTCTCGGGAACCTGCGGGTGGGTGAGCAGCCGCTCCTTGAGCGCCTCGGCGCGCGCCATGACCTCGGGGTCGTGCTGGAGGTCGGCGGCGAGGCGCTTGAGCAGGTCGTCGAGGGCCCGTCGCGCGGGGTGCTCCGCCTCGACCCGGATGTCACGGAGCCAGGCGAGCACCTGCTGGTAGGTCCACCCGATGACGCGCTCGTCGAGCCACGGCGGGGTCCACCACGGCGCGCGCTCGCCGAGCACCGCGGCATACGTGCCGGGGTTGTCCCCGAGCCAGTCGTGCAGCTGCTCGAGGCCGAGGTCGACGAGACCATGGTGGGTCCGCTCGTCGACGACTCCCTCGAGGAGCGTGCCGGCGATCGGGGCGATGGGTTCCTGCACGAGGCGAGGGACGAGGAAGTCCTCCACCAGCGCCCGGACCTCGTCGTCGGAGAGACGACCGAGACCGGCCCGGGCGACCCGCACGACCTCGGCCATGACGCGCCGCCGGTGCGCCGGCTTCCCGAGCCAGACGCCGATCCGCTCGCCGACCCGGGCGGCCGCGAGGCGCTCGCGCGCGATCTCCTCCGTCAGGAAGTTCTCGGTGACGAACTCCTGGAGGTTGCGGCCGATCTCGGTCTTGCGCTTGGGGATGATCGCCGTGTGCGGGATCGGCAGCCCGAGCGGGTGCTTGAACAGGGCCGTCACGGCGAACCAGTCGGCGAGCGCACCGACCATCGCCGCCTCGGCGGCCGTGTTGACGTAGCCCCAGATCCCGTCGTGGTCGAGCCCCAGGGTCGCGAGGAAGACGACGGCCGCGAACCCGAGGAGCGAGACGGCGAGCAGCCGCATCCGGCGCAGGCCGGACCGGCGCGCGGCGTCCGCAGGTGAGGGGGCCATGAGACTCACGCGCCGATCCTGCCTCATGGATGCCGGGCACAGTCGTCCGCATGCCGGTGCCGGTGCTCGTATGCCGGGTACCGGCCTCCGGCAGTGCGGCCCCGGACGTGCCGCGCCGGATCGCGGCAGCGCGCCTAGGCTGGGGGCCGTGCATTTCCTCAACGACCTCCGCCCGCAGCACGACCTCACGTACGACGACGTGTTCATGGTGCCGAACCGGTCCGCGGTCGCGAGCCGCCTCGACGTCGACCTGGCGAGCGTCGACGGCACCGGCACGACGATCCCCCTCGTCGTCGCCAACATGACGGCGATCGCGGGGCGTCGGATGGCCGAGACCACAGCCCGCCGCGGTGCTCTCACAGTGATCCCGCAGGACATCCCTGTGGAGGTGGTCCGCGACGTCGTAACCTGGCAGAAGTCGCGGCACCTCGTCTACGACACCCCGATCACGCTCGACCCGACGATGACCGTCGGGGAGGCCCTGATCCTCCTGCCCAAGCGGGCGCACGGCGCCGCCCTCGTGACCGTCGGGCAGTGCCCGGTCGGCATCGTCACCGAGACCGACCTCACCGGTGTCGACCGCTTCACGCGGATCGAGGACGTCATGGTCCGCGACATGGTGACCCTCCCCGACGGGGTGGATGTCGAGTCCGCCTTCGACACCCTCTCGCACGCGCGACGCCGCCTCGCCCCGGTCGTCGCCGAGGACGGGCAGCTCGTCGGCCTCCTCACCCGGCAAGGGGCGCTGCGCGCGCACCTCTACGCCCCTGCCGTCGACGCGGACAGCAGGCTGCGGATCGCGGCCGCCGTCGGCATCAACGGCGACGTCGCCGCCAAGGCGGCCGAGATCATGGATGCCGGGGTCGACACGCTCGTCATCGACACCGCCCACGGCCACCAGGAGAAGATGCTCGAAGCCCTCAAGGCCGTGCGATCCCTCGACCCCAGCGTCCCGATCGTGGCCGGCAACGTCGTCTCGGCCGAGGGCACCCGCGACCTCATCGCGGCCGGGGCCGACATCGTCAAGGTCGGGGTCGGCCCGGGCGCGATGTGCACGACCCGGATGATGACCGCGGTCGGGCGCCCCCAGTTCTCGGCGGTCCTCGAGTGCGCCGCGGCCGCCCGCGAGCTCGGAAAGCACGTCTGGGCGGACGGTGGTGTCCGGCATCCGCGCGACGTCGCCCTGGCGCTCGCGGCCGGCGCCTCCAACGTCATGATCGGCTCGTGGTTCGCGGGGACGCTCGAGTCCCCCGGGGACCTCTACGCCGACGAGGCCGGCCGCCAGTACAAGGAGTCCTTCGGGATGGCGTCCTCGCGCGCCGTGCGCAACCGCACGGCGAGCGACACGGCATACGACCGGGCCCGCAAGGCGGTGTTCGAGGAGGGCATCAGCTCGGCACGCATGTACGTCGACCCGACGCGTCCGAGCGTCGAGGACGTGCTCGACGAGATCGTCGCGGGCCTGCGGAGCAGCTGCACGTATGCCGGCGCGCGCACCCTGGAGGAGTTCCACGAGCGCGCGACGGTCGGCATCCAGAGCACGGCAGGCTTCGCCGAGGGCCGCCCGCTGACCACCTCCTGGTGACCTCCCCAACCTCCCCGACCTTGTCTGTGAGGATGCCGCCGACGCGCCGCTGAACGGCGTGTCGGCGACGATCTGACAGACAGAGTCGGGGAGCCCGGGTGGGGAGGGGATGGGGGAGGATGCCGGTATGCCGTACGACGTCGCCTCGGTCCGTGCCCACTTCCCCGCCCTCGCCGAGGGAGCTGCGCACTTCGACGGTCCCGGCGGCACCCAGGTGCCCGACGTCGTCGGCCGGGCCGTGGCCGGCACCCTGACGAGCGCGATCTCGAACCGCGGCACCGTGACGGCGTCCGAGCGCCGCGCCGAGCAGGTGGTCACCGAGTGCCGGGCGGCCCTCGGCGACCTCCTCGGCGCCGACCCGCGGGGGATCGTCTTCGGTCGCAGCGCGACAGCCCTGACCTATGACCTCGCGCGCGCCATCGCCAAGCACTGGCGCCCCGGCGACGAGGTCGTCGTCACCCGCCTCGACCACGACTCGAACATCCGCCCGTGGGTCCAGGTCGCAGAGTCCGTGGGTGCGACGGTGCGCTGGGTCGACTTCGACCCCCTGACCGGCGAGCTGTCGACGGAGGCCGTCGCGGAGCAGCTGACCGAGCGCACCCGGCTCGTCGCGATCACCGCCGCCTCCAACCTCATCGGCACCCGCCCTCGGGTCACCCACATCTCCGACGACGTCCACCGGGTCGGCGCCCTGCTCTGGGTCGACGGCGTGCACGCGACGGCTCACGCGTCGGTCGACCTGGCGGCGCTGCGGGCCGACGTCTGGACCTGCTCGCCCTACAAGTTCATGGGCCCTCACTGCGGCGTGGTCGCGGCCGACCCCTCCCTGCTGGAGACGCTGCACCCCGACAAGCTGCTGCCGTCGACGGATGCCGTGCCCGAGCGCTTCGAGCTCGGCACACTCCCCTACGAGCTCATGGCAGGCACGACGGCCGCGGTCGACTTCATCGCCGACCTCGCGGACGCCGACACCCATACCGGCACCGCCGCGGTCGCCGGCACCGGCGCCGCCACCGGCACAAGCACCGATGCGGATGCCGTTGCCCCCCAGCCCGGTCGGCCCACCCTGGCGAGCCGCCGGGAGCGGATCGAGCTCGGCATGAAGCTCGTCCACGAGCACGAGAACGCGCTCCTCGACGTGCTCGAGCCGGCGCTGCGCGCACTCCCCGGGGTGACCGTGCACAGCAACGCGCGGGCACGCACGCCCACCCTCCTGTTCACCGTGACCCGGCGCGACGTCCAGGACATCCGGGCCGGCCTCGCCGAACGCGGCGTCAACGCCCCGGCGGGCCACTTCTACGCGATCGAGTGCTCCCACCACCTCGGGCTGGGCGACGCCGGCGGCGTGCGGGTCGGCCTGGCTCCCTACACGTCGGAGAACGACGTCGACCGCCTCCTCACCGCCCTCACCGAGATCCTCTGAGCCCGAACGGAGTTCAACCCATGACGCAGCACGCCCTCGACCCCGTCCTCGTCACTGGCTGCTCCACGGGCATCGGGCGCGCCACCGTGGAGGCCCTCCTCGCGGCCGGCCACACCGTGTGGGCGACCGCCCGCCGCCCCGAGACGCTCGACGACCTCGCCGCCCGCGGTGCCCACGTGGCGGCGCTCGATGTGACCGACGAGGCCTCGATGGCCGCCGCCGTCCGCCAGGTCGAGGCCACCCACGGCAGCGTCGGCACGCTCGTCAACAACGCGGGCTACGGGGAGTACGGCTCCGTCGAGGAGGTCGACCTCGACAACGTCCGGGCGATGTTCGAGACCAACGTCTTCGGCCTCGCCCGGATGTGCCAGCTCGTCCTCCCCGAGATGCGGGTGGCCCGCCGCGGCCGGATCGTCAACATCAGCTCGATGGGCGGCCGGATGACCTTCCCCCTCGGGGGGTACTACCACGCGTCGAAGTACGCGGTCGAGGCGCTGAGCGACGCCCTCCGGGTCGAGGTGAAGCCGTTCGGCATCGACGTCGTGGTCGTCGAGCCGGGCGTCACCCGGAGCGAGTTCGGGTCGACGATCGAGGCGTCGGACGCCATGCAGGGCCACGACGAGTCCCCCTACGCCTCCATGCGCGAGGCCGTGGCCCGGGCGAACCGGGAGACCTACGACAACCGCATGGTCTCGACGTCCTCGCACACCGTCGCCGAGGCGATCGTCAAGGCCGTGGAGGCCGCCCGCCCTCGGACCCGCTACCTCCTCACCCCCGCCGCCAGGGCCATGGTCACGGCCCGCACCGTCGGCGGCGGCCGGCTGTGGGACCGCGTCGTCGCCCGGCAGTACGGGATCTGATGGTCGCGCTCCTCGAACCGCTGGAGGCACCGGTCCACCCGATCGAGGCGCTGCGGCGCATCGGGTTCCTCCTCGAGCGCACCCGCGCCGGAACCTACCGCGTCGAGGCGTTCCGCAACGCCGTGAAGACCCTCAAGGCGATCGACGCCTCGGAGCTGCACGAGCGCGCCGACGCCGGGACGCTCCAGGAGATCCACGGCATCGGGAAGTCGACCAGCGGCGTCATCGCGGAGGCGCTGGGAGGCGAGCTCCCGGCATACCTCGCGTCGTTGCAGGAGAAGGCCGGCGGCCCGCTCGTCGAGGGGGGCGACGACCTGTATGCCGCGCTGCGCGGTGACTGCCACCTGCACTCCGACTGGAGCGACGGCGGCAGCCCGATCGACGAGATGGTGCTCACCGGCATCGAGCTCGGCCACGAGTGGCTCGTCCTGACCGACCACAGCCCCCAGCTGCGGGTCGCGAACGGCCTCACCGCCGAACGCCTCACCCAGCAGATCGGCATCGTCGAGGCGATCGACCGCTCGGTCGGTACGGGGTTCACGCTGCTGAAGGGCATCGAGGTCGACATCCTCGACGACGGGTCCCTCGACCAGACCGAGGCGATGCTCTCCCGGCTCGACCTCGTCACGGCATCCGTGCACAGCAAGCTGCGGATGAATGCCGGGCCGATGACGGCGCGGATGGTCACCGCCGTCTCCAACCCGCGCGTCAACGTGCTGGGCCACTGCACCGGGCGCCTCGTCATGGGGTCCCGTGGCACGCGGCCGCAGTCGGACTTCGACGCCCGGGCGGTGTTCGAGGCGTGCGCGGAGCACGACACCGCTGTCGAGATCAACAGCCGCCCCGAGCGCTGCGACCCGCCCGACGAGCTCGTGCTCCTCGCCATGGAGATCGGCTGCCTCTTCGCCATCGACTCCGACGCGCACGCGCCCGGACAGCTCGACATGAAGGCCTACGGGTGCGAGCGGGCCGAGCGGCTCGGCGTCCCGTGGGACCGGATCGTCACGACCTGGGATGCCGACGGCCTCCTCGCGTGGGCGAACCCCGGTCGCTGACCGGTGGCCGCCTGGCGACGCGCCCCGAGATGGGCGGCCGCCACTGGCCGCTGCGCGCTGATGGCTCAGGCGGTGCGGCGTCCGCGTCCTTCGAGGTCGTCGCGCAGGGCGCGCGCGTCGACGTCGAGAGTGGGGAGCAGGGTGCGGATGCCGTCGTCGTCGGCGCGCAGGATGCCCAGCGCCAGGTGCTCGTCCCGCACGTCCTTGCTCCGGGCGCGGATGGCCTCGCGCAGGGCCAGCTCGAGGGACTTCTTGGAGGTCGACGC
>DASSYJ010000088.1:0-8219 GCA_035703305.1 Ornithinibacter sp. | reverse complement strand
CCCGGCAGCGAGGTTGCGCCGGTAGAAGGCGTTGGACTCCTCCGCCGTCGAGAAGCCGGCGTACTGGCGGATGGTCCACGGCTGGGTCGTGTACATCGTCGGGTACGGACCGCGGAGGTAGGGCGGGGCCCCGGGGACCGTGTCGAGGAAGTCGAGGCCCTCGAGGTCGGCCTCGGTGTAGAGCGGCTTGACGGGGATCTGCTCGGGAGTCACCCACGGGTCGGCGTCGGACGCGACCTCCGACGTCGTCACGTCCGGCCGGGCGCGCCCGGCCCCGAGGTCGACACCGGTGAAGTCCGGGACGGTGCTCATCGCTCTCCCTCCGTCGTCTGCGTGGAGGCGCCGAGCGCGTCGAGGAGCTCGCCGAGGAACGCCACGACGTCCATCCCGTCGAACACCTCCCCGTCGACGAGGCCCGAGCCGTCGCCGAGCTCTCTCGACCGTCCGGCCACGAGCACCCGCTCGGCTCCGGCGGCACGCAGCTCGGCGACGGCATCCGCGGCGTGCTCGGCATACCCCGTGCGGCTGGACGCCAGCACCGCCACGGGCGAGCCCTCGTCGGCCGCTCGGATGCCACCTGCAGCGAGCAGGTTCGTGACGAAGGCCTGGCGCGCGCCGAACTCGCGGCGGGAGCCGAGGGTGCGCACGACGACGACGGCACGGTCGCCGAGCGCTCGGGCCCGGTCGCGCAGCTCCTCGTATGCCGTGGAGTCGCGTCGCGGTGCGAGCGCGCGGGCCGTCGTGGTCGGGGCGACCCTGGGCCGCCGCTCGGGGAGGGGCTCGTCGGCCGCGGGGAACATCGAGACGCCGGTGAGCGGCCGGCGGCGGGTGGCGAGCTCCCTGCCCCGGTCGGTGCTGGCCCTGTCGACCCACTCGTGGAGCAGTCCGTCGGCGAGGGCGCGGACGGCGCCCCCGGCGCGCTCGACCTCCTGGAACCGGGACCACACGGCATCCGCGACCTGGTCGGTGAGCGACTCGAGGTACCAGGAGCCGCCGCCGGGGTCGGTGACCCGGCCGACGTTGGACTCGTCGGCGAGGAGGATCTGGGTGTTGCGGGCGAGGCGGCGGCTGAACCGCTCGGGCAGCCCCGCGACGGTGTCGTAGGGCAGGACCGTGATCGCGTCGGCACCCCCGATCGAGGCACCGAACGACGCGAGCGTGCTGCGCAGGACGTTGACCCACGGGTCGTCGCGGGTGAACATCCGCAGGCTCGTCACGGCGTGGGTGCGGGCCCCCCGCTCGTCCTCGAGCACGCCGCAGGCCTCGCCCACTCGGGCCCACACCCGGCGCAGGGCCCGGAGGGTCGCGGCGGTGAGGAACTGGTCGGCGGTCGCCCCGACGCGGAGCTCGACGTGGGGGAAGGCCTCGAGGGCCGGGATGCCCTCGGACTCGAGGTGGCGGAGGTAGGCGACGCCGGTGGCGACGGCCACGGCGAGGGCGTCGACGTCGGTCGCGCCGGCGTCGTGCAGCACCCGGGCGTCCACGGTGACGGCGCGCCACCCGTCGTGGGCCCCGGCCGCCCGGACGAGGTCGGCGAGCGGCGAGAGGTCGGGGTCGGTGCCGAGCCGTGCGGCCGCGCCGAAGGGGTCGAGCCCGAGGTTGCCGCCGACGGAGACCCGGTCCCCCACGACGTCGAGGAGGGCACGGGCGGCGCCGGGCTGGTCGGTCCAGGAGGAGACGACGACCGGGGCGAGGTCGAGCCGGACGTCGGCGAGCACCTCCGCGAGGTCGCCGGTGCTCACCCCGTCGTCACCGACGTGCACCCAGACCGAGCTGACCCCGTGCTCGAGGTCGTCGAGGACTGCGGCACGGGTCGTCGCGGGGTCCGGGTCGTCGTGCAGCTGGCGGACGTCCCACGGCAGGGTCGCGTCGCGCAGCTCGCGGCCGCGGGTGAAGGGCATGACACCCGGGACGCCGAGCGGCCGGTCGTCGCGGAGGTAGAGCGCGTCGACGTCCAGCCCGCCCTCGAGGTGGCGGCGGAGGGCGTCCTCGGCGGCCGGGCCGTCGAGGCGGGCGTCCTCGGCTCGACGCTTGTTGAGCACCGCGGCGACGAGGCGCTGCCAGTCCTCGCGGCCCTGCGCGGGGAACCCGGCGGCCAGGCCCAACGGTTCCGAGGCGACTGACGCGTCCGTCATCGTGGTCCCTTTCCGGCGGGGGTCGGCAGGTCTGGCACCTGCCTCTCCACCCTAGTGGCGGCGCGGATCGCCCCCTGCGAGAGATGCCGCACACGGGCGACGCCTGCGCCCGGCGGGACGCGCGGGTCGACGAGCGGGAGGACGCCGGCGCGCAGCGTTCAGGCGGGCTCGATCGGGGCGTATGCCGCGCCGAGCTCCCCGAGCCGCGCCTCGCCGCCGTCGAGGGCCGTGAGCACGCAGAGGCCCCCGGAGGTCGCGGCCACCGAGTGCTCCCAGTGGGCGGCGCGGGAGCGGTCGCGGGTCACGATGGTCCAGTCGTCGTCGAGGACGACGTTGTCCTGGTCGCCGAGGGTCACCATCGGCTCGATGCAGATCGTCGTCCCCTCGACGACCCGCGGGCCCTTGCCGGAGACCCGGTAGTTGGGCACCTGGGGGTCCATGTGCATCGAGGTGCCGATGCCGTGGCCGACGTAGTCCTCGACGATGCCGTACTCCCACCCGCGGCGCCCGCCCGCGGAGGTGAGGCTGTCCTCGACGGCTGCGCCCACGGCATACAGGCTCTCCCCCACCCGCAGGGCGGCGATGCCCGCCCACAGGGAGGCCTCGGTGTCCTCGATGAGGGCGAGGTCCTCCGGGCGGGCGGCCTCGGGCCCGCCCACGACGACGCTCACCGCGGCGTCGCCGTTCCAGAGGCCCACCTGGGCTCCGCAGTCGACCGAGAGCAGGTCGCCCTCCACGAGCACGCGCGACCCCGGGATGCCGTGCACGATCTCCTCGTTGACCGAGGTGCACAGGGTGTGGCGGTAGCCGGGGACGAGCTGGAAGTTCGGGACGCCGCCGTTGTCGCGGATGTGGGTCTCGGCGAGGGCATCGAGGTCGAGGGTCGTGACGCCCGGGCGGACGGCCGCGACGACGAGGTCGAGGGTGTGACCGACGAGGAGCCCGGCGGTGCGCATGCCGGCGAGCTGCTCGGGCGTCTTGCCCTCGCAGCGGTCGCGGTTGAACAGGCCCATGCCGCGGAACCCTACCGCCGAGGGCCCCGCGCCCCCGCTTCCCGCCATCCGCATCGGTCCGGGACCGGGGCGCCTGGGACCGGGGCTACGAGGTCGAGCGGGTGGTGTGGTCCGACCTCGATGATCCGCAGGCCTTCGCCCGAGGGATCAGGATGGCGAGGATCCGGGCGCTCGGCAGGCGGACGGAGGGGTGGCGGCCGGTCGACCGGCATCCGCTGTGGGATCTCGGGTGCCCGCAGAACGTCGGCCTCCACGCGGCAAGTGCTGCGTGGAGGCCGAGGTTCTAGGTCGCGCCGGGGGTCAGCTGAGGGCGGCGAGGATGCGCGCCGTCACCTCGTCGATCTCGCCGAGCCCGTCGACCTCGACGAGGATGCCGTGCTCGCGGTAGGTGTCCGAGAGCGGCTTGGTCTCGCGGTGGTAGATGGCCATCCGCTCACGGATGACCTCCTCGCTGTCGTCGGAGCGGCCCTCGAGCTGGGCCCGCCTGAGGAGGCGGCCGACGACGGCGTCGTCGTCGACGGTGAGCTCGAGCACGTGGTCGAGCGGGGCACCGTGGGCGGCCAGCATCGTGTCGAGCGCCTCGACCTGGGCGAGGGTGCGCGGGTACCCGTCGAGCAGGAACCCCCGTGCACAGTCGTCCTGGGCGAGGCGGTCCTCGACGATCGCGTTGGTGACGTCGTCGCTGACGTAGCCCCCGGACGCCAGGACCTCCTTGACCTGGAGGCCGAGCGGGGTCTCGTTCTTGATGTTCTCGCGGAAGATGTCGCCGGTGGAGATGGCGGGGATGCCGAAGTGCTCGGCGATCCGGGACGCCTGCGTGCCCTTACCGGCACCGGGCGGCCCGAGGATGACCAGTCGCATGTGGGCTGACGTCAACGGAGGAACCCTTCGTAATGACGCTGCTGCAGCTGGGCCTCGATCTGCTTCACGGTCTCCAGGCCCACACCGACGATGATGAGGATCGAGGTACCGCCGAAGGGGAAGTTCTGGTTCGCACCCACGAGGACCAGCGCGATGAGCGGGATGAGCGAGATCAGCGCGAGGTAGAGCGCGCCGGGCACCGTGATCCGGGTGAGGACGTAGTTGAGGTACTCGGCCGTGGGTCGCCCGGCTCGGATACCTGGGATGAAGCCGCCGTACTTCTTCATGTTGTCGGCGACCTCGGTGGGGTTGAACGTGATCGACACGTAGAAGAACGTGAAGAACAGGATGAGCAGCGTGTAGAGCGCCATGTAGTACGGGTGGTCGCCGCGCACGAGGTGGGCGTTGATCCAGTCGACCCACCCGGGGTTGTTGCCGTCGGCGCGCTGGTTGAACTGTGCGAGGAGCATCGGCAGGGAGAGCAGCGAGCTGGCGAAGATGACCGGGATGACACCGGCCATGTTGACCTTGAGCGGGATGTACGTCGACGTGCCGCCGTAGACGCGACGGCCCACCATCCGCTTGGCGTACTGGACCGGGATGCGCCGCTGGCTCTGCTCGACGAAGACGACGAGGGCGATGACCGCGAAGCCCATGAGGATGATGCCGAGGAACAGCGTCCACCCGGACCGCTGCTGGATCGCCCACAGCGAGCTCGGGAACCCGGCGGCGATCGACGTGAAGATGAGCAGCGACATGCCGTTGCCGATGCCCTTGTCGGTGATGAGCTCGCCGAGCCACATGATCATGCCGGTGCCGGCCGTCATGGTGAGCACCATGATGAGGATCGTCACGACGGAGTCCGAGCTGAGGATGTTGGTGCAGGCCGGGTTGTTGAACAGCGACTGGGGGTTCTGCGCGAACGTGATGAGCGTCGAGGACTGCAGCACCGCCAGCGCGATCGTGAGGTAGCGGGTGTACTGCGTCATCTTGGACTGCCCCGCCTGGCCCTCCTTCTTGAGGGCCTCGAACCGCGGGATGACGACCGTCAGCAGCTGGATGATGATGCTCGCCGTGATGTAGGGCATGATCCCCAGCGCGAAGATCGACAGCTGGAGCAGCGCTCCCCCACTGAACAGGTTCACCAGGCCGAGGAGGCCGTTGGAGTTGTTCGCGCCCGAGATGCACTCCTGCACGAGGGGGTAGCTCACGCCGGGCGTCGGCACGTGGGCGCCGAGCCGGTACACGCCGATGATCGCCAGCGTGAACAGAATCTTCCTGCGCAGGTCGGGCGTCTTGAACGCGCGTCCGAAAGCGGTGAGCACAGGTCCTCCAGGGGTGCGGCCGGGGGTGGTGGCCGCGTCGTCAACGATCCGTCACAAGATACCCGCCGACGCCGGAGGTCCCGGCATCGAGGGCTGAACGCCGTATGCCGCAGGGCCGGTTCCCAGGTCCACCCGGGAGCCAGCCCTGCGGCATACGGTCAACAGGTCACGTCAGGCGGTGGTCGCCGAGCCGCCCGCCGCCTCGATCTTCTGCTTGGCGCTGGCGGAGAACGCGTCGGCCGTCACATCGACGGCCACGGTGATCTCGCCGGTGCCGAGCACCTTCACGAGCTGCCCGCCGCGGACCGCGCCCTTGGCGACGAGGTCCTCGACCGACACCGAGCCACCCTCGGGGTAGAGGGAGGAGATCTTGTCGAGGTTCACGACCTGGTACTCGGTCTTGAACGGGTTCTTGAAGCCGCGGAGCTTCGGGAACCGCATGTGGAGCGGGGTGGTCCCGCCCTGGAAGCCCTCCGGCACCTGGTACCGGGCCTTGGTGCCCTTGGTCCCGCGACCGGCGGTCTTGCCGCGCCTGCCACCCTCACCGCGACCGACGCGGATCTTGGCGGACCGGGCACCCGGCGCCGGGCGAAGGTGGTGCACCTTCAGCGCCGCGGCACCCTCTGCGGCCTTGGCGGCCTTCGTGGTGTCAGCCATGCTCACTCAACCTCCTCGACGGCGACCAGGTGGGTCACCGTCTTGACCATCCCGCGGATCTCGGGACGGTCCTCCTTGACGACGACGTCGCCGATGCGCTTCAGACCGAGGCTGCGCAGCGTGTCACGCTGGTTCTGCTTGCCACCGATCTCGGAACGGGTCTGGGTCACCTTGAGACGGGCCATCACGCACCAGCCTTCGCCTCGGCGATGCCGGCGGCCTGGGCACGCAGCATCGCGGCGGGGGCGACCTGGTCCACGGGGAGGCCACGGCGAGCCGCGACGGCCTCCGGACGCTCCAGGCCCTTGAGGGCCTCGACCGTCGCGTGGACGATGTTGATCGCGTTGTCCGAGCCGAGGCTCTTGGACAGCACGTCGTGGATGCCGGCGCACTCGAGCACCGCGCGCACCGGGCCACCGGCGATCACACCGGTACCGGGGCTGGCGGGGCGGAGCATGACGACACCGGCGGCGGCCTCACCCTGGACGGGGTGGGGGATCGTGCCCTGGATGCGGGGGACCTTGAAGAACTGCTTCTTGGCCTCCTCGACGCCCTTGGCGATGGCCGCGGGCACCTCCTTGGCCTTGCCGTAGCCGACACCGACGGTGCCGTCACCGTCACCGACGACGACGAGCGCGGTGAAGCTGAACCGGCGGCCACCCTTGACGACCTTGGCGACGCGGTTGATCGTCACGACGCGCTCCAGGTAGGCGCTCTTCTCGGCCTCGCGGGAGTCACGACCGCCACGGCGGTCGTCGCGGCGGTCGCCGCGGGGCTCGCGCGTCGCGCGGTCGGCGGTGGCGGGCCCGGTGCCTCGACGCTGGGGTCCTGGCATCAGATGTTCCTCATCTCAACAACGGTGGTGGTCTGGGTAGCGGTCACAGCGACAGTCCGCCTTCCCGGGCGCCGTCCGCGATGGCGGCGACGCGACCGTGGTACTTGTTGCCCCCGCGGTCGAAGACGACGGCCTCGACCCCGGCGGCCTTGGCGCGCTCGGCCACGAGCTCGCCGACCTTCTTGGCCTTGGCGGTCTTGTCACCGTCGAGGGTGCGGACGTCGGGCTCCATCGTGGAGGCCGAGGCGACCGTCCTGCCGACGGAGTCGTCGACGACCTGGACGAAGACGTGGCGCGACGAGCGCGACACGACGAGGCGGGGGCGCCCGGCGGTGCCGGTGACGGCCTTGCGGACGCGGAAGTGGCGACGGCTGCGCGCGGCGGTCTTGCCCTTGGCGCGCTTCACGATCACTGCCATGGCTTACTTACCAGCCTTTCCGACCTTGCGGCGGATCTGCTCGCCCGCGTAGCGGACACCCTTGCCCTTGTACGGGTCGGGCTTGCGGAGCTTGCGGATGTTCGCGGCGACCTCGCCGACGAGCTGCTTGTCGATGCCCTGGACGGAGAACCGGGTCTGGTTCTCGACCGCGAAGGTGATGCCGGCGGGCGGCTCGACGGTGATGGGGTGCGAGTAGCCGAGGGCGAACTCGAGGTTGGAGCCCCGGGCCAGGACGCGGTAGCCCGTGCCGTGGATCTCGAGCTTCTTCTCGTAGCCCTCGGTGACGCCGAGCACCATGTTGTTGATGAGCGAGCGGGTCAGGCCGTGCAGCGAGCGCGAGGTGCGCGCGTCGTCGGGGCGCTTGACCTCGATGACGGCGTCACCCTGCTCGATGGTGATCGGCTCGGCGACGACGTGGCTCAGCTCGCCCTTGGGACCCTTGACCCTGACGGTCTGGCCCTCGATGGCGATGTCGACCCCGGCGGGGACGGTGACGGGGAGACGTCCGATGCGTGACATGGCAGGGACCCCTTACCAGATGTAGGCGAGGACTTCCCCACCCACACCCTTGTTGGCGGCCTGACGGTCGGTCAGCAGGCCGGACGACGTCGAGATGATCGCGACACCCAGCCCGCCGAGGACCTTCGGCAGGTTCGTGGACTTGGCGTACACGCGCAGGCCCGGCTTGGACACGCGCCGCACACCGGCGATCGAGCGCTCCCGGTTGGGGCCGTACTTGAGGTTGATGGTGAGCGTCTTGCCCACCTCGGCGTCCTCGACGGTCCAGCCGGCGATGTAGCCCTCGGCCTCGAGGATCTCCGCGATGTGGCTCTTGAGCTTCGAGAACGGCATGGAGACTGCGTCCTTGTGCGCCGAGTTGGCGTTGCGGACGCGGGTCAACATGTCCGCGATCGGGTCGGTCATGGTCATTGGGCTTCTCCGCCCTCTCTCACC
>DASSYJ010000121.1:0-12071 GCA_035703305.1 Ornithinibacter sp. | reverse complement strand
AGAAGCAGGTCACGGCGCTCACCCGCGAGCTGAGGGAGCTGGTCCTGGCCCCCGGATCGACCCTGATGGACCTGCCCGGCGTCGGACCCCGTTGTCGCCGCCCGGACCCTGGCCGACACCGGCGACGTCGCCCGGTTCGCCGACCGCAACAAGTGCGCCTCGTGGACCGGCACCGCCCCGATTGAGGCCTCCTCCGGAGAGGTCGTCCGACACCGGCTCTCCCGCGCAGGGAACCGGCGGATGAACCACATGATCCACATCGCCGCGGCCACCCAGATCCGCCTTGACACCCCCGGGCGGGCGTACTACCGACTCAAGCTCGCGGGCGGCAAGTCCCGCCGTGAAGCGATGCGCTGCTTGAAGCGGCGGATCTCCGACGCGCTGTACCGCCGGCTCCGCGCCGACGCCGCAGACGCCGTTGAGGCGGGCCCGGGAGGGCACCGCGGGGCGGCACTTCAGTCCAGCGCGGCCGGCTTGCACCCGCACACCGGCACTTCGGATCAGCCACTTCCCGGACCCGCACCAACGACGCTACCTGCGCCTACGACCACGCGGAAGACCACCGCGCGAAAGGCCCTCCAACCCGCCCCTTGACATCAGAGCGGTGCCGATGAGACGCGACGAGTCGAGGCTGAATTGTCGAATCGCGGTGGGATGCCCAAAGGCCGGCATAGCGACGGAACACCAACCGGTGTCTCGGTATGGGTTCTTTCGACTCAGCCACCCTACGGACGCGACCACCGGCGCAGTGCGCCGCACACCCCCACGGGCTCCGACGAAGAGCCCCCGAGATCTGCCATTCGTAAGATCGCAGTTCACCCCCGCCCTGCCCGCCAACACTGACGAAGCCACCGTCGTCGAGACGCGGAGATCCCGACCCTGGCACACGATGGCCTCGTCAGCCCGGGAGCTCGCTCGGCAGCACCACGGCATCCACCAGCGCGCCGTTGCGGATGACGGTGACCTCCATCCGGCGTCCGATCGCATCGGAGAACAGGTGCTTCTGCAACGACTGTGCGTCGCCGAGCGGGGCGCCGTCGATCGCGAGCACGAGGTCGCCTGCGAGGAGCCCGCTCTGTGCGGCCGGGCTCCTCTCGACGACCTCGACGACTCGCAGGGCGACGCGCTGGCGGTATCGCTCGGCCTGGATGGGCGTCAGCCGTGCAGGGGTGCTCACGAGACCGAGGTAGGCGCGCCGCACTCGCCCGTCGTGCATCAGGGCGTAGATGATGCGGTGGGTCGTGGCGTTGATGGGCACCGCCATGCCGAGGCCGACGCCGGCGACGGCCGTGTTGATGCCAACGACGCGACCGTGGCTGTCGGCCAGGGCCCCGCCGGAGTTCCCGGGGTTGAGCGCCGCGTCGGTCTGGATGACGTCCTCGATCAGGCGCGCCGTCGTGCGGGTGCGCACCGGCATACTTCGTCCGAGGGCACTGACCACGCCCGCCGTCACGGTGCCGGAGAGGCCGAGCGGGTTGCCGACGGCCACCACGAGCGAGCCGACGAGGAGCGCGCTCGCATCGCCGTACTCCGGCGGGGACGGCACCTCGCGGTCGGCGCGGATGACGGCGATGTCGGACAGCGGGTCACGGCCCACGACCTGGAACGGGGCGATCGTGCCGTCGGCGAACTCCGCCGTGCCCACGCTGGCGTCGCCGACGACGTGGGCATTGGTGACGAGGTGGGAGTCGTCGGTCAGGACCACGGCCGAGCCGGACGACTCCCCGCGGTAGGAGCGGATCCGCAGCGCCGCGACCTTCGGGGTGAGCGCCGCCGCCACGGAGGTGACGATCGCCGAGTAGGCGTCGAGCGCGGCCGACTCAGCGGCCGACTCGGCTGCCGGGTCAGTGCTCATGGCTGTGACAACGAGCGGTGGGCAGGGTGGGATTCCGGCGTTCACCCGTGGCGAACGGCCGGCGCCCAGCGGGTCAGCCGATGCGCTCGGCGAGGGACACGATGATGCCCTCTGGCCCGCGCACGTAGGCCATCCGCCAGGTGTTCTCGTACTCGCCGATGCCGCCGACGAGCCCGTAGCCGTCGGCACCGAGCTGGGTGACGGCCGCGTGGAGGTCGGCGACCTGGAAGGCCACGTTTCGAAGACCCAGCTCGTTGGCCATCGCGGCAGGCGATCCGGGTTCGTGGGCCGGCGTGACGAAGCTCGAGAGCTCCAGCGCCGTCCCACCGTCGGGCGGGCGCAGCATGACGATCTCGCTCCGAGTGCCCGGGATGCCGGTGACGGTGTCGACGAACTCGCCCTCCACGAAGGTCCGACCCTCGACCTCGAGGCCGAGCCCGACGAAGAACGCGGTCACCGACTCGAGATCGGCGACGGTGATGCCGACGTGGTCGAACCGTTGGATGTGGGACATGGGTGCTCCTCCAAAGGGGTCGTGGTGTTCCGATACAGGGACGGAGCCGTCGCCGGGTTCTCGACATCCTCAGGCCCCCTTGGGCTGCGGACCTCAGTCTCCCGACTCGTGCCGGAGGACCGCATAGGTGACGTGGGTGGCTCGCGGGGACTCGACGACCTCTCGCTGGACCAGCTCCGTCGGGCCGACACCGTCGAACAGGCGGGTGCCGGCACCGAGCAGGAGGGGCGAGAGGTGGATGCGGAGCTCGTCGACCAGCCCCTGAGCCAGGCACTGGTCGATGACGTTCGCTCCGCCCATGACGACGACCTCCTTGTCGCCTGCTTCCGCTCGGGCCTCCTCGACGGCGGCCGCCACCCCATCGGTCACGAACCGGAACCGGGACGCGAGCCTCACCTCAACGGGCGGCTGGTGCGTGATGACGAAACACACGGGTGCGCCGGCCTGGTCCTGGTCGTGCCCGTAGCCGACGTCGTCGTTCCACCCGTTCGGTCCGTCGACGACGTCGAACAGGCGCCGCCCCATCACCACGGCACCGGTGGCCTCGAAGCTGCCTGCCAGGACGGCGTCGTCCACCGGTGAGCGGGGTTCCTCCAGGACCCACCCGTGGATGCCGTCCCCGCCGGTCCCCAGCCCGCTGTCGGGCCCTGCCCCTGGCCCGGTGACGTACCCGTCGAGCGACATCGAGATGTCTGCGACCACGGTGCCCATAGCGCGCTCCTTTCGGCTGCCTCGACTCGATCATGCCCAGTCGCCCACCTCACGAGCGGCGGGAGCTCCCAGCGTTCGGTCCTTGTCCTGGACGTGCCCCGGTTCCGACCTCGTCCACGCGACCGGTCGACGCGACCGGTCGACGCGACCGGTCGGCGCCGCGCGGCCCCGGGAGGACGCGGCCGCCCGGTCAAGGCTTGGTGATCGGTTCAGCGAAGGCTGAACGGGGGGTAGGCGTCGGTGAGGAGGAGGAAGGCGTACGCCTGCACCCGCAGCGCCCAGCGGCCGACCCCGACGACGTAGTCGAACAGCCCACGCGGATAGCGGCCGGTGAACAGGATCGCGAACCAGGCGATCACGACCGCCACGAAGGCACCCAGCCCGAGGAACAGCAGCACGATGTAGTGCGGCAGGGCCAGCAGCCACTTGACCAGCGGTAGCCAGCGGTTGAGGCCATCGCGCGCGTCGGGGTAGTCGAGGTCGAGGTGGACGGACTGCTCGTCCTCGGTCGAGGGGTAGTGGTCGGTGAGCAGCACGAAGTAGGCGCCGACGCGGGTCGCGAAGCGGTTGAACTGGAGGAGGAAGTCGAACCACCAGCGCGGGTATCGCTGGCGAAAGACGATGAGCAGGGCCGTGGCGGCGAACAGGCCGCCGGCGATGCCGCCTCCGGAGCTCGTCGTCTTCTTGACCACCTCGCCCGACTGGTAGATCACCGTCGTCGAGGTCGCGGCCGCACTCACCAGCGACAGCACGATGGCGATCGGGATGATCATGAAGACCCGGAAGAGCGTCGTGACCCGGTCCAGCCGGTCGGGGTAGTCGATCTCGAGGCGAGCGGCGTACGTGGGCTCTGGCGCGACCATGGCGTCCCCTTCTTCTGTCCGACTCCTCTCTACTCCTTGGTTCGCCGCCGCGCCAGCGGAGCATGCCCGGTGCGGTTCGGTCAGGGCCTTACCTTGCGGACCGCGGACGAGGAACGGGCGGCCCTCATCCAGCTCCCGGGGCTCGAGTCGGGTGACCCGATCGAGCCATTGCCCTCGCCTTCGCGGTGGCGCCAAGATCGGATCACGCGCCCCGTCGAGGAAGGCAGAGACCATGAAGCGAGTGACACTCCCCCGACCGATCCTCACCGGCCTCGCGGTCCTCACCGCGACCGCTGCCCTCCTGACGCCGGCGACTGCCGTTGCAGCCGGTGGGGCCGGGGGCGGAGTCCTGGCGGGTACGTGGACGTCCATCGACGTCCCCGACGGCAGCAACCAGACGCTGACGGTCACGGGGTCCGGCAACCACGTGTACTCCATGGTCTACGTCGACGACGAGGCGACCGGTGCGTGCGGTGGTCGTCCCGCTCGGCTCTCCGGCCCCGGCTTCGTCGACGGCGACAGTGTCCTCATGGTCGCTCCTCTCGTGTGCCTGCCGGGAGGCAACGTCCCGAGGCATCGCCTCGAGATCGGCTTCCAGTACGACCCCGAGGCCGACACCCTCGTCGACGACTTCGGCATCGTCTGGAGTCGCGCCGACTGACCGACGGCAGTCGATGGCCACCACCCACCGAGCTCAGGCACGCTCCCTTGACGATCCAGGAGGAGCGCCCATCGGTGAGGAGGCGACGGTCAAGACCGCTCGGGGCGAGGAGATCGTCGTCGAGCCGCCATGATCGATGGCGACCAGCGGCTGCTGACCGTCATCGACGAGCGTCCACCCCCGCGTTGTGGCGGGCGTAGGTGTCCTTGGTGCCCTTGTAGATGTCCCGGAACATCGCATACTGCCGGTCGTGCAGCGCACGCACCGTCGGGTCCGGGGTGAACGTGGCCGCCACCTCCACGCTCGAGGGCACGTCGGCCCAGTCGAGCTCGCCCACCCCGATGGCCGCGATGAGCGCAGCGCCGCGGGCGTTGGCCACGACAGGGTCCGCCATCTGGGAGATCGAGGTCCCGAGGACGTCGGCCATGGTCTGGCACCACAGCGCCGAACAGGCACCCCCTCCGATGAACCTCAGCGAGGAGAACCCGTCCGGATGGCCGCGTCGGGTGAAACGCTCGACCGCCTCCAGCATCCAGCGGGTGTTGAGCGCGATGCCCTCGAAGACACTGCGGGCGAGGTCGGCGCGGGTCGTCGCGAGGGACACGTTGAACCAGCCGCCTCGCAGGTAGGGGTCGTCGACCGGAGTGCGCTCCCCGTTGAGCCACGGCGTGAACACGACGCCGTTGCAGCCCGGCGGCGCGCTGGCGGCGAGGCGGTTGACCCGGTCCAGGGCGTCCGTCGGAGGCGGAGGGGGCGTCGAGGCGTCGAGCATGCCGTCCTGGGCATAGACCACCGAGTCGAGCAGCCAGTCGACGGCCTTGCCTGCGACGTCCTGCACGGTGGCGACCCAGTACTTCCCCGGCACGACGGACGGCAGGGAGGCGATGTTGTGCACGACATCCGTGCGCTTGAACGGCACGTGGCAGCTCAGCCACGCCGACGTGCCGACGTAGAGGTGCGCGTCGTAGTCAGCGGTGGCGCCCGCGCCCACCGCGGCCGCCGTGGTGTCCCCGGTGCCCGCGACGACCCGCACCCCGTCGGGCAGCCCGAATGCCGTGGCAACGTCGGGCCGCACCGTCCCGACGACGCTCCCCGGGCGCACGAGCTCGGGCAGCCGAGCGAGGTCGAGGCCGCAGCGCCGGGCCAGGGCCGGGTCCCAGCGGACCGCGGACGGGTCGCGGTTGTCGGTGCACCAGCGCAGGACGGCCGTGTCCCACGCGGCCACCGCGCGGCCGGTGAGCCGCATCGTGAGGTACTCGGGGACGTCGAGCAGGTAGGCCGCCACGGCATCCGCCTCCGGGCGCTCGTGCCGCAGCCAGGCCGCCTGGCCCACCGGGTCCTTGCCGGTGCGGGTCGGCACTCCCCCGGTCACCGAGATCCAGTGGCGCAGGGCTCGCGCGTTGTAGCCGCCCGGCACCCGCAGGCCGCCTCCGGTGAGATCCTCCGAGTAGCGGCGACCGCGTGCGTCCATCCAGGTCAGCGCGGGGTGCACGTGCCGGCCGTTCACGTCGACCGGCACCAGGCCGCCCCACTGGCTGCTCATGCACATGGCGGTGACCTGCCCGTACTCCCGCGGATGCCGTTCGCGGAGTCGCCGGCTCGCGCTGACGATCGCTCGCCACCAGTCGTCGGGGTCCTGCTCCACCCCACCGCCCGGGACCAGCCGCAGCCCCACCGGCTCCTTCTCGTGGCCGACGACCACCCCGTCGGTGCTCGCGAGCGCAACCTTGGGGCCCCCCGTCCCGAGGTCCACCCCGAGGACGTGGCGCGTCATCGGGCCCGGCGTCACGAGGACACGTGCTCGGCGTCGCCGCGCGCCCCGGCGTGCGACGGCAGCCGGCTCGCGACGAGCACACCGGGCACGGCGAGCAGGGCGAACGCCCCGAGCGCAAGGTAGGGGTTGCCGACGACGGCCTGGACGGCGAGGACGAGGACGGCGCCCCCGAGGTTGCCTGCCAGCAAGAGGAACCCTGTCGAGGTCGCGGCCCGCTCGGCGCCGGCCTCGAGCTCCGACCAGTCCAGGGTGATCGGGAGCCCCGCCAGCAGGAAGAAGCCGACGAGAGCGAGGGCGACACCGACGAGCAGGACGTTCGGGAGGACCGCGACCAGCGGGAAGACGACGACCGCGAGGCCGGTCGTGGCGAGCAGGACGACCCGCCGCCGGTCGTGCCGCGCGGCGATGTCGGGCAGCACGGCGGTGCCGACGAGGCCGGCGATCGTGGTCGTCGCGATGATCGTGCCGCCCGCGCCCGGCATCCCGAGGTCCTCGAGGACGGGGTCGAGCCAGGTCGCGAGCGCGTTGAAGAGCCCGACCCCGACGAAGAGCAGGGCCGCGAGCTTGAGGAGGAGCCGGTCGTGCCGCAGCCAGCCGAGCGACCGTGCGGGACCGGCATCCACGACGAAGGCCGGGGGCACCAGCGCCAGGGCCACCACGACTCCGAGCGCGGCCACCGACGCGAGCCCGGCATACACCCCGAGCAGGAGGGACATGCCCCCGGCGTCGAAGAGCGGCCCGGCGGTCGTCGCCGCGAGGAGGATCCCGAGGAACTGCGCGCCGCTGCCGACGGCGATCGCCCGGGTCCGCTGGTCGGTCGGGAACCACCGGGCGGCGACCTTCGTCGTCGCGTTGAGCACCAGGGGCTGTCCGACCGAGAGCACGACCTGTCCTGCCAGGACCCAGCCATAGGATGCCGGGTCCACCACGCGCAGCACCGCACCCCCGGCGGTGAGCGCCGCGCCGGTCGTGAGCGCCAGGGTGAAGCGGCGGTCCGCCCAACGCCCCGCCGGTATCGCGAGCAGGACGTAGAGGATCGGGTTGACGACGGCGAGGTCGCCGATCGCTCCCTCGGAGACGCCCAGGGCGTCGGCCGCGCGGGTCGTGACCGGGGCGAACGACAGCCAGAGCACCTGCGTCGCCGCGACGAGGCCGGCGAAGGCGACGAGAAGCGCCCAGCGAACGCTGCGGATCCTCTCGCGTGGAGCGACCGGCAGGGTGCCCGGCTGGGTGCCCGGCTGGGGGTCGGGGACGGGCCCCGACGCGGTCTCAGACACCCTCGACCATCGCGAAGACCCGGTCGAAGCGCTCCAGCGCCTCGTCGATGACGGCATCCGTGTCGGCCATGGAGGTGTACATCCGCGAGCCGGCCAGCGTGATGATGCCGTTGGCGGCGTAGGCCGCGCCCATCTGCTCCATGAGCCGCTTCCGGGGCTTGTTCTCCTTGAGGAGCTTGAGCGGGTTGCGCATGTCGAGGAGCATCACCCCGCTGCACTCGAGGTGGACGATCGAGCCCTGGTTGTAGACGACGTAGGGCAGGGCGTGCTTGGCGACGAGCCGCTCCAGGCCCGCGGCGAGCCGGTCGCCCGCGCGGCCCGCGACCACGGGCGCGTTGGTGCGGGCCATCTCCTCGAGGGCGAAGTACCCGGCCGCGCAGGACAGCGGGTTCGCCGACAGGGTCCCGCCGACCTGGATGTGCGCGCCGCTCTTGCCGTCGAGGCCGGAGCCGAACACCGCCATGACGTCCTCCCGGCCGCCGACGCCCCCGGCCATGGGGTAGCCGCCCGCGACGGCCTTGCCCAGCACGGTGAGGTCCGGGGTCACGCCGAAGTACCCTGCGGCACCGCCCATTCCAACCCGGAAACCGGTCACGACCTCGTCGAAGACGAGCAGCGCACCGAACTCGTCGCACAGCTCACGGACCCGGGCGTTGAAGTCCTCGGGCACCGGACGCGTCCCTGACTCCGGCCCGAGCGGCTCGAGGACGACTGCCGCCGTGCCTCCGCGCAGCCGGTTCTCGACGAGCTTGCGGCGCAGGGTGCCGAGGTCGTGCGGGAACGTCTCCCTCGTCGCACTCGTCGCCCCGAAGGGGATGCCCTTGGCGTTCATGCGGTAGGTGCCGGGCACCCGCAGGCCGTAGACCAGCGTGTCGGACCAGCCGTGGTAGGCACCCCCGACCTTGACGACGACCGTGTGGCCCGTGAACGCCCGGGCCGCCCGGACCGCCGCCATGACGCCCTCCGTGCCCGACCCGAGCGACCGGTACATCTCCACGTGCGGCATGAAGCGGTGGATCGACTCGGCGAGCCTGAGCTCGTACTCGTGGAACAGCCCGGTCACGGGGCCGGAGTCCTTGATGACCTCGGCGACGCGCTCGTTGACGGGCGCGTAGTTGCTGCCGAGGATCGTCGGACCACCCGCCTGCAGGAAGTCGATGTAGACGTTGCCGTCGCGGTCGGTGAGGTGGGCACCCTCCGCGCGGTCGATGGCGAGCGGGAACGGGTGGTTGAAGGCGAGGTTGTGCTGGACCCCGCCCGGAATGCGCGCCTTCGCCCGGTCGGTGAGCTCCTTGCTCGCCTGGCACTTGGTCTCGAACCACTCGAGCACGTCGTTGAGGGCATCGTGCCGCAGGCCGCGCACGGGCTGGTCGACGAGGGCCCGGAGCCGCGCCATCGTGTGGTCGACGTCGGGGTACGTGCTGATCGCGTACCCGAGCCGGGCGGACTCGGCACCGGCAGGTTCGTCGGTTTCGGTGGCCCAGGCAGCGGGCGGCACCGCGGCGGCGGGTGCGGCGGCATCCGGCTCGCTCGCCACGGCATCCACCGTCTCCTGCGTGTCGACGCGGAGTGCGGCGGCCACCGCACGCGCTGCCTCGTCCGCGCTGGGCAGCGGCGCGTCGGCCACGACCATCTCGACCGGGAGGGACCTCGTGACCTGCGCGGCGATCCGCTTCTCGTCGCCCCGCAGTTTCGCGAAAGCGACCTCGCGGATCGGCGCCGGGATCGAGTACACCTTGCCGGACTCGGTCGTCAGCGCGAGCAGGTAGGCGATGGACACCTTCTCGAGGAGGGCCATGTTGAACACCGCGCGCTCCGGGTCGGTTCCGACGGCCACGATGCCGTGGTTGGCGAGGATGAAGGCGTTGTCTCCGCTCGTGATCTTCCTCCGCACGTTCTTCGCGAGGAACTCGGTGCCCGACGGCGCATAGTCGATGATCGCGACCTCGCGGCCGAGGAAGCGGACCTGCTCGTCCGTGAGCGGCGGAATGGGCCGGCGCAGCACCGCGAGCGCCGAGGCGTACGGCTGGTGGGTGTGCACGACCGCATGGACGTCGGGCCGCAGGCGGTAGATGCCCGCGTGCATCCCGCACTCGATGGACGGCGCCAGCGACGCACCGGCACGGTCGTCATCGGGGACGTGCTTGCCGTCGAAGTCGACGATGCAGACGTCCTCCACGCGCATCCGGTCGTAGGAGTAGTTGCTCGGCGTGACGGCGTAGAGCCGTCGGCCGGGCACCCGGACCGAGACGTTGCCCTCGGTCGCCTTGAGGTAGCCACGGTCGAGCATCGTGCGGCACATGTCGACGACGTGCTGGCGGGTGGACAGGTGCTCCACGAGGTCCTCCTGCTGGGACGGGGGCGGCTCGCCCGCGTCGGCGGTCGGGGCACCAGGGAACGAGGGTCTGGTGCCCACCCACAGCGTCTCCTATCTCTGGACGAATGTCCAGAGTCTTGGCACACTTCCCGTATGCCGATCCGTCCAGCCACCCATCGAGCCAGCGGCCAGGCGCGCCGCACCGCGCTCCTCGAGGCCGCGGTCGAGGTCATCGCCGAGCAGGGCGTGGCCGGGGCGACGCACCGGTCGATCGCGGCGCGGGCCGGCATGCCGACGTCCACGACGAGCTACTTCTTCTCCTCGCTCGACGACCTCATCGCCGCCGCGCTCCAGGTGGTCGGCGACCGCATCGTCACCCGGGTCGACGCCGTGACCGCCCAGGTCACCGGCACCGAGCTGGGACCCCAGGAGGCGATCGACCGGTTCGTGGATGCCGTCATGTCCGAGCCCGAGGTCGACACGGTCGCGCAGTTCGAGATCTACCTCGAGTGCGCCCGCCGGCCGCGGCTCCAGGCGACGGCGCACCAGATCATGGCGAGCATCGAGCGTGGCGCCGAGGCCTCGCTGCAGGCGCTCGGGATCGCGCGGGCCGCCGAGCGGGCTCCGGTGGTCGTCGCGTTGCTCGACGGGCTGGCCCTGCACCGGCGCGCACGCCCCCGGGGCGGCTCGAGCGACCGGCAGGTCCTCGCCGACGCCCTGCGCGACCTGCATCGCGGCTTCGTCGCGGCCGACGCGGACCGGCAGGCGCCCGGAGGTTCCGCGTCGTCACCGTGACGGCGCGGAAAACCCACCCCGGGCGCGGAAACTTCCGCGTCATCCAGGGGTTGTCCGCGTCATCACCGGGATGACGCGCAGGGCCCGTCAGGCGGTCCGGTGGGTCAGGAACTCGACGCAGTCGGCCATCGTCGTCAGGCTCGGGTAGTCCAGCTCGTCGATGCGGACGCCCGACCTCGTGGTGAGCAGCTCGACGAAGCTGAGGAAGTCGAGGGAGTCGAGCTCGAAGGCGTCCCGGATCGACTCGTCGTCGTCGAGGGTGTCGAACTCCGCATCCGGCACGATCCGCAGGACGGCCGCGGTCACGACGTCGCGGGCATCCTGGTCGGTCAGGGTCTGGCTCATAGCGCCTCCGGTCTCTGCAGCAGCTGGTCGATGGTGGCGAGCAGGCGGCCCCCGCTGAAGCCGTCCGTGGCCCGGTGGTCCGCGGCGAGGGTCAGGGTCACGACCGGCCGCACGGCGAGCATCCCGTCGACCGCCCACGGGCGGTCGACGACCTTGCCGAACCCCACGAGGGCGACCTGTGGCGGGTAGATGACCCCGTGCACGGACTCCACCCCCTGGTCGCCGAGGTTGGTGACGGTCAGCGTGGGGTCGGACATCTCGGATCCCCGGAGGCGGCCCGCACGCGCCCGGCCGACGAGGTCCTTCATCGCACTCATCATCTCGTCGACGGTGAGGCGGTCGGCGTCGTGGATGGCGGGCGCGACCAGGCCGCCTCCGCGCAGCGAGATCGCCACCCCGAGGTGCACCCCCGAGCCCGGCACGAACGCGTCGTCGACCCAGAACCCGTTGAGCTCGGGATGCTTCCGCACGGCCAGCGCGGTCGCCTTGAGCAGGAGGGCTGCCGGCACGAGCCGCTCACTCACCGGGAGGTCGAGGTTGCGGCCCTGCATCCAGCCACGAGCCGCGGCCAGGTCGACGGTCGTCGTGAGGTAGTAGTGCGGGATCTCCCGCTTCGACCGCGCCATGAGCCGGCCGATCGCTTCCCGCATCGGGTCCGGACGGCGAGCCGTCGGCTGGTATGCCGGGCGCGGCTCGGGCGGGACCCGCGCCTCCGCGGTGGGTCGGGTCGGTCCCTCGGCCGGGGGTGGTCCGGACGGACGAGGCGTGGTCGAGGTGGCCGCGCGGCGGACGTCGTCCGCACCGATGACGCCGTCGACGTCCAGGCCGGCCAGGTCGACACCGAGCTCCTTGGCGAGCCGCCGGGCGTACGGCGTGGCCGGCCTGCGGGGGGCCACACTGCGAGGGGCCGCACGCGCTCCAGCGGCAGCCTCGGCCGCGGCGCGCTGGACGTCCTTGCG
>DASSYJ010000027.1:0-46075 GCA_035703305.1 Ornithinibacter sp. | reverse complement strand
TGGCATCCCCGTCGCCTTGCGTGCCAGCAGGGCTGGGTACACCGCCTCGACGACGCGGCGCCGGTCGACGGTCTCCATCGCACGCCCGAAGGGTGAGGACACCTGCAGCAGGTTGGCCATCCGGCGCACGTCGCTGGTGTGGTTGGTGCCGGCGGCGTGGAACAGTGCCGGGTTGAAGAACACGGCGTCGCCCTTGAGCAGCGGCAGCTGCACGTGGTGGCCGACGAAGTACTCCTGGAACTCGGGCAGCCAGTAGGCGAGGTAGCCCGGGGCGTACTTCTGCGAGTGGGGGAGGTAGAGCGTGGGCCCTGACTCGACGGGCATGTCGCAGTGGGCGACCGCACCCTGGAGGGTGAGCACGGGTGACAGCGCGTGCACGTGGGCGGGGAACTCGGCGGACGCCTTCGGGCTCTGGAAGCCGAGGTGGTAGTCGCGGTGCACCGTCTGGCCGGCGCCCCCGGGGTTGACGACGTTGACCTGGCTGGTCACCTGGTACCCCGGGCCGAGCCAGGCAGCAGCAGCCAGGGCCACGATGTCGTTCGCGTAGTAGTCGACGAAGGCCTCGGGGTCGGTGACGGCGAGCTTCTCGAGGGCGTTCCAGACGCGGTCGTTGGCGCCGGGGGCCGCGAAGTGGTCACCGGCGGGCCCGCCGTCGGCCTTCTCGGCGGCGATCATCCGCTCGAACGCCTCGCTGACCCGGTCGACCACCTCGTGCTCGAACGCGGCCTGGAACACGACGATGCCTGGGCCGTCGGCAAGGGCCCGAGCGACCTCGGAATGCACGGCGCGCCGGGTGTCGTCGTCGACCATCGTCCCGCGCAGGCCCGCGGAGTCGTAGACGAGCACGCCCTGGGCCACGGCATCCGCGTGGGGGTAGTCGGCGAGGTCCGTGCCGGCGCCGACCACCTCGAGGAGGTCCTCGAGGCGGCAGTCCTCGGCGCGGAGGTAGCCGGCGGCGGCGGGGGTGCGGGCAGGTGTGGTCGTGCTGGTCACGGGGTGCTCCTGGGTGCTGGTGGCGGCGTCGTTGCCGGGTCTGTCATCCAGCGTGCGGCGTGGACCCCGGCGGTGGGAAGCGGTCGGGGGCCCTCAATAAGACCTCATGACAGGATGCCGTGCCGCGGGCGGGGCGGCGCCCGCACCCGCCACGCAGCGCCGGGGCCGTCGTTCGTCGTCGGCTACCCACGGGTACCTGTTGTTCCGACAGCCGATACCGGGCGGTAGCCCGCGCCGTACGCCGACGCCGAGAACGCCGGGACCTCACGCGAGCAGGAGCGCCCCGGCCGCGAGCGCCGAGGCGGCCAGCACGGCGAGGTCGAAGCGGCGCTGGCTGATCCGAGCCACCGTCGCGTAGCCGAGCAGGCCACCGACGAGGACGACAGGCGCGAGCACGACCGCGCGCACGGCATCCACGGGGTGCATGAGCCCGAGCGCGATCGAGAAGGGCACCTTCGCGAGGTTGACGATGAGGAAGAACCACGCGTTGGTCCCGACGAACCTCCGCTTGTCGATGCCGGACGCCGACAGGTACAGCGTCATCACGGCCCCCGCCGCGTTCGCGGTCATCGTCGCGAACCCCACGCCGCTGCCCGCGCCCCACGCGGCTGCCCGGCGCTCGTGGACCGTCGATGACGTCTCGCTGTCGCTGCGCCACTTCACCCACAGCTGGAGGAGGACGAGCAGGAGCAGCACCGCGCCGATCGACCGCCGCAGGGTGCTGTCGTCGACGACCCGCAGGAACAGCGCGCCCACGACGAGCCCCGGCACGACGGCCGGCAGGAGGCGCTGGATGAGCGACCAGTCGGCGTCGTGGCGGTAGTGCCAGCAGGCGATGACGTCGCCGACGATGAGGATCGCGAGGATCGCCGCCGTCGACTCCCGCGCCGGCAGCAGGGTCGCGAAGATCGCGACGGCGATGACCGCCAGGCCGCCGAGCGCCGTCTTCGAGTAGCCGATGATCGCCGCAGCCAGGGCCATGAGGGCGAGGGCCGCGGCGCTGGGGGCGAGCGCAGCCGCGGTGGGGGCGAGGTCCACGCGGCCACTTCCTTCGACGAAGGGTTTAATGTCAGAACATTCCCTTGGCTATCATGCCGTATGCCGTCGCACCTGCCGAGCCCCCGCGTCCCCGACTCGCTCGACGCACCCCCACTGCGGTGGGGGGTGCTCGGCACCGGGTGGATCGCCCGCACCTTCGTCGCAGCCCTGCGGGCCAGCACCCGCCAGGTCGTCCAGGCCGTCGGGTCTCGCTCGCCCGAGAGCGCTCGCCGCGCGGCCGACGCATTCGGCGCCTCGACGGCCCACGGGTCGTACGAGGCGCTCGTCGCCGACCCCGAGGTCGACATCGTCTACGTCGCCACGCCGCACCACGTGCACCTGCCGCACGCCCTGCTCGCCATCGAGGCCGGCAAGCACGTGCTCGTCGAGAAGCCGGTCGGGCTGGATGCCGGTGAGGCGCGCGTCATCGGCGAGGCGGCTCAGCGCGCGGGCGTGTTCTGCATGGAGGCCATGTGGACGCTCTTCCTCCCCCGGTACGACATCGTGCGCCAGCTCCTCGCGGACGGCGTCGTGGGCGAGCCGAAGGTGGTGCTGGCCGACATGGGGGAGTGGTTCGACGAGTCGCACCGGATCATGCGCCCCGAGCTGGCCGGTGGCCCGTTGCTCGACATGGGCACCTACCCGGTCACCCTCGCAACGTGGGTGCTCGGCGCACCGGACCAGGTGGTCGCCGTCGGCACGCCGGCCCCCAACGGGATCAACGGCCAGCTGACGATGGGTCTCGGCACGGCATCCGGGGCGACGGCATCACTCATGGTGACGATGCTCAGCGACACCCCCTCGACGGCGAGCATCGCCGGCACGGACGGCCGCATCGACCTCGGCTGGCCGTTCTACCGCCCGGGCCCCGTGCGGCTGCGGCTGCGCGACGGCACCGACCTGACGTGGAGGGAGCCGCGGGTCGACCACGCCGCCCTCCACTTCGAGGCGGCGGAGGTGGCGAGGCGCGTCACCGCCGGCGAGACCGGCTCGCCGCTGCGGCCCTGGGCGGACACCGTCGCGACCCTCGAGGTCATGGACCGGGTCCGGGAGGCCGTGGGGTTCGACTTCGCGGTGGCCCGGGCCGCCCGCGACTCCGACACCGACTCCGGAGGCTGACCGGGTCGGGTCGCCGCGAGCCCTCAGAACCGGTCGAGCGACTTCTTCCGCCAGGCCTTCTTCGCCGCGAGCCGGACGACGTCCCGGCGCCGCCGGCCCTCGACCTTGTTGGGCAGCGAGAGCTGGACGACCTTCCAGTAGACCGAGGCCGCCTGCTTCGCGAGGGACCCCTCGACGTACGGGAGGTCGTACCGGTCCATGAGGTCGCGGATCCGAGGCGCGATCTCGGCATACCGGTTGCTGGGCATGTCGGGGTAGAGGTGGTGCTCGATCTGGTGGCTGAGGTTGCCGGTCATGACGTGCATGGCCGGCGAGCCGCTGATGTTGCCCGAGCCGAGCATCTGCCGGACGTACCACTCGCCGCGGGTCTCGCCCTCGATGGAGGTCTTCTCGAAGGTCGCGATGCCGGGCGGGAAGTGGCCGCAGATGATGACCGTGTTCGTCCACAGGTTGCGCACGAGGTTGGCCACGACGTTCGCGGTGAGCGTGGTGCGGGTCGAGCCGGTGACCGCGGACAGGGCCGGGTGGACGACGTAGTCCTTGGTCGCCTGGCGCCTGATCTTCGCGACGACCTCCTTGGCGTCGCTCCGGAACTTCGCCTTCTCCTCCTCGCTCATCCGGTCCTTCTTCGCGAGGTAGCCACCGAGCTCGAGGTCGTAGGCCGCGATGGAGTACTCGAACAGGAGTGCGTTGCCGACGTGCCAGATCGGCTGGAAGAGGTAGAACAGGCTCCAGCGCTGGTCCTCGTCGACGCGCAGGATGCCGTAGCCGAGGTCGTTGTCGCGGCCGAGCACGTTGGTGAACGTGTGGTGGATCTCGTTGTGGCTGTGCTTCCACTGCGAGCTCGGGCTGGCGTTGTCCCACTCCCACGCGGTCGAGTGGATCTTCGGGTCACGCATCCAGTCCCACTGGCCGTGCATGACGTTGTGGCCGATCTCCATGTTCTCGAGGATCTTCGCCACCGAGAGTCCGGCCGTGCCGAGCCACCAGGCGGGGCGGATGCCCTTGACCTTGACGTTCGAGAAGAGGAGCAGCGCACGGCTGCCCACCTCGAGGTAGCGCTGGGCCTTGATGACCCGGCGGATGTAGGCCGCGTCACGGGCGCCGCGGCTGTCCATGACCTCCTTGCGGAGGGCGTCGAGCTCGAGGCCGATCGACTCGATGTCCTCGGGGCTGAGGTGCGCGGCCGGGTTCGGGCGGCCGGACTTCTTGTATGCCGGTCGCGGCGGTCGCGGGGTCGTGCTCGTCACCGACAGGCGGGGGTTGATGCCGTGCGGCTTGCTCGAGGCGTGCTGGGCGCCGGCGTGGTGCTCCTCGGTGGGGGAGATCAGGCGGCGCTCGGGTGCGAGGGTCATGGTGGTCCTTCCGGGGTCCGGGTCTCGGTCGGGCGGTCGGGCGGTCGGGAGTACGGGTGGTGTCTAGAGCTCGAGGTCACAGGAGCCGGCGACGGCGTTGACGCAGGTCTGCACGGGCAGCTCGTCGCCGGGCTCGACGACGGTGATGTCGCCGGTGCGCAGGTCGCGGATCGCGCCCTGGCGCATCGTGACCACGCAGCCGAAGCAGATGCCCATCCGGCACCCGCTCGGCATGAGCACGCCGGCGTCCTCGCCGGCGTCGAGGATGGGGGTCGCCCCGTCGGCGTCGACGGTGACGTCGCTGGTGAGGAACGTGATCTCGCCGCCCTCACCGGGCTCGACGACGGTCGGCCGGAAGCGCTCGGTGTGGAGGCGGTCGGCGACCCCGGCGGCGGCCCAGTGCGCCTCGGCGGCGTCGAGCAGGCCGGTGGGACCACAGGTCCACACCTCGCGCTCGCGCCAGTCGGGGACGAGGGAGTCGAGGCGGTCGAGGTCGAGGACGCCGTGCTCGTCGTCGAGGTTGAGGCTGAGCGCGAGGCGGCCCTGCGCGGCATACCCGTGCAGCTCGTCGGCGAAGATGACGTCAGCCGCCGTGGGGGCGCAGTGCACCTGGGCGACGTCCGCGAGCTCGGCGAGGTGGTTTCGCAGCATGCCCATGACCGGCGTGATGCCGCTGCCGGCCGTGAGGAAGAGGACCTTCGCGGGGGCTGGGCTGGGCAGGGTGAAGTCGCCGGTCGCCTGGTCGAGCATGACGAGGGTGCCGGGGCGGGCCTCGCGCACGAGGTGGGTGGAGACCTTCCCGTCGGGGATCGCCTTGGTCGTGATGGCGACGCACCCCGCGGGGATGCCGGCCGCGGGCGAGCCGTCGGCGCGGTGGGTCAGGCTGTAGGCGCGCCAGTGGCGCACGCCGTCGACGTCGATGCCGATCCGGATGTACTGCCCGGGGACGTGACCGAGCCAACCGCGCCCGGGGCGGATGACGACGGTGACCGCGTCGGCCGTCTCGCGGCGGATGTCGACGATCCGGCCGCGCAGGTCGGCACCGACGCGCAGGGGGTCGACGAGGTCGAGGTAGTCCTCCGGCACGAGCGGCGTCGCGAGGGCCTCGGCCACCTTGCGGGCCCCACGCAGCACGCCCCCGAGGGGACCGGGGGCGTGGGCACCGAGCCGGGCACGCGGCCCCGCGGGGGCCGCGGTCGGTCGGACGACGGGAGGAGCGCTCACATACGGAAGCGTAACCTACGCAAACGTAACTTACGAAACCGTAACCAAGTCCCGTCTCAGGAAGACCTCCGGGCGAGGGGCGTCACTCCACGAGGCCGTCCCAGGTCCACCTCGGGATGGTGAGGCCGTCGGGGACGTCGTCGGGGGAGTCGTGGTACCGCGCCATCGTCGTGGTCGTCGCCCAGGCGAAGTAGTCGTGCAGCGTCGCGCGCAGCCGCTCGTCCGCCGCCAGCCCGGTGTCCTCGAGGGCCTGGTCGAAGCACGCGATCGCCCGGCGGTCCATCTCCTCGTGCGGGCCGTTGCCGCTGTGCAGGCGCACGACGGCGGTCTCGTCGCCGTAGCTGCCCGAGAAGGCCGGCGGCCCACCGAGCGCCTCAGCCCAGTACGCCGCCAGCCGCTCGGAGTGCTGCGGGTGGACGCCGTGGCTGAACGCGTGGCTCACCACCTCGTCGGCCAGGACGCGCGCGTGCCACGCGTCGGCGAGCCGGAGCATCCCGTCGCTGCCACCCGCAGCCTCGTAGACCGTCTCCATTCCCCCACTCTGGCAGTCGCGGGCGATGCGTGGAGCCTCGTCGGGCGGCCCGGGTCAGTGGTCCCCGGCCATGAGGCGACCGATCTCGGTGCGGTCGGCCCCGACGCAGGCCATCTCGGCGACGACCTTGCCGCCATGGACGACGGCGATCCGGTCGGCGAGCGAGAGGATCTCGTCGAGCTCGGCCGACACGAGCAGCACGGCTGCCCCGGCATCCCGGGCATCGACGATCCGGCGGTGGATGAACTCGATCGACCCGACGTCGACGCCGCGCGTGGGCTGGGCGGCCATGAGCAGCTTGGGCTTGAAGGACATCTCCCGCGCCACGACGACCTTCTGCTTGTTGCCACCGGAGAGGGAGGCCGCGCTCTGCCCGACGCCCGACGAGCGGATGTCGAACTCGGTGCGCACCTTCTCGGCGTACTCCCGCACCTTGTCGAACTGGCGGACGCCGCTCTTGGAGTAGGGGGGCTGGTCGAACTCGTTGAGCACGAGGTTGTCGGCGATCGAGTATGCCGCGACGAGGCCGTGCTTCTCCCGGTCCTCGGGGATGTGGCCGACCCCTGCGTGGTGGGTCTGGTGCGGGTTGGCCTTGGTGAGGTCGAGGTCACCGAGCCGCATGGTGCCGGACACGACCTTCCGCATGCCGGCGAGCGCCTCGACGAGCTCACGCTGGCCGTTGCCCTCGACGCCGGCGACCCCGACGATCTCGCCGGCGCGCACCTCGAGGCTGAAGCCGTTGACGGCTGGCAGGTCGCGGTCGTCCTTGACGTGGAGGTCCTCGATGGCCAGGACGGTCTCCGCCGGCGTCGCCTCGTCCTTGTCGATCGACAGGACGACCTCCCGGCCGACCATGAGGGTGGCGAGCTCGCGGGCGTCGGTGTTCCTCGTCTCCACCTCGCCGCAGACGGCTCCCTGGCGCAGGACGTACACCCGGTCCGAGACGGCGAGCACCTCGCGCAGCTTGTGCGTGATGAAGACGATGGACGTGCCGGCATCGGCGAGCTCCTGCATGACCCCGAGGAGCTCGTCGGTCTCCTGCGGAGTGAGCACGGCGGTGGGCTCGTCGAGGATGAGGAGGTCGACGCGCCGCGAGAGGGCCTTGAGGATCTCGACCCGCTGCTGGGTGCCGACCGGCAGGTCCTCGATCTCGCTGTCGGGGTCCACCCGGAGGCCGTGCTTCTCGGAGAGCGTGCGCACCATCTCGCGTGCGCTCTGCAGGTCGAGCACACCGCCACCCCGGGTCGGCTCGTGACCGAGCATGAGGTTCTCGGCCACCGTCATGACGGGGACGAGCTGGAAGTGCTGGTGCACCATCCCGATGCCGCGCCGGATGGCGTCGCGCGGGTCCTTGATCGGCGTCGTGTCGCCCTTGACGCTCACGGTGCCGGAGTCCGGCGTGAAGAGGCCGAAGATCTGGTTGACCAGGGTCGACTTGCCCGCGCCGTTCTCGCCGAGCAGGGCGACGATCTCGCCGCGCCGCACGTTGAGGCTGATGTCGCGGTTCGCCCTCACGGTGCCGAAGCTCTTGGAGAGCCCCCGGATGTCGAGGAGCACCTCGCCGACGTTGCCCTCGCCGAAGCCGGACTTCTCGGGCGGCAGCTCGAGCACGGCCTCCGTCGTGACGATCGCCTCGAGGTGTTCCGGGGCGGTGTCGACGGGGACCGGCTTGGGGTGGTACTCGGGTTCCTTCATCACTGGTCTCCCTTGATGTACGGCTGGCCGACGGCGGCGGGCGCCCTCACTCGGCCGGCAGCCACGGCGAGCACGATGATCGTCACGACGAAGGGCAGCGTGCCGGTGAGCTGCGGGGGAACGTCGATGTTGCCCGACTGCTGCAGCTGCGAGGCCACCGCGTTGATGAAGCCGAAGAAGATCGCCATGGCGAACGCCCGCAGCGGTCGCCACGCGCCCATGATCATGATGGCGAGCGCGAGGAAGCCTCGACCGGCGACCATGTTGCGCTCGAAGGACGACGAGGCGTCCATCGAGAGGTAGACCCCGGCACAGCCGGCGAGCGCGCCGGCCAGCGTGACGTTGGCCAGGCGCAGCCGCTCGACGTTGACGCCGGCGGTGTCGGCGGCGGACGGGTACTCGCCCACGGACCGCGTCCGCAGGCCCCACCGGGTCTTGAAGAGCGCGAGGTGCACCCCGAGGGCGGCGATGATGGCGAGCATCGCGAAGATGCTCGTCCCCGTGAAGAACACGTCGCCGATGAGGGGGATGGACGACAGCACCGGGATGTCGAAGCTCGGCATCAGCCCTGGGAGCTGCTTGCCGGGCGTGTAGTAGAACGAGGTGATGCCGGTGGCGACGATGTTGAGCACGACACCGGCGATGATCTGGTCCATCCGCCACTTCACACTGGTCCACGCGAGGAAGCCGCCGAGGATCAGACCGCTGCCGATGCCCGCGAGCACACCGACGACGAGGGACCCGCTGGCGGCCGCCGCGAAGAAGCCGGCGAAGGCCGCGACGAGCATCTGCCCCTCGATGCCGATGTTGACGACACCGGAGCGCTCGCCGATGACGCCGACGAGGGCGGCCAGGACGAGTGGGATGGCGTAGGTCCAGGCGGACGCGTACATGCTCGGGGCGATGTCGCTCGCGGCGTAGTAGAAGACGTAGGCGGCGACGAGGACCACCGCCCCGACGATGACCGTCGTGCGGTTCTTGGCGAGCCAGTGCCCCATGTCAGCTCCCCCAGCTCGTCGACGCTGCGCTGACCTTGTCGGCGCGGCTCCGGAAGATCCACTTGCCGAGCACCGGGATGGAGACCATGAGGAGGGTGATCGCGAGGAGCAGGTCGACGACCTCCGGCGCGATGCCGGTCTCGAACTGCAGCCCCGCGGCGCCGGTGCGCAGCACTCCGACGAGGAATGCCGCAGGGATCGTCGCGAGGGGGTTGGCGCGGGCGAGCAGGGCGATGGTGATGCCGTCGAAGCCGAGCGTGCCGCCGATCGCGGGTTCGAAGCGGTGCAGCGTGCCCTCGGCCTCGAGGGCGCCGGCGAGGCCGGCCAGCCCACCGCCGAGGACCATCGACAGCGTCACGATCCGGTTGATGTTGATGCCGGCGTAGCGCGCCGCGTGCTTGTTGGCGCCGACGGTGTTGAAGCGGAAGCCCAGCGTGCTGCGGCTGAGCATCCACCAGCAGAGCGCGGCCAGGACCACCGCGAACACGAAGCCCACCGGGATGCCGGCGACCGACCCGACCTGGGCCGACTCCGGGATCTCCTCCGTCTGCGGGATGCCGCTGGTCTTGGAGGACTCCGCCTGGAGCGGACCGGTGACGAGCCACCACGTCACGCCGGCGGCGATGTAGTTGAGCATGATCGTCGTGATGACCTCGTGGACCCCCCGGGTGGCCTTGAGGACACCGGCGATCCAGCCGATGAAGGCGCCGGCGAGGGCGCCGGCGACCATGCCGAGGACGGCGCCGAGGATGCCGAGGCCGCCCGCGGCATACGCGACCCAGGCCCCGAACATCGCACCGAAGATGAGCTGGCCCTGGCCACCGATGTTGAACAGGCCCACGCGCAGGGGGAGGACGACGGCCAGGCCGGTGAGGACGAGGGGGGCCGTCTTCTGGAGGGTGCGGGTCAGGCCCCCGTCGACGAAGAGCGCCTGGCGCAGGATCGTCTCGTACGCGTACCACGGGTTCACGCCCTGGTAGCGGATCAGCACGGCCCCCACGAGCATCGCGATGACCAGGGCGACGACGATGACCACACCGCTCTGGTGCGTCAGCAGGAACGCCAGTGGCTGACGGTCAGGACGCCTGTCGTCCGATGACGGCCCGGTGGCGGGAGGTGGGGCGGCGGCCTGCTCGGCCACGGTCGGTGTCTCGGACATGTGACTCCAATGTCGGGGGCGTGCCCCACAGTGTTGCCTGTCGGGCCAGCGGGGGAAAAGAGGCGCGGCGACTCTGTCGCGACCGCCTGACGCGCCGGGGGCGGGCACCCGGGTGGGGGCCCGCCCCCGGCGTCGAGGTGGCTCGGGTCACGCAGCGGCGTGACCGGTCGTCACTCGCGTCAGGACGCGACGCCCGTCTTCAGGGTGCCGGCCTCCATCTGCTTGACGATCTCGTCGACCTTGGCCTTGACGTCGGCCGGGACGACGGACTCGAAGTCGTGGTACGGCGCGAGGCTGGCCTTGCCGAGCGTCTGCAGCTCCGCGAAGTCACCGTCCTTGGCCGTGACGACGGTGTCGGTGACACCATCCTTGATGAGCTTCATCGCGGAGGTGATCAGGCAGGGCTGCGCCTGCGGGACGGTGTCCCACTGGTCGAGGTCGACACCGATGCAGAACTTGTCGGTGCCCGCACCGGAGGCCTTGGCGACCTCCTGAAGGGCACCGTTACCCGTGTTGCCGCCCGCGCCGAAGATGAGGTCGGCGCCCTGGGCGAGCTGCTTCTTGGCCTCGCCGGCGCCCCACACCGGGTCGTTGAACGCGTTGTCCGCGGCCGGGTGGTAGACGGTCGTGACCTTGACGCTGGGGTTGGCCGCCGCTGCGCCGGCCTCGAAGCCCTTGGCGTACTTCTCGACCGGCGGGATCTTGAGGCCGAGGACCTGGCCGAGCTTGTTGGTCTTGGTCATCAGGCCCGCGAGGTAGCCGGCGCCGTAGCCCGCCTGGTCCTCCGGGAAGACCAGACCCGTCACGTTCTTGACGGTCACCTTCGTCTTGTCGTAGCCCTGGTCGACCCCGATGAAGCGGGTCCCGGGGTTCGCCTTGGCGGCGGCGGCCGTCGCGTCGGTCATGAGGAAGCCGACCGTGACGATGACGTCGTACTTCTTGTTCGTGAACTGCTGCATGTTCGCCGCGTAGTCCTTGGCGTCCTGGGTCTCGATGTACTTGTAGAAGCCCTTGGTCTGCTCGGCAGCGGCCTTGGCGCCCTCGTGGGCGGACTGGTTGAACGACTTGTCGTCGACCTTGCCGGTGTCGGTGACCAGACCGACGCAGAAGACCTCGGCGGCGGCGCAGTTGGAGTCGTCGGTGGGCGCGCCCGCAGCGGCGGAGCCGGTGGCGGAGGAGGTGTCGCTGGAGCCGGTGCTGCCGCCACAGCCGGCCAGGGCCAGGGCGAGTGCCGCGGGCACTGCGACCAGGTAACGCGTGGACTTCATGAAGTTCTCCTTGGAGATCGGGTCAGACGGTGAAGATGCTATGGCCTGAGGGGGTCGCGACGGACCGGACCCAGAGTCTCGTGTCCCGGTTGTTACCTCGGTAAGCGGGCAGCGTGACGAGAAGAACACCGGCCGACTGGCGAGACTCACCAACCCGGCGCCGCGGACCAGCCGGCATCGACGGTGACGGTGGTGCCGGTGATGCCGGAAGCGGCGGGTGAGGCGAGGAAGGCCACCGTGGATGCGACCTCCTCCGGGGTCACGGGGCGGCCCAGCGACGAGGCACGGCGCCACCTGGCGACACCGTCCGGCCAGGACTGCTCGAGGCCGGCGCGGCCAACGAGGCCGGGGACGACGGCGACCACCCGGATGCCGCGCGGCCCCAGCTCGTGCGCGGCGGCGGCGGTGAGGTGGTGCAGGGCCGCCTTGGCGACGGCATACGGGGCGTGGGTGGGGGTGGGTCGCAGGCCCTCGATGGAGCCGATGGCCACGACGACCCCACCGGTGCCCATCCGGGCGGTCGCTCGCTGGAGGAGGGCGGTGGTGGGGCGCAGGCCGGCCCGGTGCACGGCGTCCCAGGCGGCGGTGTCGAGGTCGTCCCACTCGACGTGGTCCTGGGGAAAGGCGTTGAGCACCACGACGGCCGGAGTGCCGACGGCAGCGGCGCACCGGTCGAGCACGTCGTCGCACAGGGCGTCGAGCGCGGCGGCGTCGTCGACCGAGAAGTCCGCCTGCAGCGCCACGGCCCGGCGCCCGAGGGCCTCGACCTCGGCCACCGCGGCCAGCGCGCCCTTGGCATCCCCGCGGTAGTGGACGGCGACGTCGTGTCCGGCCTCCGCGAGTGCCAGCGCGACGGCACGGCCGAGGCCACCGCTGGCGCCGGTGACGAGGGCGGTCACCGCATGTGCCCGATCGGTGCGTCGCGGGTCAGCGCCGCGATCTCGGTCGCGTAGGAGGGGTAGCGGGCCACGAGGTCCTCGCGCCGGCCGAGCTCGAAGTGCTCCGGACGGAACGCCGGGGAGCACCAGCAGGAGAGCAACGTCCAGGCCCCGAGGGTCGAGGCGCCCATCCAGGTGCCCTTGTGCACGAGGAACTGGCTCGTGCGGGCGTCGACGTAGTTGAGGACCCCGGACCCGCCCGCCCGCAGCCGGAGGAGGGCCGCCGGCGCCCCCGCGAGCCACTGCCATCCCTCGTCGACGGCGAGGCGGTGCATCGCCGAGAAGCCGTCGGGCCGGTCGGTGAGCAGCACGGTGATCGCGTTGAGGTTCTGCGTGCGGGGACCGGCGGCGAACCAGGCCCCCTCCTCGGGGATGGGCCGCATCCCGAGGCGGGAGATGACCTGGTCGGCGGACTCCGTCGTCACAGCGCCTCCACGGCCGCGCGGGCCACGGCCGCGCGTGCGTGCGCCCGAGCGAGCAGCGCGGGGGTGTCGAGGCGGGTGCTCCGCCGGTCGCTGACGACGTGCTCACCGTCGACGACGACGTCGGTGACGTCGCCCCGGCCGGCGGCGAAGACGAGCAGCGCCGCGACGTCGTGGACCGGTGTGAGGTGCGGTGCCCGCAGGTCGAGGAGCACGAGGTCCGCACGCTTGCCCACCTCGACCGAGCCGATCACGTCGCCGAGGCCCAGGGCACGGGCACCGTCGATCGTCGCGGCCCGGAGCACGTCGGCAGCGCCGGCGACGTCGGGACGCCCGCTCGTGAGCCGGGCGAGCAGGGCCGCCTGGCGCATCGCCTGCCACATGTCGAGGTCGTTCGACGTGGAGCAGCCGTCGGTGCCGAGGCCGAGCCGGACGCCGCTGGCGCGCACCTCCTCCCACACCAGGGCCCCGCTGGCGAGCTTGAGGTTGGAGCCCGGGCAGTGCGCCACGGCCGCACCGGCATCCGCCAGCAGGGCCCGGTCGCCGGGGGTCAGGTGGACACCGTGCCCCAGGACGAGGGGCAGGTCGGGCTCGACCCAGCCCGAGCGGGCGAGCAGCTCGGTCGGCGTCGCGCCGAACTGCTGCCGGATGCCGTCGTTCTCGGCGGCGTTCTCGGAGGCGTGGGTGGAGAGCAGGCCACGGCGGTCGCCGTCGGCGAGGATCGTGCGCAGCACCTTCGCGACCTCGGCGAACCCGTCGGGGGAGCACGTGTAGGTCGCGTGGGGCATGACCGGGACCGGGACCTCCGGCCCGCCGATCTCGTCGAGCAGGCCGGGCCAGGAGCGGAGGTTCGCGAGGCGCTCGTCCCAGGCGAGGCCATCGGGCCCCGGCCCGTCGAAGAAGACCGGCCCGATGACGTGGCGGCTGCCGGCCGCGACCGCGCCCCGGTGCGCGGCCTCGTGGTGGAAGTACATGTCGAGCTGGGTCGTGGAGCCGCCGAGGAGGGACTCGAGCGCTCCCAGGGTGGCCCCGAGCTCGACGGTCTCCGGGTCCATGACCGCCGTCTCGGCGGCCCAGACACGGGTGAGGAAGCCCTGGAGGTCGAGGTTCTCCGCGAGGCCTCGCAGGAGGGTCATCGGGAGGTGGGTGTGGAGGTTGACCAGGCCCGGCATCACCAGCTTTCCCGTGGCGTCGATGGAGGTCTCTCGAGGCGGTGAATCGTGGGCCGCGGCGCCTCGGATGGTCACCTCCGCCGCTCCGCCGGAGGGATCGTGCGGCCGCAGACCATCCGCGCCCTCGCCCGTTGCGCGGACTCGGTCGCTCCCGCCAGTCCCAGCCAGCGGCCGCACGACCGCCTCCGGCTGCGCGGCTCTGCTCCCTGCTCGCTGCGCTGCCGCTTCATCGTCGATCGACGTGATGACGCCGTTCTCGATGGTCACGGTTGCGTTCTCGAGGACTCGGTTCTCGTCGTCGACGGTGACGACGTAGGTGGCGTTCTCGATGCGGAGGCGGGTCATGCGGGGGTCTCGGGCGTGGGGTCGGGGGCGGGGTCTCGGGGGAAGGTGGCGCGGGTGTGGACGAGCTCGTCGAGGACCTCGAGGACGGCGGTGCCGGAGGAGGTGAGGACGGCGTTGATGTCGTCCATCGTGATGGGCTCGGCGCTGTCCCCCACGCCGGAGGCGGGGTTCACGACGAGGGAGATCGCGGCATACCGCAGCCCGGCCTCCACGGCGAGGGTGACCTCGGGGACGCCGGTCATGCCGGCGACGTCGGCGCCGGCGAGGCGGGCCAGGCGGATCTCGGCTCGCGTCTCGAAGCGCGGCCCCTCGAAGGCGGCGTAGACCCCGCCGTCGCGCATCGGGTGGCCGGTGGCCGCGGCGGCCTCGAGGACCTCGCGGCGCAGGTCCGGGTCGTAGGGCTCGACGACGTCCGTGTGCACGACGCCCTCCGGCCCGGAGCCGTCGAAGAAGGTGACCGGCCGCTGCCTCGTGAAGTCGACGAAGTCGTCGAGGCAGAGGAGGTCGCCGGGGCGCAGCTCGGGGTCGATCGAGCCGGTGACGTTGACGGCCACGACGTCGCGGACCCCGAGGTCGGCGAGGGCGCGGACGTTGGCGCGGTAGTTGACGAGGTGCGGGGGCACCGAGTGGCCGGTGCCGTGCCGGGTGAGGAAGACGACGGGGATGCCGTGCCACGTGCCACGGGTGATGCCGGCCTCGCCGTACGCCGTCGCGACGGTCTCCTCGGTCGCGCCCTCCAGCGCCCCGAGGGCGTAGAACCCGGTGCCGGCGATGATGCCGAGGGGCGCGATCGTCATGGACGGCCACGCTACCCGGCAACGCCCGGTGGCAGGATGCCCCCATGGGTGGACGCGTGGCGATCGCCGCGACCGGCCCGGTGTCGCTCGCCGCCGGTGAGCAGGTCGCCCGTGCCGGGGGCAACGCGGTCGACGTCGCCATCGCCGCTGCCCTCGCCGCGATGGCCACCGAGCCCGGGATCGTCTCCCTCGGCGGCGGGGCCTACGTCTCGGTGTGGCCCGGTGCCGGCGAGCCCGTCGTCATCGACGGCAACGTCGAGATGCCCGGCCGGGGGCTGCCCCGCGACCGCTTCGGCGGCGGTGTCTCGGAGGTGTACACCGACTACGGCGGGGGCGTGAACCTGTATGCCGGGCACGGCTCGGTCGCGACGCCCGGGGCCGCGGTCGCCTGCGAGCTCGCCATCGAGGAGCTGGGGCGGCTGTCCTGGGCCGACGTCGTCGCGCCCGCGGCGACTGCGTGCCGTGACGGCTACCGCGTCGGGGGTGCCGCGGCCCGCTACCTCTCGTTCACCGCGCACTCCCTGTTCGGCCGCGACCCCGAGGCCCACGCCGTCGTCACCGGGCCCGACGGGTCGGCGGTGCGGGTCGGCGACACCGCGACCAACCCCGTGCTCGCCGAGATGCTCGACCTCATGGGCCGCGACGGCGCCTCGGTCCTCACGACCGGCGAGGTCGGCCGGGTCATGGTGGCCGACATGGAGGCCAACGGGGGCCTGGTCACCCACCGGGACCTCGCCGAGTACACCCCCCTGGTGCGACCCCCCGTGCGTCGGAAGGTCGGCGACTGGGACCTCGCGGTCAACCCTCCGCCCTCGGTCGGCGGACCCATGCTGGCGGTCATGCTCGGGGAGCTCGGCCGCCGCGGCGACTGGCACTGGCCCGACATCATCGAGATCCAGCGCTCGGTGCTCCGCTACCGCCGCGAGGTGCACGACTGGGCGCACGACCTCGACGCGGCCGGCCACGAGCTGCTCCTGTCGGTCGACCGGCACGGCCTTCCCGGGCTCCCGACGAGCGCGAGCACGGCCAACATCTCGGTCGTCGACAGCGACGGGACGGCCTGCGCCGTCACGATGTCGAGCGGCTACGGCGCCGGCATCACGGTGCCCGGGACGGGGATGCTCCTCAACAACGCCCTCGGCGAGCCCGAGCTGAACCGGCTCGGGCTGCACCGGCTCGCCCCCGGCATCCGGCTCGCGTCCAACATGGCCCCGACCACCGGCCGCACCGGCGACGGGCGGGTGCTGGCGATCGGATCCCCCGGTGCCGACCGCATCACGACCGCGCTCATGCTCGTGCTCGGGCAGGGGTGCCTCCACGACGCCGACCTCCGGCACGCCATCGAGGCGCCCCGGATGCACGTGCGCTTCGACGACGACGGGTCCGCCGTCGTCGAGCACGAGACCGACCCGGCGATCGCCGCGGCCGCCGCTGGTGCGGGCCTGCGGGCCGTCGACCACGGCGTCGCGCAGATGTACTTCGGCGGCGTGGGCGCGGCCTACCGCCGCGACGACGGGGCCCTCGAGGCGGCGGGTGACCCCCGTCGTGAGGCGGCCGTGGCCGTCGTCGAGGTCGACTGAGGACGCCCCTGCCACGGCCGTCGTGGTGGCCGGCGAGTGCGGACGGTCAAGGGCACACCCGGAACGGGTAAAGACTCGGTCAGGGCGTGCATACAAGCCCGCCCGGGGGGTAACTCACGTGGTCCACTGACCCGGCGCCACGCCTACCGGCCGGCCGTCACCCCTCGCTCCGACAGGATCCGCGATGACCCCACCCCTGCCCAGACGCGCGCGCGTGGCCCTGGCCGCGCTCGCCGCAGCAGCGCTCACCACGGGCGCCGTCAGCTCGACCGCGACAGCAGCCGAGCCCGACCCGAAGGTCGGCGTCACCGTGCCCACTGCCACCGCAGAGAAGGGCACCCCCAAGAAGACCGACCGCAAGGACACGCTCGGCTCGCACGACCGGGCGCTGCTCGCCCAGGCCCGTGCCAAGGGCGACAAGCGCGTGACGATCATGGTCGCCACGACGAAGGGCTCGACGGCGTCCGTCGCCGCAGCCGTCCGCGCCGTCGGCGGGGTCACCGCCACGGTGAGCGCGCGGTACGGCTACCTCAGTGCGAGCGTACCCACGGACCGCGTCGACGCCGTCGCGAAGTCGGCGTCCGTGCTGGCCGTCGACCTCAACGAGTCGATCCCCCTTCCGAAGCCCGAGGCGCTCGGCACCGGCGAGGCCGCCGCCGCGGTCGCGGGCCCCGGCGCGAGCACCCCCGACGACAACCCCTACATGCCGACGCGGGACACGGGCTCGGTCGCCTTCAAGGCCGCGAACCCCACGTGGGACGGCCGCGGCGTCACGATCGGCGTCATCGACTCGGGCGTCGACCTCGACCACCCTGCCCTGCAGAAGACCTCGACCGGCGAGCGCAAGGTCGTCGACTGGGTGACGGGCACCGACCCGCTCCTGGAGAGCGACGGGTCGTGGCGGGCCATGCTGACCGCCGTCAGCGGGCCGACCTTCACGGCGTCGGGGTCCACGTGGACCGCCCCGCGCGCCGGGTCGTTCAGGTTCAACCGGGTCGCCGAGAACATCTCGCTCAACGACGAGGCTGGGGGCGACTTCAACCGCGACAAGGACACGACCGACCGCTGGGGCATCCTCTACGACGAGGCCACCCACGACATCTGGGTCGACGCCAACCAGGACCTCACGTTCTCCGACGGCGAGCTGATGCGTCCGTACAAGGAGAAGTTCGACGTCGGCCACTTCGGTGTCGACGACCCCGCGACACCCGTCGCGGAGTCGATGCCCTTCGTCGTCGAGTACCGCGAGGACGTCGACCTCACCCCGGCCGGCCTCGCCGGGCAGAAGGCCGACTTCGTCAACATCGGCATCGTCGAGGCCGCCCACGGCACCCACGTCGCCGGCATCGCGGCCGGCCACGGTCTCTTCGGCGGAGCGATGGACGGCCAGGCGCCGGGCGCCAAGATCGTGTCGACGCGCGCCTGCTCGTGGGGAGGCGGCTGCACCGCGGTCGCCCTGACCGACGGCATGGTCGACCTGGTCGAGAACCGTGGTGTCGACGTCGTCAACATGTCGATCGGCGGCCTGCCAGCCCTCAACGACGGCAACAACGCCCGCGCCCGCCTCTACGACCGGCTCATCGCCGGTGGCGTCCAGCTCGTCATCTCCGCAGGCAACAGCGGACCCGGCATCAACACCATCGGTGACCCCTCGGTGGCCACGGACGTCGTCAGCGTCGGCTCCTCGATCACGAAGGAGACGTGGCTCGCCAACTACGGCTCGGAGGTCTCGACGCCGCTCACCGTGCACAACTACTCCTCGCGCGGCCCGCGTGAGGACGGCGGCTTCAAGCCCAACGTCATGGCGCCGGGCTCGGCCATCTCGTCGGTGCCGACCTGGCAGGCCGGCAGCCCGGTCCCCGAGGCCGGCTACTCCCTGCCCCCCGGCTACGCCATGCTCAACGGCACGTCGATGGCCTCCCCGCAGACCGCCGGCGGGCTGGCCCTGCTGCTCTCCGCGGCCAAAGCCAGCAAGGTGCCGGTGACACCACGCCAGCTGCGTGACTCCCTCTACACCGCGGCCGACGTCGTCCAGGGGGTGGAGGCGATCGCTCAGGGTGCCGGGCAGGTCGACATCCCCGGGGCGTGGGAGCTGCTCAAGGACCGACCCGTCTCGCAGGACTACACCGTCTCGGCGCCGGTCTGCACGTCCATCTCGGACTTCCTCGCCACCCCCGACCGGGGCACCGGCGTCTACAACCGGTGCGACGCGGCCAACGGTGGGCAGGTCGCCGGCGAGGACAAGGTCTACGTCGTGAAGGCCACCCGCACCAGCGGCAAGGGCGGACGGGTCTCGCACACCGTGCGGCTCGTCGGCAACGACGGCACGTTCTCGCTCCCCGCCACGAGCCGTCCGATGCCCCTCGGGGAGGCGGTGGACATCCCGGTCAAGGCGCGCACCAGCACGCCCGGTGTGCACTCGGCGGTCCTCGAGATCGACGACCCGGCCACGGCCGTCGTCGACCACCGGGTGCTCGTCACGGTCGCCCTCTCGACCGAGCTCGCCGCGCCCTCGTTCGCGACGACCACGTCGGGCACCGTGGAGCGCAACCTCACGAAGAAGCTCTTCGTGACGGTGCCGCCCGGCGCCAAGGCCCTCCAGGTCAACCTCGGCGGCGTCGCCGACAAGGACCAGGTGCGCTGGATCGCGAACAACCCGTACGGCGTCCCGGTGGAGTCGACCTCGTCGTTGGTGTGCTACACCAGCTTCAGCCCGGGGAGCTGCAACAGCACCTCGCGCGCCTACGCGAACCCGGTGCCGGGGGTGTGGGAGCTCGAGGTCGAGGCGCGTCGCACGTCGCCGAGCCTGGTCAACCCCTACCAGCTGAGCGCGGCGGTCCAGGGCGTCACGGTCGAGCCGGCGACGCAGACCCTCCCGTCCGTGCAGGCGGGCCAGCCGGCGGACGTGTCGTGGACCGTCACCAACGCGTTCGGCCCGGCATCCGTCTCCCCGAAGGGGGGCTCCCTCGGCAGCGCGCTCTCCGAGCGCAAGACCATCGCGAACCACGAGCTGAAGAAGTTCACGGTGGTCGTGCCCGAGGGCGCCGAGCGCCTCACCGCCACGATCGGGCGCACGTCCGACCTCGGCGCGGACCTCGACCTGTTCGTCCGCAACGCGGCGGGCACGGTCGTGGGCAGGTCCGCCGACGGCGACTCCGAGGAGTCGGTGACGCTGACGAAGCCGGCCGCCGGCACGTACACCGTGGAGGTCGACGGCTACTCGGTCCCGTCGGGCTCGACGGAGTACGACTACCTCGACGTCTTCTTCGCGTCGGCACTGGGTTCGCTCACCACGCCGGACACCACGGTCGACCTCGCCTCCGGCGGGTCCACCGCGGTGACCGGCACCGTCACGGCGACGACGGCCCCGGCCGCCGGCCGCCAGCTGTTCGGTGAGCTGACGGTGGTCTCGGCCGCGGGCGCCGTCCTCGGCACGGGGTCGGTCGTGGTGGGGTCGGTGACCCAGTAACAGGACCGGTCCCGACACCGGACCCCACGGCCCTCGCCGTGGGGTCCGGTGCCGTCTGCCTCGACCCGCAAGGCGTCAGCTCGCGGCGCCGGTCACCATCCAGCGGTCCGTCCGCACCCGGGCCCACATGAGCGATGCGCGCACCGACATGAAGAGGGTGAACGCGATCCACAGCCAGGTCACAGCATGCACCTGGCCCTGTGTCGTGCCCCCCTCGAGCAGCCAGTCGCCGGCGACGTGGACCGCCAGGATGAACGGCAGGTATGCCGCGAGCGTCGCGAGCATGGCGCGCGCCAGCCAGCGCCCGTCCCCGGCCCCGATGAGCACGCCGTCGACGACGAAGACGAACCCGGAGAGGGGCTGACCCAGGGCCACGACGACCAGGCCTCCCGCGATCGCGGCCTGGACCGCCTCGTCCGGGGTGAAGAGCGGGCCCAACACCGGCCGCAGCAGGAGGACGAGCACGCCGAGCACCGTGCCCACGAGGATGCCCCACCGGACGACGAGGGCCGTGGCCTCGCGGGTCCGGACGACCTCGCCGGCGCCCAGCGCCTTCCCCGTGATCGCCTGCGCGGCGATCGCGAGGGCGTCGAGGGCGAAGGCGAGGAAGGTCCAGATCGTGGCCGTGACCTGGTAGGCGGCGAGGGGGACGTCGCCCAGCCCGGCGGCGACCCAGGTGGTCACGAGGAGCACCGCGCGCAGGGCCAGGGTGCGCACGAGCAGGGGGACACCGCCACGGGCCGCGGCGAGGACCCGCCCCGGGTGGGCCCGAAGCGGGACGCCGGCGCGCACGGCATACCGGACGAGGATGACGACCAGCGCGGCCGCCATCCCGGTCTGGGCGATCACCGTGCCCCAGGCCGAGCCCGCGATGCCCCAGCCGAGGCCGTGGACGAACCACAGGTTGAGGGCGATGTTGACCCCGAACCCGGCGACGGCGGCGACGAGCGGCGTCCGGGTGTCCTGGAGGCCGCGCAGCACCCCGGTCGTCGCGAGGACGACGAGCATGGCGGGGATGCCGAGCGCCGAGATGCGCAGGTAGGTCACCGCCTGCTCGAGCGCGGCATCGGAGGCCCCGAAGACCCCGCACAGTGGGGCGGCGAGGAGTGCCACGACGACCGCGGTGGCCGCCCCGAGGGTGATCGCGAGCCACGTGCCGTCGATGCCCGCCGAGATGGCGCCGGGGCGTGACCCCGCGCCGAGCTGGCGGGCGACGACCGCGGTCGTGCCGTACGCGAGGAAGACGAAGACGTTCGCGGCCGTGAGGAGCACGGCACTCGCCACCCCGAGGCCGGCGAGGGGGGCCACGCCGAGGCGCCCGACGATCGCCGCGTCGGCGAGGAGGAAGAGCGGCTCGGCGACGAGGGCGAGGAAGGCGGGCACGGCGAGGCGGAGCACCTCGCGGTGCTGGCTCGGGGTCGAGGGCGTCTCCGGCCCCGGTGCGTCTCCCTCCACGCGCTGCACTGTGGCAGACGCGGCGCGGCCAGCGGGGGCGGGGCCGCGGGGTGGTGTCTGGCCGGTCACGCCGGGCCTCCTGACCGGAGCCTTTCCGGCGGGTCAGACCTAGACTCGAGGTGGAGCGGGTTTCCCGCCAGCGCGGAGGGGGCTCGTCCGGGACGGGGATGATCATGGCTACTCGACACGCGGTCCGCCTCCTCGGCATGGTGGCTGCCCTCCTCCTCATGACGACCGGGCTGGTCGTCGCCGCACCCCCACCGACCGCCGCAGCCGCGGTGCAGAGCTGCTCGTCGTCGACGCCGGTCTCGAGCCGTCCGACCCTGCGCCGCGGTGACACGGGGAGCTGCGTCAAGGTGCTCCAGAACCTCCTGCTCGCCAAGGGCTACGCGATCGGCACGTCGTACGCCGACGGGAGCTTCGGGCCCGGCACCGAGCTGGGGGTGCGTCGCTACCAGTCGTCGAAGCTCGACCTCGTCATCGACGGCGTGGTCGGCCCGGCGACGTGGAACCGCCTCGTCAACGGCGGCGGCACGAACTACAGCGTCTACAAGGGCCCCAACACGACGTCGCGCGTGATCCTGAGCTTCGACGACTGCCCCACGAGCCTGTCCGCCTTCAAGGCGACCGTCGTGGGCGCTCGCAACCTCGGCATCGCGCTCGTCCTCGCGCCGACCGGCAACTGCATCTCCGCGGGCCGCTTCAGCGCGAGCTACGCCCGGTCGTACGGTCACTACGTCATCAACCACAGCGTCAGCCACCCGGACTTCACGACGCTGACGACCTCGCAGATCTACTACCAGCTCGGGTCCCCCGGAGTCGTGACCTCCTACGGCCGCCCGCCGTACGGCGCGGTCGACACCCGGGTGCGCAACGCGTTCGCGACGAAGAGCATGCGGATCTGGCTGTGGAACGTCGACACCAACGACTGGACCGGCAAGACCCGCAGCCAGGTCGTGAGCTACGTGGTCGCCAACGCCAAGGCCGGCAACACCGTGCTCATGCACATGGGCTGGAACGCCTTCAACACGACGGCGCTGTCGTCGATGAAGTCCGGGCTGGCCGCCAAGGGCATCGGGGTGTGCCGCAACTCCGGCGGCACGACCCCGACCCGGCCCAGCAAGGTGAACTGCTGACGACGAGCTCGCGGGATCCCGGGGTCACAGGTGCTTGAGGGCCTCTCGGCGAGAGAGGCCGGACAGCCGCTCACCGCGGCTCTGCACGTAGGCGCTGACCCACTCGGGGTCGGTGCGCGCGTGCTGCCTCAGCGCCCACCCGACGGCCTTGCGCACGAAGAAGTCCCTCCCGTGCAGCGAGTCCTCGAGGTTCGCGTCGAGCACCTCGGCCAGGAGGTCGAGGTCGGTCTCCTCGTGGTGCTTGAGCTGCGCGAGCACCGCGGTGCGACGCACCCAGAGGTCGTCGTCGACGGCCCACCGCCGGATGACGGGCGTCACGGCCTCCCTGTGCCGGAGCAGGATCGGCCCGACGCGGTCGGCCGCGACCGGGTCCACGAGGTCCCACCAGGCGCCGGTCTCGACGAGGTGGCGGTAGAGGTCGAGGGCCTCCGGGTCCTGCCACCCGTGGGCGGCGCGGTGGCCGGTGAGGGCCAGCGCGGCATACCGCTCCTCCCGGTATGCCGGGTGGTCCCAGAGCGCTCGGACGTCCGCCTCCCACTCCCCTCGGGTGGTGGGTGCGAGGTCGGGGTCGGCGAGGAGCGGCCGGAGCAGGTGGCGCAGCTCCGGCGAGGTGATCCCGCGGTAGGGGATCGACGACTTCATGTACGCCTGCTGGCCGAGGGCTCGCTCGGGGTCGCCCGCGCCGGCCAGCACCTCGCGGACCGCGACGACGATCGCCGGCTCGGGACGGGGGACGTCAGGCGAGTCCGAGGTGAGCCGCCTCCTCCCACAGCTCGTCGCGCACCCTCGGGTGGGCGGCGTCGCGGATGATGTGCCGGCACTGGGCCTGCTGGTCGTAGCCCCAGAGCTCGGCCACCCCGTGCTCGGTGACGATCGCGCTCTGCTGGAAGCTCGTGACCGGCTCGTCGAGGAGGGGGACGACGGTCGAGACGTCGGCCCTGGGGTGCCACGACCGGAGGGCGATGAAGGACTGGCCGCCGGCGGAGTGCAGTGCCCCGACGATGAAGTCGGTCTGGCCGCCGAAGCCCGAGTAGATGCGCGCGTCGATGCGCGAGGCGTTGGCCTGGCCGAAGAGGTCGACCTCGAGCGCAGTGTTGACCGAGGTCATCATCCGCTGCTGCGCAATGAGGCCCGGGTCGTTGGTGTGCTCGGTGCGCATCATCCGCACCCGGTGGTTGCCGTCGAGCCAGTCGTAGAGCCCCCGCGAGCCGAAGATGAAGGACGCGGTGAGGGGGTGGTGCTTGTCGAGCGCGCCGACCCGGTCGAGCTCGAGGACGCCGTCGGAGAACATCTCGGTCCAGATGCGCAGGCCACGGCGCGCCGTCAAGGCGTTCAGCGTCGCGTCGGGGACCCCGCCGATGCCCATCTGGAGGGTCGCGCCGTCGCTGACCCGGCTCGCCACGCGCTCGCCGATCGCGGCGCTGTCGGGGTCCGGGGTCAGGGGGTCGTGCGCGGGGAGCGGGGTGGACACCTCGATCGCGAGGTCCACGGCCTCGACCGGCACCTGGGCATCGCCGAACGTGTAGGGCATCTGGTCGTTGATGACGGCCACGACGCGACCGGAGCGGCCACGGCATCCCTCGATGGCGGCCGGGAGCACGTTGACCTCGATGCCGAGGGAGAGCTGGCCGTCACGGGGCGGGGCGCAGTGGACGATGACGACGTCCGCTGGGAGGCGCCGCTTGAGGAGCACCGGCACGAGCGAGAGCCGGCTCGGCACGTAGGACAGGTCGTGGTGGCGGCGCATGCCGGCCCCGACGAAGCACGTCTCGGCCGTCACGCCCTCACGGTCGGGGATGCCGGGTGGGGCGTTGAGTGCGTGGACGGTGTAGCTCTCGGTGTTCTCGTCGAAGGCGCGCAGTCCCTCCCACGGGACCGCGACGTTGCCGGAGACCACGACTCGGGGCTTGCCTGGAAGTGATGCGAAGTGACGGCCCAGCTCCTCGACGCTCACGGTCCTCATGACCCCCATCATTCTCCAGCCCGGATGCTCCCGTCAGGTGAGGTGGACCTGACCTGCCCCCGAGCCCGGGTGTCGCGAGGCGGGCGCGAGGTCGGCACCCGGCATACCGTGGAGGCATGTGCCGCAACATCCGACCGCTGAACAACTTCGCGCCGCCCGCGACGACCGACGAGGTGCGGGCCGCAGCGCTGCAGTACGTCCGCAAGGTGAGCGGGACGACGAAGCCGTCCGTGGCGAACCAGGAGGCGTTCGACGCCGCCGTCGAGGAGGTTGCCGAGGTCACCGCCCGGCTCCTGGACGCCCTGGTCACGACCGCCCCGCCGAAGGACCGCGAGGTCGAGGCGGCCAAGGCCCGGGCGCGGGCCGCGGAGCGCTACGGGCGGGCCGTCTGAGCGCTGCTCGTCCCGGCCTGCCCGGGGGTCGGTTGCCGGTGCGGCGGTTGTCTGCTACCGGGCGGTAAGGGCCTGTTGCGACCGGTCGATGTGATCTGGGTCATGTGGAGGGACACGCCCGGAAATTTCTCCGCTCCACATCTGGTGGACGACGTTCCTGCAGGTCGGAGACGTGGCTGACGGTGCAGGCGTCCGTCGTCCACAGGGTTCTCCACCGAGTGTGCACACGCGTGGCGGGCGTTTTGCACAGCTTGTCCCCATGCTGTGCACAGCCGTTCGGTCGATGTCCGGGGAAGGACGTGGACTCCGTCCCCCCGCGGACCTACGGTGGCACGCGTCGGCGGTGTCGGTGGTCTCTGGTGTGGTTGCCACAGGGCCGGGCGGCCTCCGCGACCAGAGGTCGACGAGCCCGGTGCGAGCCGGACGTGGTGAGGGGTTGAGCGGGTGTCCATCGCGGAGCTGAGCGCGGCGTTCGGGGGGGCGGCCGACGGCCCACCCGACGAGCGCGTCCCGCCCCAGGACCTCCACGCCGAGCAGTCCGTGCTCGGGTCGATGCTCATCAACAAGGACGCCATCGCCGACTGCCTCGAGGCGGTCAAGGCGCACGACTTCTACCGGCCGGCCCACGAGCTGATCTTCGACGCGGTGCTCGACCTCTTCGGGCGTGGCGAGCCCGCCGACGCCATCACGGTGGCCGACGAGCTCGGCAAGCGCGGCGACCTCACCCGGGTCGGCGGGCAGGCCTACCTCCACCAGCTCATCCAGTCGGTGCCCACGGCGGCGAATGCCGGCTACTACGCCGAGATCGTCCACGAGCGGGCCGTGCTCCGCCGGCTCGTCGAGGCCGGCACCCGCATCGTCCAGATGGGGTACGCCCAGGGCGAGGGCGACATCGACGACATCGTCAACCGGGCCCAGGCCGAGGTCTACTCCGTCGCCGAGAAGCGGGGCGGCGAGGACTACCACCTGCTCGGCGAGCTCCTCAACGAGACGATGGAGGAGATCGAGGCGGCCTCGGGGCGCACCGACGAGATGATCGGGGTGCCGACGGGGTTCATCGAGCTCGACGAGCTGACCCACGGCCTGCACCCGGGCCAGATGATCGTCGTCGCGGCCAGGCCGGCCGTGGGAAAGGCGCTGGCTCTCGACACACCGCTGCCCACCCCTGACGGGTGGACGACGATGGGTGAGGTCGAGGTGGGGAGTGTCCTCCTCGACGCCCGGGGTCGGGCCACGCGGGTCGTCGCCGCGACCGACGTCCTGACGGGTCGGCCGTGCTTCGAGGTCGAGTTCTCCGACGGCACCGTGATCGTCGCCGACGCGCAGCACCAGTGGCTCACCGACACCCGGGCATCCCGCCGCTCCTTCCAGGCCGCGCGAGACGGCCGGAACCGCACCAGGAACCAGCGCACCCTGCCGGCGGTCCGCACCACCGAGGAGATCGCGGCAACCCTGCGCACGAGCACGGGCGACCGCCGACTCAACCACTCCGTCCCGCTGACCGAGCCCCTCGAGCTGCCGGAGCGCACCGATCTCCCGCTCCCGCCCTACGTGCTCGGCGCGTGGCTCGGAGACGGGACGACGGATGCCGCCCAGATCACGACTGCCGACGACGAGATGGTGATGTTCCTCGAGGCTGAGGGTCTCTGCGTGCGGCCCACGTCGGCGCCGATGCGCTACTCGCTGACGCTCCCGCTCGACGAGGTGACCGAGCGGGACTGCGTCGTCTGTGGAGCCACCTTCACACCGCGCACGAGCCAGGTGAAGACATGCGGCCGCTCGTGCGGCGGCAGGGCCAAGGGCACGGGGCGGCTCGAGCCCCGCTGCCCGGACTGTGGCGAGCTGTGCACGGGCCTGCGTCGGTGCCAGCGGTGCCGCGACGACCACGGCACGGTCAAGGCGTTGCTCCGGCGCGCCGGGGTCCTCGGTGACAAGCACATCCCCGTCGCCTACCTACGAGCGAGCGTGACGCAGCGTCGTGCCCTCCTCGCCGGTCTCCTCGACACCGACGGAACGGTCACCGGCGGCGGGTGCCCGCAGTTCACGACCACCAGCGCGAGGCTGCTCGACGACGTGTCCGACCTGCTGGCGGGCCTGGGCTACCGGTTCGGCGTGTCGTCGAAGCTCGTGCGGGGGCGGTCCGCGGAGAGCTGCACCGCCTACACGCTGACGTTCAGCTCGGACGAGCCCGTCTTCCGGCTGACCCGGAAGGCCCAGCTCCACAAGGATCGTGCGCCGCACCAGTTCCAGCGCCGCACCTCGCGCTTCATCGTCGATGTCAGGCCGGTCGCCACGGTGCCGGTCCGGTGCGTCGAGGTCGACAACCGCGAACACCTCTACCTCGCGGGTCGGACGATGGTCCCGACGCACAACTCGACCCTGGGAATCGACATCGCCCGGGCGGCGGCCATCAAGCACCAGCTCGCGACCGCCGTGTTCTCGCTCGAGATGAGCCGCACCGAGATCACGATGCGCATCCTGTCCGCCGAGGCGACGATCCAGCTCCAGGACCTGCGCAAGGGCCTCAAGAGCCAGGACCAGTGGAACAAGCTCGCGCGCATCATGGGCAAGATCTCGGACAGCCCGCTCTTCATCGACGACAGCCCGAACATGTCGCTCATGGAGATCCGGGCCAAGTGCCGGCGCCTCAAGCAGCAGCACAACCTCAAGATGGTGATCATCGACTACCTGCAGCTCATGAGCTCGGGCAAGAAGGTCGAGTCCCGCCAGCAGGAGGTCGCGGAGTTCTCGCGTGCCCTCAAGCTCCTCGCCAAGGAGCTCGAGGTGCCGGTCATCGCGATCAGCCAGCTCAACCGTGGCCCCGAGCAGCGCACCGACAAGCGCCCGCAGATGTCAGACCTCCGTGAGTCGGGCTGCCTCCCCGCCGACGCACGCATCCTGCGCGCCGACACCGGTGCAGAGACCACGATCGGCGAGCTCTGCGCCAGCGGCGAGCGTGACATCACCGTGTGGGCGCTCGACGACGGGCTCCGCTACACCAGGCGCACGATGAGCCACGCCTTCTCGACCGGCACCGCGCCGGTCTTCCGGCTCACCCTGAGCTCCGGCAAGACGGTGCGGGCCACCGAGAACCACCCCTTCCTCACGTATGCCGGGTGGGAGCCGCTCGCTGCCCTGCGCACCGGCGACCGGGTCGCCGTCCCCCGGCACGTGCCCTCGCCCGCGACGCTGACGCAGTGGGACGACGCGCGCGTCGTCCTCCTCGCGCACCTCATCGGGGACGGCTCCTTCGTCAAGCGCCAGCCGATCCGGTACGCGAGCGTCGACGAGCACAACCTCGAGGCCGTGACCAAGGCCGCCGCGGTGTTCGGGGTTGCTGCGGTCCGCGACGACTATCCGGCTGCCCGGAGCACCATGCTCCGGCTGCGCGCCCCGTACCGGCTGACCCACGGCGTCCGGAACCCCGTCGCGGAGTGGCTCGACGGCCTCGGCCTGTTCGGTGCCCGGTCCCACGAGAAGTTCGTGCCCGAGCCGGTGTTCAGCCTGCCGAAGGAGCAGATTGCCCTGTTCCTCCGTCACCTGTGGGCGACCGACGGCTCGGTCACCGTCCGCAAGGACCGACGCGGCGGTCGCGTCTACTACGCCTCGACCTCTCGGCGGCTCGTCGACGACGTGTCGCGCCTGCTGCTCCGGTTCGGCATCCAGACCAGGCTGAGGGTCACCCGCAAGGCGGGCTACCGACCCGGGTTCACGGTTGACGTGTCGGGCGTCGACAGCCAGCGGAGGTTCCTCCAGGAGGTCGGGGTCCACGGCGAGAGGGGCGTGGCGGCGGCCGGGCTGCTCGAGGTCGTCCGGGGCATCACGGCCAACACCAACGTCGACACCATTCCGAAGCAGGTCTGGGACGACGTGCGCGACTCGATGTCATCGCGCGGCGTCACGACCCGGGAGTTCCAGTCGGCACTCGGCACCCAGTACTGCGGGTCGGCCCTGTACGCGACCGCGCCCTCGCGCCCGAGGCTGGCGAAGGTCGCCGAGGTCCTCGGCGACGCCGAGCTGGAGATGATGGCCGTCAACGACGTCTTCTGGGACGAGGTCGTCTCGATCGAGGCCGACGGCGTCGAGGAGGTCTTCGACGCGACCGTGCTCGACTGCCACAACTTCGTCGCCAACGGAGTCGCGGTGCACAACTCGATCGAGCAGGACGCCGACGTCGTCATCCTGCTCCACCGCGACCGCTCCGACCCCGAGCGTGACGGCGAGGCCGACGTCATCGTGGCCAAGCACCGCAACGGGCCGACCAAGGACATCGTGCTGGCCTTCCAGGGCCACTACAGCCGCTTCAACAACATGGCCCGCGACGGCGGCTTCTGATGTCGAGGTGCAGTCCAGATCGGACTCCTGCCCGATGAACTCCACAGTCCTGCGGCTCCTTCGACCTGGCGACGCCCGGGTTACCCGGGGCTGCGCGAGCCGGGTGCCACAGGGGGCTCTCGGTTGTAGCGTTCGGAGTGTCACGCAGTCCCGTGCCAGAGCGTGAAGGGGACCCCATGCCACGCGGTCGAGATGAGCAGAGCCAGGCGCCGAGCGATCCGGGCAAACCGGCGAAGAAGCAGGGGCAGAAGCCCATCAAGGTCAAGCCGCAGCCGCGCCTGAAGATGTCCAAGCGGCCGTCGAAGTAGCCATGCCGACCGCGGACAACGCTGAAGGCACCGGCGACCTTGCCGAGTCCCGGGAGCTTGTCCGTTCGGCCTCCAAGTGGTTCATCGCCGGCCTCGGCGGGATCGGCGCGGTCCTCGTTGCCGGGAGCCAGCTGTCGAGCGTCGGGGCGCTGGACCCAGCAACGCCGCGCTTCTGGGTCGCGATCGTCGGCGTGGGCGCCGGCCTGCTGGCCATCATGTGGGCGATGTGGCGAGTCGTGGACGTCCTCTCCCCGCAGCCCTGGTCGTTCGAGGACATCGTGAGCGCGTGGGGCGAGGACGGTGGGTATACATCGCACGAGAAGGCTGCCCGGCGCGAGGTGGGCGAATACCTCAGGTCGCACCCGACGGCACTCGGCGGCTTCTCCTCGCCTGCGCAGATCCTGGAGGTCTACAGGGAGTCGGAGCCCGACCGCGAGGGACTGGGGGACCTCGTCGCCCTCATGGACGCCATGCTGGACAAGGCGGCGACCGTCTCCCTCCAGGCCCGGTTCCAATCCCTCCGGTGGCAGATCGCTGCCGGCGTGCTCCTCGGTGCCACGGGCATCATCGCGTTCGCCTGGGCCGCGAACCCGGCCGACCCGGTGCAGCCCAAGCCGTCCTTGGTCAACGCGGTGCTCACAAACGCCGACCTCTCGGGCGCGTCCCTGCGAAACGTCGACCTTACCGGCGCCGACCTGACCGGTGCAGATCTCACGGGTGCGGACGTGGCGGGAGCTGTCCTCGACGAGGTCACGTGGGGTGGGACCACGTGCCCTGACGGGACAAACAGCGATGCCAACGCCCCGGCGAACGCCTCGTCGACCGGTGCCAAGGGCAGCTGCGTCGGGCACCTGACTCCCTAGGGTCGGCGGTGCATTGACCGGCAGTGAGACGCTGGGAACGTGCCGTTCCGCAAGCAGGCGCTGTGGCTGCTCGCCCTGTGGCTGGGCGTCGCCGCCTGCGTCGGTCCGCAGACTGGAGAGGAGCCGGCGATGACAGCCGCGCAGGAGATGACCGTGCGGAGCACCGCGTTCGCGGAGGGCGAGGCCATCCCCGCGCGTTTCACGTGCGACGGTGCCGGCGAGCGCCCACCGTTGACGTGGGACGGTGTGCCTCCGGGTGCCTCGGCTCTGGCGGTCGTCGTCGATGACCCGGACGCTCCCCGCGGCACGTTCACGCACTGGGTGGTGCTCGACCTGCCAGCCCACACGACCGGACTCGACGCGGGCGCGCTTCCGCGCGGCGCCGTGCAGGCGGAGAACTCGGGTGGGAGGACGTCCTACTACCCACCGTGTCCGCCGCGCGGTGTCCACCACTACAGGTTCACCGTCTACGCCCTGACCAGACCGACGAGGCTGCCCGAGCGTGCGCAGCTCGACTCCGCCATGGAGGCGGTGCGGTCGAGCGCTCTCGCGTGGGGTCGCCTGGTCGGCACCTACCAGCGCTCCGGATGACACCGGAAACGGCATCCTGGACGTGGCCTGGGTCATGTGAGGACCCTGCCTTCAGCGGGATGATGGAGGCGTGGCCGCAGCGCCTGCGGGTTCGGCACCGGTCCACGGTGACCATCGAGCATCACTGGAGGACTGGGCATCCACGCGGCGCCCCTACCTGGACAACCTCAAGGTCGTCCTCATCACGGCCATCATCGCGTTCCACGGGGTGCTCGGGTACGCCTCGACGGTCGAGGTCTGGACCTACACCGAGATGCGCGAGGTGTCCCTCCACCCGGCCACCGAGGCCGTCCTGTTCGTGCTGGTCAGCCCCTTCGGCCTGTTCCTCATCCCCCTGCTGTTCCTCGTCGCCGGACTGCTCACGCCTCCCTCACTCGCGCACAAGGGGACCGGCGCGTTCGTGCGCGACCGCCTCCTGCGCCTCGGAGTGCCCTTCGCGATCTACGTCTTCCTCATCCAGCCGAGCCTGAACTACGCCCTCCAGCGTCCTCTCGGCCTCGCGCCCGGGTCCTACCTCGACGAGTACATGCGCCCCGAGGGACGGGTCGACACCGGCCCGCTGTGGTTCGTCGGAGTGCTCCTGGCCTTCTCCCTCGGGTATGCCGGCGCGCACGCAGCGCTGTCACGGTGGCGCCGCTCGCAGCCGGTTCCTCCACCTGAGGCTCTCCAGACGCGACCGACACGGTCCGTGACGGTGCGCATCCTCGCACTGACGGCGGCGGTCGTCGCCCCGCTCTCGTTCGTCGTGCGACTGGCCTACCCGTACGGGTCCGAGAGCGGCGTGACCGACCTGAACTTCTGGGAGTGGCCCGCGTGCCTGGCCGTCTTCACGATCGGAGTGGTTGCGGCCGAGCGGAACTGGGTCGCTGCCATACCCGCGCCGTTGGCACGCCGTTGCGGCAGGGTGACGCTCGCGGCCGTGCTCGCCATGGGGGTGCTGCTCTCCGTCGTCGCCAGCGCCGACGCGGTGGAGTCCGCCCTCGGCGGGTGGAGCTGGGCGGCCGCGGCGTTCGCAGTCATCGATGCCGTGCTCGGTGTCTTCGGGTCGATCTGGCTGCTCGGTGTCGCGCAGCGGCACCTCGACCGGCGCCATCGCTGGGGACCGCTCCTCAGCAGGAGCGCCTACGGGGCGTTCATGCTCCAGAGCATTTTCCTCCTCGGCATCGCGGTCGTCCTGCGCCCTGTCGACGCCCCTGCGGAGGTCAAGGCCGCCGTCGTCGCCGCCGGCGGAGTCGTCCTCTCGTATGCCGCGGCCTGGCTCCTCATCAGCCGCGTCCCCGGGATGTCGAGGATCCTCTGAGGCCGGGAGCCCCACAGCGCGCGGATCCCTGACCGCCCATCAACATTCCCGCCCGATCCGGGAAACCTCGCCATCGCACGGCATCCGATGGGGTGCTGACCTGAAGGTTCCCGCACCGGGCGGGAGACGTCGTCGAGCCCGCGGGAGATTCGGCCACGGTGCCTCGTCGTCCTGTGGACCTCGGGTCGGCCTCGCCGGCGGGCGCCTTCGGGAGTACCGTCCCCCCATCGGCAGGGAGGAGACGCGATGTCTTCGATACCACCGGAGTGCCAGGACATCGCCTCGCACGTCCAGAGCCTCGAGGCCGCCGAGGCGGCCGCCACCGGCGCACTGAGCGGACTCGCCGGCGCCGAGGCGTGGGCCGCGCTGGCGCAGCTCGCGTCGCTGCGTCGCGACCTCGCGGCCGCAAGGTCCGCGCTGAGCTCCTGCGTGGCCAGTCACACGGGCGCCCTCGAGGTGGAGTTCGTCGTCGTGAGCCCCGGGCCGCCCCCGCTGCCCTCGGGCCGCGAGGCGCAGCTCTACGAGCCGGGCCAGGTCAACCCCGCCTCGCGGAGCCCACTCGTGGGGGGACGGTTCTCCTTCCCGGGCCCTCTGCCCCCTCGCCTCTCGATCATCGTGGTGAGCCAGGGACTTCCGGACGCCTTCGTGGTCGACTTCCGCACCGGTCCTCTCGATGCGCGAGACCTGCCGGCGATGATCCGGGCGGAGGTCGTCGTGGGCCCCGACGTCCGGTTCACCTCGGCCGATGTCGCGCAGTGGCTGTCCGCGGCCGTTCCGGTCTCGAGCGACGTCGTGGCGGCACCGGGGGGCCCGTCGGCGCGGGTCACCGTGACCGCGATGTCCGCGACCCTCTCCACCGGCCAGTTCACGCTGCACGCCAGCGGCACCGTCGACTGGACGCTTCCCATGGGTGTGCCGGCGCCACCGAACCCGTTCACGGTGACGGTTCCCGTCGTGCTGCAGCTGCCTCCCACACCGATGGACATGGAGCCCTGCTACGTCCGGGTCGTCGGCGTGCCCGACGTCCAGGTGTCCGGCGCCATGGGCGCACTCGTGGCGGCGATGGTGCCCCTCGTCCGGGGCACTCTCGAGTCGACGCTGACGGCCCAGCTCCAGCAGACCGTGGTCCGCGGGCTGAACCGGGTGGTGGCGGAGGCCTTCGCCCTTGCCGAGCTGCCAGCTGGGGCACGGGTGTCGATCCGTCGCCTCATCGTGGAGCAGGACGCCGTCACCGTCCAACCGGCCGTCGGGGCCGTGGGAACACTGCTGTCGACGTTCCGGCCACCAGCCCCGTAGACACCGTTCGAGACGAGACCGTGGCCCACCACGACGCTGATGGAGGACGACTGGCGATGGAGATCCCGACCGAGGTAGGCCGTGCGGAACGTCGGAACAACGGCGGCCGGAGCACGAGGCTCCCCACCCCGTCGAGAGCCGAGGACGCGGAGCACCTCGTCTGGCGTGAGTTCTCCGAGCAGTTCACCGAGTACAACGTCGCGGCGAGGAACAGCAGGCTCGAGTACCAGGTCGCCAAGGTCGCCGCCATCGCCATCGCCGCGGCCGTCACCGTGTGTGCCGGGCTCGGGGCGACCCCCTGGGTCACCGCCTCGCTGGGTGCCGTCCTCGTCGTCCTCGAGGGGCTGCAGCAGCTGTTCCAGTGGCAGGCCAACTGGATCAGCTACCGGAGGTCCGCGGAGACGATGCGGCAGCACGGCTTCGCGTTCGCTGCCGGTATGCCGCCCTACGACGGGCCCAACCGGCTGCAGGAGCTGGCGGCCCTCATGCAGCGCGTCGCGTCGGAGGAGAACGGCTCGTGGGGGAGCCGGATGCTCGGGAAGGTCACGGGCACGCCGGCACAGCAGACGGGCTGACGCCCCGCCCGGGCGGCCGCCCACCGACCGTCAGCCGGCGTCGGTGGGCTCCGGGAGGGTGGCGGAGATCGCCGCGGCGAGCGCGTCGCGGTCCACCGGCTGTCCGAGGGCCGCACGCGAACCCACGGCGACCCCGAGGATGTAGGACCCCACCGGTGCCATGGGCCGGGCGAACCGGTGGGCGACCTCCTTGGTCAGGCCGTGGATGCCGGTGACGTCCACCGCCTCCGGGTCGACCCCGACCGCCGCGCACGCCACGGCGATCCAGTCGTGCCATTCCCGCTCCGCGGCGGTGAGGTCGGTCATCCGTGGTCCTTCCCTGCTGCGGGCCGGTGTAGGGCGTCGTCGGCGGTCACTTCTTCTGCAGCTCCGGCCGCTCCCAGCCCCGCTGCGGCGCACGGTTGCCCGAGCCGCGTCCGGGCCGCTCGTCCTTGGACCGGTACACGAGGTAGGGGCGGGTGAGGTAGCCGATCGGGGCCGAGAACACGTGGACGAGCCGGGTGAACGGCCACATCGCGAAGAGGAGGAACGCGAGCAGGGCGTGGAGCTGGAAGCCGATCGGAGCCTCCGCCATGAGGTCCGGCTGCGGCTGGAGCGCGAAGATGCTCCGGAACCACACCGAGACCCCCTCGCGGTAGTTGTACTCGCCGCCGAACTCGAGCAGGCTCCCCGCCACCGTGTTCCACATGCCGAGGAGGATGACCGTGCCCAGGACGGCATACATCACCTTGTCGTTGACCGTCGTCGCGCTGAAGACCGGGCCCGTGGTCCGGCGGCGGTACACGAGGATCGCGAGGCCGACGACGGCCGCGATGCCCGCCGGGATGCCACCCGTCAGGGCGATGACGTGGTAGACGCGGGGGCTCAGACCCAGCGCGTTGGTCCACACCTGGGGGATCACGAGCCCGATGACGTGGCCGGCGACGACCCCCAGCATCCCGAAGTGGAACAGCGGGCTGCCGATCCGCAGGAGCCGGTCCTCGTAGAGCTGGCTCGACCGCGTGGTCCACCCGAACTTGTCGTAGCGGTAGCGCCAGACGTGCCCGACGACGAACACCGCGAGGCAGACGTAGGGCACGATCACCCACAGGAACGTGGTCATCGGGGGGCTCCAACGGGGATGGTCGGGCCGAGCAGGGCGGTGGTGTCCGCGGGCTCGGGTCGCGGGTTGAGGCGGGGGTCGATCGCGTACGGCTCGAGACCGACGTCCTCCCGCGGTGGGCCCTCGGCGACGAGGCGGAGGAGCGCCTCCTCGTCGTCACCGTCGAGCTGCGGGAGCGTCGTGCGCAGCGCCTGGAGCGCGGGCAGCCACGGTGAGCTCCGCTGTGCGAGACCGGCTCTGAGCACCTCGATGCCGACGCGGTGCCGGATGAGGAGGTGCCATGCGGTCGGCCAGTCGTGCACGGCGCCGAACTCGAGCACGACGCAGAGGTGGTCGGGCAGCTCGGCGTCGGTGTCGAACTCGACCCCGGCCTTGCGGTAGGCCTGCTTGAACTCGACGAGGGCCACGCCTCGCTTCCGGGTGTCGCCGTGGGTGAAGTACGTGAGGTGCAGGGAGCACTTGCGGGTCACGTCGAAGGTGTCGACGTACTCCTCCTGGAGCCGGCCGAGGTCACCCTGCTCCAGGGTGTCGAGCATCTCGTCCAGCGGGACCCGCTGCGCCTCGGGCAGCTCGGCGACGACACCGCGGAGCATCGGCAGCCGCGAGGCGAGGACGTCGTCGGGGTAGTCGAGCAGCAGCGAGACGACCTGCCACGTGTCGGCGAGGGCCTGCTCGTGGATGCCGGGCTGCTCCGCCCGGTGGCGCACCCACCTCATCGGTCGGCCTTCTCGTCGGACCCGGGGAACATGCCGTCCGGCATCCCCCGGCCGTCCCAGTTGAGCAGGTTGACCCGGCCGCGCAGGGGGTTGTCGGACGGCAGGGCCTCGAGGCTGTCCGCCGACTGGGTCTCCTGCAGCACCCGGAAGTTCTCGACGGCGACCGGGGTCGGCGCCCCGCCCGACCCCTCACCGAAGATCTCCTGTCCCCCGTGCTCCGACACGGCGCACTCGGTCGCGAGCTCCTCGAGGGCGTGCGCCTGCTCGGCGTGCGCGGTGGGGATGACGTAGCGCTCGTCGTACTTCGCGAGGGCCAGGAGGCGGAACATCTCGTACATGTCCTCGCTCTCCATGCCCACGGCCCGGGGGATCGCGTCACGAGGGTCGCGACCGAGGTTGATGTCGCGCATGTAGGACCTCATGGCGGCGAGCTTCTTGAGCACGCCGTTGACCGGGTCGACGTCGCCCGCGGTGAAGAGGTTCGCGAGGTACTCGACGGGGATCCGCAGGGTGTCGATGGCGCCGAAGAGGTTGTCGACGTCCTCCGCGTCGTACCCGGTGTCCTTGATGACGTCGACGACCGGCGAGAGCGGCGGGATGTACCAGACCATCGGCATCGTGCGGTACTCCGGGTGGAGGGGCAGCGCCACCTTGTAGTCCATGATGAGCCGCTTGACGGGGCTGCGGCGGGCCGCCTCCACCCAGTCGCCGGGGATGCCGGCCGCCTCGGCCGCGCGCCGAACCTCGGGGTCCTCGGGGTCGAGGAAGACGCCGAGCTGGCTCTCGTAGAGGTCGGTGTCGTCGGCCGCCGACGCCGCCTCGAGCACCTTGTCGGCGTCGTAGAGCACGAGCCCGATGTAGCGCAGCCGGCCGACGCAGGTCTCGGAGCACACGGTCGGTATGCCGACCTCGATCCGCGGGTAGCAGAAGGTGCACTTCTCGGCCTTGCCGGTCTTGTGGTTGAAGTAGACCTTCTTGTAGGGGCACCCCGTGATGCACATGCGCCAGCCCCGGCACCGGTCCTGGTCGACGAGGACGATGCCGTCCTCCGCGCGCTTGTAGATCGCGCCGCTCGGACAGGATGCCGCGCACGACGGGTTGAGGCAGTGCTCGCAGATGCGGGGCAGGTAGAACATGAAGGTCTGCTCGAACTCCATGCGGACCTTGTCCTCGATGCCCTTGAGCATGACGTCCCTGGCCGCGTGCTCACGCGAGCCACCGAGGTCGTCGTCCCAGTTGGCGCTCCACGAGATGTTGATCGGCTTGCCCGAGATGAGCGAGTGGGGTCGGGCGACCGGGAAGGTCTTCTGGGCAGGAGCGTTGAGCAGGGTCTCGTAGTCGTAGGTCCAGGGCTCGTAGTAGTCCTGGATCGAGGGCATCTTCGGGTTGCTGAAGATCGTGAGGAGCTTCTTGAGCCGTCCCCCGGCGCGCAGCCGGAGCCGTCCGTTCCTCAGCACCCAGCCGCCGCGCCACTCCTCCTGGTCCTGGTAGCCGCGGGGGTAGCCGAGGCCCGGCCGGGTCTCGACGTTGTTGAACCAGACGTACTCGGTCCCCGCGCGGTTGGTCCACGCCTGCTTGCAGGTGACCGAGCAGGTGTGGCACCCGATGCACTTGTCGAGGTTCATGACCATCGCCATCTGAGCCATGACGCGCATGTCAGTACTCCACCTGCTGGTTCGAGCGACGGCGGATCATCGTGACCTCGTCGCGGTTGTTGCCCGTCGGCCCGATGTAGTTGAAGAAGTAGGCGAACTGCGCGTACCCGCCGATGATGTGGCTCGGCTTGATCATGATCCGGGTCAGCGAGTTGTGGATGCCGCCGCGCTTGCCGTCGCGCTCGGTGAGCGGCACGTCGATGAGCCGGTCCTGGGCGTGGTGCATGTAGACCGTGCCCTCCGGCATCCGGTGCGACACGATCGCCCGGGCCGCGACGACGCCGTTGCGGTTGACCGCCTCGATCCAGTCGTTGTCCGCGACCCCGATCTTCTCGGCGTCCACGTCGGACATCCAGATCGTCTGGCCCCCACGCGAGAGCGAGAGCATGAACAGGTTGTCCTGGTACTCGCTGTGGATCGACCACTTGTTGTGCGGGGTCAGGTAGCGCACCGAGACGCCGAGGGCGTTCTGCTCGCCGAGAGCCGTCTCGCCGAACAGCTCGGTCATGTTGAGCGGTGGTCGGTAGACGGGGAGCGCCTCACCCATGCCGAGGATCCAGTCGTGGTCGAGGTAGAACTGCTGGCGTCCGGTGAGGGTGTGGAAGGGCTTGAGTCGCTCGATGTTGATCGTGAACGGCGCGTACCGGCGGCCACCCGACTCCGAGCCCGACCACTCCGGTGACGTGATGACCGGCACCGGGGCGACCTGGGTGTCGGCGAAGGTGATCTGCTTGCCCTCGTGCTCGGCCGAGAGGTCGTGCAGCCGTGTGCCGGTGCGCTTCTCGACGTTCTTGAACCCGTGGGTCGCGAGGTGCCCGTTGGCCGTGCCCGACAGGTGCAGGATCGCGTCGGCGACGTGGATGTCGGTGACGAGGCGCGGCTGGCCGTCACCGGCGCCGCCGTGGGCCACGCCGTTGCGGGTGCGCAGGATGCCGATCTCGCGCTTGACGTCGTAGGGCACGCCCTTGGTGAGCATGCCGACGCTCTCCATGAGGGGACCGATCGAGGTCATCTTGTCGTGGACCGCGGCGAAGTCCCGCTCGGCGACCGCCAGCACGGGCATCGTCCTCCCGGGGACAGGCTCGACCTCACCGGTGCGCCAGTCCCTGACGACGCCGTGGACCGTGGCCATGGCCTCGGGGGTGTCGTGCCAGAGCGGCTTCGCGACGACGTCGCGGCGGGTGCCGAGGTGGTCGACGGCCAGCTCGGAGAACCTCTTGGCGACCGCCTTCCACGCCTCCCAGTCGGTCTTGGACTGCCACGGCGGGGCGATCGCGGGGTTGAACGAGTGCACGAAGGGGTGCATGTCGGTCGTGTTGATGTCGTGCTTCTCGTACCAGGTGGCGGCGGGGAGGACGACGTCGGAGAAGAGCGTCGAGCTCGTCATCCGGAAGTCGATGGTCATGAGCAGGTCGAGCTTGCCCTCGGGCACGTCGTCGGGCCACTCGATGCCGGCGGGCCGCTTCTCGGGCGGTGCCTGCGCGGCCGTCACGGCGTTGTCGGTGCCGAGGAGGTGCTTGAGGAAGTACTCGTTGCCCTTGGCGCTGGAGCCGAGCAGGTTGGCGCGCCACAGGCTGAGGATCCGCGGGTGGTTCTCCTCGGCCTCGGGGTCCTCGACGGCGAACCTCAGGGCGCCGGACCTCAGCTGCTCGACGACGTAGTCCGCCGGGGGCACGCCCGCGGCATCCGCCTCGTCGGCCAGCACGAGGCTGCTGCGGTTGAACGTGGGGTAGCTCGGCGTCCAGCCGAGCCGCACCGACTGGGCCAGGAGGTCCATGACGCCCTTGCCGGCGAAGGCCCCCGTGCCGGCGTCGACGTCGTCGGCGGTGAACGTGTCGTACCGGTACTGGCTCGTGTTGACGTACCAGTACGCGGTCTGGTTCATGTGCCGCGGCGGGCGGTGCCAGTCGAGGGCGAAGGCCATGTGCTGGAAGCCCATGATCGGGCGCACCTTCTCCTGGCCGACGTAGTGGGCCCAGCCACCACCGTTCCGGCCCTGGCACCCGGTGATCGTCGTGAGCACGAGCATCGCGCGGTAGATCTGGTCGGAGTGGAACCAGTGGTTGGTCCCGGCCCCCATGAGGATCATGCCGCGGCCGCCGGTGTCGATGGCGTTCTGGGCCCACTCCCGGGCCAGCCGCACGACCTGCTCGGCCGGCACCGAGGTGATCTCCTCCTGCCATGCCGGGGTGGCAGGCGTGGACGGGTCGTCGTAGCCGGTGGGCCAGGTGCCCGGCAGGCCATCGCGCTGCACGCCGTACTGGGCGAGCATGAGGTCGAGCACCGTCGTCACGAGGCGAGCGCCGACGCGACGCACCGGCACCCCCCGGGTGACGTGGGCGACCTTGCCGTCGTGGGAGTCGAAGCGCGGCAACGTGACCCGCACCCTCTCGTCGGCCTCGTCGTGGAACGAGAGCACCGGCTCGATGTCGCCGAGGTCGAGGTTCCACTTCCCCCACCCCTCCTCGCCGTACCGGAACCCGATCGAGCCGTTGGGGATCGCGACGTCCCCGGTGCGCCCGTCGACGACGGCGGGCTTCCACATGGCGTTCTCGGAGGTGCTCTCCGGCACGTCGAGGTCGCCGGCCACGAGGTACTTGCCGGGCCGGTATGCCGGGCCGCCGGCTCCCGCGCCGGTGTCACCCGCGCCGCCGGCACCCGGGCCGGCGTCACCGGCATCCGTCGTGTCCGGCTCGAGCGACACGAGGAAGGGCAGGTCGGTGTAGCGCTGGTTGTACTCGGTGAAGAAGTCGACCTGCCGGTCGACGAAGGACTCCTTGAGGATGACGTGCCCCATGGCCATCGCGAGCGCGCCGTCGGTGCCGGGTGCCGCGGCGACCCACTCGTCGGCGAACTTGACGTTCTCCGCGTAGTCGGGCGAGACGGCGACGACCTTCTGGCCGCGGTAGCGGGCCTCGGTCATCCAGTGCGCGTCCGGGGTGCGGGTCATGGGGACGTTCGAGCCCCACATGATGAGGTAGCCGGCATCCCACCAGTCACCCGACTCGGGCACGTCGGTCTGGTCGCCGAACATCTGCGGCGAGGCGTTGGGGAGGTCGGCGTACCAGTCGTAGAAGGAGAGCATCGGGGCGCCGATGAGCTCGAGGAAGCGCGCGCCGGAGGCGTAGGAGACCGGCGACATGGCGGGGATCGGTGAGAAGCCGGCGATGCGGTCGGGTCCCCAGCGCTTCACGGTGTAGACGTGGGCGGCCGCGATGATCTCGACGACCTCCTCCCACGTCGAGCGGACGAGGCCGCCCTTGCCGCGGGCCGACTTGTAGCGCCGTGCCTTCTCGGGGTCCTGCACGACGGAGGCCCACGCGACGACCGGGTCGCCACCGACCGCGCGCTTGGCCTCGCGGTACATCTCGAGGAGCACGCCGCGCACGTAGGGGTAGCGGACACGGGTGGGGGAGTAGGTGTACCAGGAGAATGCCGCGCCCCGGGGGCACCCGCGCGGCTCGTACTCGGGGCGGTCGGCACCGGTCGACGGGTAGTCGGTCTGCTGGGCCTCCCACGTGATGATGCCGTCCTTGACGTAGACCTTCCACGAGCACGACCCCGTGCAGTTGACCCCGTGGGTGCTGCGCACGACCTTGTCGTGGGCCCAGCGGTCCCGGTAGAACGCGTCGCCCGAGCGGCCACCCGTCGCGTGGATGGAGCGCTTGTCGGCAGACACCTCCGACCGGGTGAAGAAGCGGCGCGTGCCGACCAGGGCGTCGGTCAGGGGGCCGTCGAGGCCGGCGGTCGTCATGCGGGCTCCTTCGATGCGGTGCTGCGGAACGGTGTCGTGGTGCTCACGTGGGCGAGGCACGTGGTGTCGTCGACGAAGGGTTCGAGGCTGACGCGGGTCGCTGGCTCTCCCAGCTGTGCCAACGATCCCGCAATCAGCCCGCGATGGATACCGCAGACCACTGCCGGGTTGGCGCGGGCCAGCTGGAGGAAGGGGCAGTGGGCGAGGGTGATCTCGGCGGCACGGCCCCCCTCGGAGGTCGTGAGCTCGGGCGTGTAGCCCCACTCCTGGAGCACGTCGATCATCTGGGCGAGCTTGCCGAGCCACCGCCCCGGAGTGTCGGCAGGGGGCCCTGGCTGCGCGGGGACATGGTCGACCGCCCAGCGCCTGCCGGCCTCCGCCGGGGTCACCGTGTGGCCGGAGACGCCCTCGGTGAGCGTCTGGGCGAGCAGCCCGCTGAGCAGGCGGAGGTGCTCGACCTCGCCGCGCGCGTCGACGTCGTCGAGGGATCCGGCGGCCAGGGCGTAGACCTTGCGTGGGCGCCCCGCCCCGACCTGGCGGCGCCGCTCGGACTCGACGATGCCGGCGGCGACCAGCTGGTCGAGGTGGAACCGCACCGTGGTGACGTGCAGCCCCACCTCCGCCGCGAGCTCGGCCGCGGTCAGGGCCGGGTCGCCGGTGCCTGCTCCGGCCTGGGCGAGGTGGTCGACGATCCGCCGCCGGACCGGGGAGGCGAGCAGCGCTGCCGCGTTGTGCGGATGAGCAGCAGGCCCCATGTGCGCTCCCTTCCTGAATATAGAGGAGTCCTTTCCTCTCTTCGACCCACACCGTAACAGCCCGCGCACGTGTGAGGCACGTCCTGCCTCCGAACGGTTGACGAGAGGCGCATTCGCCGGTACTACTGGGTGTCGTAGAAGGTGAGCCTCACCTTCGTAGCACGTCCGTGGCGACGGGTGTACGGTCGCGTCGACTCGATTTTAGAGGAACCAACTCATCCAAATGGAGGACCGATGACCCAGCAGGCGACCGATCGGGAGGCGCAGCCCGTGGCGTCGCACCCGGCCGTCCCCGCCGGCGCTGCTCCCGCGCACATGCACGTCCCGGGCGGTGCCAAGCGGGTGCTCACGATGTCGACGCTCGCGTTCACCCTGATGTTCGCCGTCTGGCTCATGTTCGGCATCCTGGGGGTCCCGATCCAGAAGGAGCTCGGGCTCTCCGACCCCGAGCTGGCCTGGATCAGCGCGGTCGCCGTGCTCAACGGCTCGCTCTGGCGGCTGCCGGCCGGCATGCTCACCGACCGGGTCGGCGGGCGGGTCGTCACCATCGCGATGCTGCTGCTCACGGCGATCCCGTGCTTCTTCCTCACCCAGGTGACGAGCTACGTGCCGCTGCTCGTGCTCGCCTTCCTCGTCGGCTTCGCAGGCAACCTCTTCAGCGTCGGGATCGCCTGGAACGCCGCGTGGTTCCCCAAGGAGCGACAGGGTTTCGCCCTCGGGGTGTTCGGGGCGGGCAACGTCGGCGCCTCCGTCACCAAGCTCCTCGTCGTCCTGCTCCCGACCCTCATCGGTGCCACCGCGGGCGCGACGTACTTCGGCCTCATCAGGGGCGGGTGGCGGCTCTTCCCGGCGATCTACACCGTCGCGCTCGTCGTCGTCGCCGTCCTCACGCTCGTCATCGTCCCCCGGCGCGACCGGCGCGGCGCCGCCGGCAAGCCGGTGCGCGAGATGCTGGCGCCCCTGCGGCACGTGCGGGTGTGGCGGTTCAGCCTCTACTACGCGGCCGTCTTCGGGGCCTACGTCGCGCTGGCCGCCTGGCTCCCCAAGTACTACGTCGACACCTTCGACGTCCCGCTCCAGGAGGCGGCCCTCCTCACCGCGACGTTCATCTTCCCGGCATCCCTGCTCCGGCCGGTGGGCGGCTGGTTCTCCGACCGGTTCGGGGCCCGGCGGGTCATGTACTGGACGTTCGGCACCATGACGCTCGTCACCGGCATCCTCATGATGCCCAACGGCCACCTCGTCATCGCCCACCCCGACGGCAGCGAGAGCGAGCACCTCGCCTACGGCATGGCCCTGGCGCCGTTCGCCCTGCTCGTCTTCGTGCTGGGGTGCGCGATGGGGGTCGGCAAGGCCGCCGTCTACAAGCACATCCCCGAGTACTTCCCCGACAACGTCGGCTCGGTCGGCGGCCTCGTGGGGATGTTCGGCGGGCTCGGCGGCTTCGTCCTCCCGCCGCTCTTCGCCTACACCAAGGTGTGGTCCGGCTTCCCGAGCTCCACCTTCTTCGTCCTGTTCCTCCTCACCGCGGCCTGCTTCGCGTGGATGCACCGGACCGTCGTCCACATGCTCCACAGCGAGTCGCCCGACCTGGCACGCCACCTCGAGAGCCCGGCCCCGGCCACCCCCGTGACCACCTGACCCGACGACCCGCCCCCGATCCCACCACCGGCACACCAGCCTGAAGGAGACCTCATGAGCAGCGCACCCGCACCGACCCGCACGGGGGAGTGGCTGGAGTCCTGGGACCCCGAGAACGAGCAGACGTGGGACTCCTCGCTCGCGTGGCGCACCCTGTGGATCACGACGTTCTGCCTCACCCTGGCCTTCGTCGCGTGGTTCCTGCCGAGCGCGATCATCCCCAAGCTCAACGCGCTCGGCTACGACTTCACGAAGAACCAGCTCTACTGGATGGCCGCCATGCCCGGCCTCGCGGCCGGCTTCCTCCGGCTCGTCTGGATGACCCTGCCGCCCATCATGGGCACGCGGAAGATGGTCTCGCTGACGACGCTGCTGCTCATCGCGTCGACCCTCGGCTGGGGCGTCCGGGTGCAGTCGCCCACGGCCCCCTACTGGGAGCTCATGGTCCTCGCCTTCCTCGCCGGCATCGGCGGTGGCGCGTTCTCCGGCTTCATGCCGAGCACGTCGTACTTCTTCCCGAAGCGCAAGCAGGGCACGGCCCTCGGCCTCCAGGCCGGTCTCGGCAACTTCGGGGTCTCGCTCGTCCAGCTCCTCACGCCCTACCTCATCGCGATCTCGGCGCTGGCGGTCTTCGGCGGCAGCCAGCAGATGACGGTGCCGGGCAAGCCCCCCGCCACGGTCTGGTACCAGAACGCGGCGTTCGTGTGGATCCCGCTCATGGTCATCGGCGCGGTCCTCGCGTGGACGATGCTGAAGTCGGTGCCGGTCAAGGCGAACATCCGCCAGCAGTTCGACATCTTCCGCAACCAGGACACCTGGTGGATGACGGTCCTCTACATCATGACCTTCGGTACCTTCTCCGGCCTGGCAGCACAGTTCGGCCTGCTCATGACCAACCTCTACGGCAACGGCAACGGCGAGATCGTCCAGGGCAGCGGGGCGTCCGCCACGGTCCTCATCGCGGGCTACGCCGTCCCGGATGCCGTGAAGTACGTCTTCCTGGGTCCACTCATCGGGGCCGCCGCGCGCGTCGTCTTCGCCCCCCTCACCGACCGCACCGGCGGCGCCGTGTGGACCCTCGTCTCGGGCATCGGCCTCATCGCCTCGATCGCCTACACGATCCCCGGCCTCACCCCGGACACGAGCTCGGCCGCAGCGCTCGAGGGCGGCTTCAACCAGTTCCTCTACGGGATGCTGGCGATCTTCCTCTTCAGCGGCATCGGCAACGCGTCGACCTTCAAGCAGATGCCGATGATCTTCGAGCGGCGCCAGGCCGGTGGGGTCATCGGCTGGACGGCGGCCATCGCGGCCTTCGGCCCGTTCCTCTTCGGTGTCGGCCTCACGATCATGTCGCCGGTGGCGTTCTACTCGATCGGCATCGCGTGGGCGCTCATGTGCATCGCGATCACGTGGATGCGCTACGCACGACCGGGGGCGCCCAAGCCCTCGTAGCCCGAACCGCCTCTCGTGGCCCGACCCGGGGGTATGCCGTGCAGCGAACGTCCAGCCGCACGGCATACCCTTGCCCGCGTGATGATGCCCTCCCTCGGTCCCGACTGGATGGACCCCCAGTGGCTCCTCGACCGCTTCGGCTCCCAGTTCTTCTGGGTCGGCGTCGCCATCGTCTTCATCGAGTGCGGGCTGCTCTTCCCGATCCTGCCCGGTGACTCGCTGCTGTTCTCGGTGGGCCTGTTCATCGCCCGCGGTGACATCGGCATCAACATCTGGCTGGCCTGCCTCGTCCTCAGCGCATCCGCGTTCCTCGGCAACGTCGTGGGCTACGAGATCGGCCGGGCCGTCGGCTCCTCCCTCTACGAACGTGAGGGCCGGTTCCTCAAGAAGCGGTACTTCGACCAGACCCACGCCTTCTTCGAGCGGCACGGCGCCAAGGCGCTGGTCATCGGCCGGTTCGTCCCGATCGTGCGGACCTTCGTGACCGTCGTCGCCGGCGTCTCGCGGATGGACCGTCGTCACTTCTTCGTGTGGAGCGCGGTCGGCGCCGTGCTGTGGGCCACCGGCCTGACCCTCCTCGGGTACGCGCTCGGCGGCGTCCAGCTCATCCACGACCACCTCGAGGCCGCGATCCTCGTCATCGTCGCGTTCTCCGTGCTGCCGATGGTCTTCGAGTTCCTCC
>DASSYJ010000078.1:0-62105 GCA_035703305.1 Ornithinibacter sp. | reverse complement strand
CACCCATGACGAGCACCTGCGAGAGCGCGAGGAGGGCCATCGGAAGCGTGGCGTCGGGGGTGTTCCCGGCCGCGATCTCGCGGACGGTGAGGAGGTACATCCGGGCGTCGGCCGCGGACTCCTCGGCGAGCACGGTCCAGTCGTCAGACATCGATGAGCCTCCGTCCCTCGAACGCACGGCCCAGGGTGACCTCGTCGGCGTACTCGAGGTCGCCCCCGACGGGGAGCCCCGACGCGAGCCGGGTGACGCGCAGGCCGAAGTCCTTGAGCATCCGCGAGAGGTAGCTCGCCGTCGCCTCGCCCTCGAGGTTGGGGTCGGTGGCGATGATGACCTCGGTGACGGTGCCGTCGCCGAGCCGGGCGAGCAGCTCGCGGACCCGCAGGTCGTCGGGGCCGATGCCGTCGATGGGGCTGATCGCCCCGCCGAGCACGTGGTAGCGACCCCGGAACTCGCGGGTGCGCTCGATCGCGACGACGTCCTTCGGCTCCTCGACGACGCAGATCGAGTGCTCGTCGCGGCGCGGGTCGAGGCAGACGCGGCACCGCTGGCCCTCGGCGATGTTGAAGCACACCTCGCAGAAGCGCACCTTGAGCTTGACCTCGGTCAGCGCGTGGGCGAGCCGCTCGACGTCCGCGGGGTCGGCCTGGAGGAGGTGGAACGCGATGCGCTGGGCGCTCTTGGGACCGACGCCCGGCAGCCTGCCGAGCTCGTCGATGAGGTCCTGGACCGCGCCTTCGTACACGTGTCGAGCCTACGACCTCGCGAGGACCCTGTCCCCCACCACACCGTGGCGGTTCGCGCCGCGGGGCACGAGCCGTCAGATGCCGACGGCCGCGCCGGTGGAGTCGGGCGGCAGCTCGTTGTAGGCGTCGACACGCACCTGCCCGGAGAGCCCGGCGATGGCGTCCATGACCGCGTCGGTGAGGAGGCGCCGTGCCTTGCCGGCCGGCATCGCGGCATACGGCTCGGGGCTCACCGGCCGCCCGAACGACACGCGGACCCGGGCGAGCCTCGGGAAGCTGGCTCCGACGGGCTGCACCTCGTCGGTGCCGACGAGGCCCACGGGCACCACGGGCACGTTGGCGGTGAGGGCGAGCCAGGCCACCCCGGTGCGGCCCTTGTAGAGGCGGCCGTCTCGCGACCGCGTGCCCTCGGGGTAGATGCCGAACGCGCGGCCCTCGCGCAGGACGGCGAGCGCGGCGTCGAGGGACTCCTGGGCGGCGCGCGAGGAGTGCCGGTCGACGGGGATGGCGTTGCTGCCCTCGAAGAACCCCCGGCGGATCGCCCCGCTCACCCCCGTGCCGGTGAAGTAGTCCGACTTCGCGAGGAAGCTCACCGGGCGGGGCGCCGCGATGGGGATCGCGAACGAGTCGATGAACGAGAGGTGGTTGCTCGCGAGGATGACGCCACCGGTCAGCGGCACGTTGTCGAGGCCGGTGATCGTCGGCCGCCACACCACCTTGGACAGCGGGGCCACCACGCCGTGCGAGAGGCGGTAGGTGATCGCGCTCACCGGGGCTCCTCTCCGATGACCGTGCCCCCGAGGATGCGCTCGACGACCGGGACCCCCACGTCGGTGAGGTCGTCGATGGACTCGTCGTCGTCACTGATGGCGCTGTCGTCGACCACGTGCTCGGCCGGCTCGTCGGGCTCGTCGGAGACCGTGGCGCGGGCCTGCTCCAGCGGGCTTGCCCAGGACGGCGCGGTCTCCGGCGGAGGCGGGGCGTCGGACCAGCTCGCCGCACCGTGCCCGGATGCCGGGCGCCCGCCGGCCGTGGCCCCCGCGCCGGCCGTGGCCCCCGCGCCGGCCCTGGCCCCTGCCCCAGCCGCCACCCCCGCCGCGGCACCTGCCCGTGCGCCCGTCGCCCGCGGGACGGGGTCCGGCTCGTTGGGGGGGTCGCCCGCGGCGGGCTGGCCTGACGAGTCGGGCTGGGTCCGCGAGGTGGGGTCGGTGTCGCGCCCGGACCCGCTGGGTGCCGGGGTCGACGGGGCGGTGGACGGGGCCGTCGTGGATCGGGGGGCCGGCGCGGGGTCGTCGGCCGGCACCCCCTCGATGCGGGCATCGACGCCCAGCACGTCGATGAGGGCCTGGCGCACGTAGTCGGCGTGCGCGCCCCTGCGGAAGGTCTCGGCGAGACCGACGGTGGAGATGCTGAGGAGGACGCGCTCGCCGTCGTAGTCGGCGACCTGGGCGTTCTGGGAGACGAACGTCCACGTGACGCGCTTGTTGCGGCTCAGCCACTCGAGGACGTCGGGCCAGGAGCGGCGGAGGGCGTCCGTGTCCAGGCCACCGGGCCCGCGCGGGTGCGCGGGCGGCGGCGGCTCGGATGCCGGCTCGACTCCCTCCGCGTCGTCGGCTGCCGACGCCTGGGTGGCCTGACCCTGCTCGGCCGGCCGGGCGGCATCCGGTGGTGGCTCGAATGCGGGGGTGAGCCGGTCGCCGTCGGGTGGCGGCGACGTCGGCGGGGTCGTGGCCGGGTGCGACTCGTCGGGCTCGGACTCGGGCACGGGCGGCGCCGGACCGGACCGCTGCGACGGAGGTGAGGGCGCCGCCCCGGCCGCGGGCACGGCATACGGGGCGGCCGTCGTGGGCACCCCACCGACGTCGAGGCGACGCTCGAGGCGGTCGAGCCGCGCGGCATACCCGGCCTCGCCCGCCGCGCCGGGAAGGAGGATACGTGCGGCGATGAGCTCGAGCTGGAGTCGGGGGGCGGTCGCGCCGGTCATCTCGGTGAGCCCGGCGTTGACGACGTCGGCGGCGCGGGAGAGCGCCCCCGCTCCGAAGGACGCGGCCTGGCGGCGCATCCGCTCGAGCTGGTCCTCCGGGACGTGCCGCAGCACCGACCCGGCCCCGTCGGTGACCGCGGCCACGATGATGAGGTCGCGGAGCCGCTCGAGGAGGTCCTCGACGAACCGGCGGGGGTCCAGCCCGGTCTCGACGACCTTGTCGATGGCGCGGAAGACGGCCGCCGCGTCGCCCGCCGCGAGGGCGTCGATGGAGGCGTCGAGCAGCTCGCCGTCGGTGAACCCGAGCAGCGCCGCCGCCGACTCGTAGGTCAGCCCCTCCGGCCCCGACCCCGCGATGAGCTGGTCGAGCACCGAGAGCGAGTCACGCACCGAACCCCCGCCGGCGCGCACGACGAACGACAGCACACCCGGTGCGACGGCGACGCCCTCCTTGGCGCAGATCTCCTCCATGTAGGCCTGGAGCCGGGCGGGGGGGACGAGCCGGAACGGGTAGTGGTGGGTCCGCGAGCGGATCGTGCCGATGACCTTCTCGGGCTCGGTCGTCGCGAAGACGAACTTCACGTGCTCCGGCGGCTCCTCGACGATCTTGAGCAGGGCGTTGAAGCCCTGCGGCGTCACCATGTGCGCCTCGTCGATGATGTAGACCTTGTAGCGGCTCTGGGCGGGGCCGTAGGAGGCGCGTTCGCGCAGGTCGCGGGCGTCGTCGACACCACCGTGGCTCGCCGCGTCGATCTCGATGACGTCGACGGTGCCGGCGCCGCCACGGGCCAGCGCGACGCACGAGTCGCACGTGCCGCACGGCTCCGGGGTCGGGCCCTTCTCGCAGTTCAGACAGCGGGCGAGGATGCGCGCGCTCGTCGTCTTCCCGCAACCGCGGGGCCCGGAGAAGAGGTAGGCGTGGTTGACCCGGCTCGTGCGCAGCGCCTGCATGAGCGGCTCCGTCACGTGCTCCTGCCCGATGACGTCGGCGAACGTCTCCGGTCGGTAGCGGCGGTACAGGGCGGTGCTCACCTGCCGAACCCTAGTCGCGATCCCGGACACCCGGCACGCCCCGATCCGGGCTGTGGACGTGGGCCGGTTCGGCCTTCGTCGCCCGCCCGACATACCCTCATGAGGTGCGCATCGACGTCTGGTCCGACATCCTCTGCCCGTTCTGCCACCTCGGCCGGCGGCACCTCGAGCTCGCCCTCGAGCAGTTCGAGCACGCCGACGAGGTGGAGGTGCAGTGGCACAGCTTCCAGCTCGACCGCAGCGCCCCGGCCGTCGACGACACCCCCAACGTCGACCGGGTCGCGGCCAAGTACGGCGTGCCCCGTGAGCAGATGGTGCTCCAGCAGGAGCGGATGGCGGCCGACGCCGCCCGCGTCGGGCTCGACTTCCAGTGGGAGCGGCTCCGGGGCGGCAACTCCTACGACGCGCACCGCCTCGTCCACCTCGCCCGAGCCCTGGGCCGGGAGGAGGAGGTCACGGACCGGGTCATGCGGGCGTGGTACTCGGAGGGTGAGGCCATCGGCGACCACGAGACGCTCGTGAGGTTGGCGGTCGAGGCGGGTCTCGAGGAGGCCGAGGTCCGCGAGCTCCTCGCCGGTGACGACCGCGGCATCGACGTGCGCACGGACCTCGCGCTCGCCTCGCAGATCGGCATCACCTCGGTGCCGACGTTCGTGCTGGACCAGAAGTACGGCGTCACCGGGGCACAGCCCGTCGAAGTGATGCTGGACGCCATCCGACAGGTGTGGGAGCTCCAGGGCACCGAGCCCGAGCCGGTCACGGATGCCGGTGGCTGCGGCGGAGGGTGCTGCGGCGGCGCGTGCGGCTCGGGCGGGAATGCAGTGGACCCGGTGGACGACCTGGATGCCGCGGCCGAGGGCTGTGCATGCGGCTCCGGCGGGTGCGAGGGCACGACCGGCGCGGAGCGCGAAGCCACTGTCACCGCATCCGGCTGACATTCCCGTCGGCGCCCATGTGGCACGCGGACACCGCGGACACGAGGACACCCCGCGTACCTGGAAGAGCCCACCTGCCCTTGCTGCATTCCTGCCCTGGGGGAGTTCAGTGAGGTACCACCACGCGGGGTGCCGGCACCGATCCTAGGCGGGTCGACGGCACCGGCAAAACGGGCGATCTCCGGAAGGCCGGCGATTTCGGGCACTCCCCCTCCCTCTAGTACCCTCGCCCGCGGAGGATTCGCATAGTGGCCTAGTGCGCACGATTGGAAATCGTGTTGGGGATGAAACCCCTCGCGGGTTCAAATCCCGCATCCTCCGCCACCCGACCAAGGCCCCCGCGCGTGCGCTGGGGCCTTCGTCGTCTCGGGGTGGCCCGACGGCACGGTCCCAGGGGGAAGCGTTTGGCACCGCACGTGATGCCGGAACGAGCGCGGTCAGCCTGCTGCGGTGAGCTCGATGAGCGCGGTCAGCGCGTCCGCGAGGTCGAGCACCGCACGACGCTGGTCGGGGTGTCCCCGGTCGAGCGGCAGGTCGAGCTGGAGACCCATGAACGCCGCGTCGAGGAGCACGACGACGCGCCTGGCGACGGCCGGGGGGCACCCGGCCTCGACGACCCGGTCGGTCAGCACGGCCGTCCACCGGTCGTTGGCCTCGCGGACGACGCTCGCGTAGGGCTCCTCGCCGAGCAGGCCGAGGGCCGCCGCCTCGACGTACAGCCGCTGGCACCGTTCGAGCTGTCCCTCGAGGCTGGCGTCCCAGAAGCCGAGGACGAACTCCCGGACGTCACCAGCCCGAGGAAGCGCCTTGATCTCCTCCACCGACCGGTCGGTCGACACCCGGAGCACGGAGGCGACGAGGTCGTCCTTGTCGGTGAAGTGGTAGAGGAGCATGCGGTCGCTCGTCCCGACCGCGGCGGCGAGCGGCCGCAGGCTGAGCCCGATGAGGCCGTGCTCCAGGGCGTAGTCGGTCGCTGCGTCGGCGAGCCCGGCACGACGGGAGGGGGACCGGGCCACGACTGCTCCGCTCGTTCGATCGGGCCCCGGGCAGTCTTCCCGAGACGTGTAGCGAGTGCTACGCTACTATGTAGCACTCGCTACACACCAAGGAAGAGTCATGATCACCGCGTGGGTCCTGCTCGTCGCCGCCATCGGCATCGAGGTGACCGCCACCGCAGCCCTGCCCCGCACCGCCGGTTTCCACGACCCCGGCTGGTCGGCAGCGGTCGTGGTGGGGTACGCGGCCTCGATCTGGCTCCTCACCCTGGTCGTCGAGCGGATGCCGGTCTCCGTCGCCTATGCGGTGTGGGCAGGCCTCGGCACCGCGGGCATCGCCGTCGTGGGCTACCTGTTCCTCGGTGAGAGCCTCGACTGGGTCAAGGCCCTCGCCATCGGCCTGATCATCGTCGGGGTCGTCGTCCTCAACGCCACCGGGTCGCACTGACCCCACGGCCGACCCGCTCGGCCCACCCGCTCGACCGACCCGCTCGGCCGACCTGCTCGGCCGGCCCGCTCGGCGCGGCGCACCGACCGCCCGACGGACGTCACACACCGGAGCAGTGGTGGGTTGGCCGGACGGTGAGCACGATGGGGTGGCATGAGCACCGGCGCCTACTCCACGGCATACGAGCAGTCGATCAGCGACCCCGACGCCTTCTGGGGTGAGGCGGCGAAGGCGATCGACTGGATCACGGAACCCCGCACGGTGCTCGACGACACGAACCCGCCGTTCTACCGGTGGTTCCGCGGGGGCACGCTCAACACCTGCTTCAACGCGCTCGACCGGCACGTCCGCGACGGCCGCGGGGACCAGGCGGCGCTCGTCTACGACAGCCCCGTCACCGACACGGTCCAGACGTTGACGTATGCCGAGCTGCTCGACCAGGTGGCCCGGTTCGCCGGCGCGCTCTCCTCACTCGGGGTCGAGAAGGGCGACCGCGTGGTCGTCTACATGCCGATGGTCCCCGAGGCCGTGGTCACGATGCTCGCGTGCGCCCGCATCGGCGCGATCCACTCCGTCGTCTTCGGCGGGTTCGCCCCGGCCGAGCTCGCCGCGCGCATTGAGGACGCCAAGCCCACGGTCGTCGTCGCCGCGAGCTGCGGGATCGAGCCCACCCGGGTCGTCGAGTACAAGCCGATGCTCGACGCCGCCCTCGACCGCAGCAGCCACAAGCCGGAGTCGGTCGTCGTCCTCCAGCGCGAGCGCGCCCGCGCAGCCGTGGGCGAGCGCGACACGGACTGGGAGGAGATGGAGTGGGACGAGCTCGTCGCGGACGCCGAGCCGGCCGACTGCGTCGAGGTCGCGGCGACCGACCCGCTCTACGTCCTCTACACCTCCGGCACGACGGGGCGGCCCAAGGGCATCGTGCGCGACAACGGCGGTCACGCCGTGGCCCTGCGCTGGTCGATGGAGAACGTCTACGACATCGGGCCGGGCGACGTCTGGTTCACCGCGTCCGACGTCGGCTGGGTCGTCGGGCACTCCTACATCGTCTACGCACCCCTGCTCACGGGCGCCACGACCGTGCTCTACGAGGGCAAGCCCGTGGGGACCCCGGACGCCAGCGCCTTCTGGCGGGTCATCGGCGACCACGGGGCCAAGGCCATGTTCACGGCACCGACGGCATACCGGGCCATCAAGCGCGAGGACCCCACCGGGACGCTGATGGAGGGACACGACCTGTCGAGCCTGCGCACCGTGTTCCTCGCGGGTGAGCGGCTCGACCCCGACACCTACGAGTGGGCCAGCGACATCCTCGGCGTGCCGGTCGTCGACAACTGGTGGCAGACGGAGACCGGCTGGCCGATCGCCGCGAACCTCCGGGGCCTCGAGCCGATGCCCATCAAGCCGGGCTCGCCGTCGGTGCGGGTGCCGGGGTTCGACGTGCAGGTGCTCGACGACACCGGCCAGCCCGCCCCCCGGGGCACCGAGGGCGCGATCGCGATCAGGCTGCCACTCCCCCCCGGCACGCTCCCGACGCTCTGGCAGGACGACGAGCGCTACGTCTCGGGATACCTGTCGGTCTACGAGGGCTACTACCTCACCGGTGACGGCGGGCTCATCGACGAGGACGGCTACGTCTACGTCATGGGCCGCACCGACGACGTCCTCAACGTCGCCGGGCACCGGCTGTCGACGGGCTCCATCGAGGCGGCCCTCGCGGGGCACCCCGCCGTGGCCGAGTGCGCCGTCATCGGCGTCGCCGACGACTTCAAGGGGCAGGTCCCGCGGGGACTCGTCGTGCTCAAGGGCGGTATCGACCCAGGCGCCGACGGCGACCGGATCCGCAAGGAGCTCGTGCAGCGGGTGCGCGACGAGGTGGGGGCGGTGGCGAGCCTCCGGCAGGTCGACATCGTCGGTGCCCTGCCGAAGACCCGCTCCGGGAAGATCCTCCGCAAGGCGATGCGCGAGATCGCCGACGGCAAGACCCCGTCGGTGCCGGGCACCATCGAGGACGCCTCGGTGCTCGACTCCCTCGCCGCGGTGCTGCGCCCCGGCGGCTGACCCCGGTTCGCCACGTGGATGCCGGTCCGGCCGTCGCCCGGACGGCACGCGCCGCGGGGACCCGCCGCCGGACACGCCCGGTGCGCGGACGGCATCCGGACCGTGCCCGGCATCCGGTGAGGATGGGGTGGTGGAGGGTGTCGTCCTGGGGTTCGCGACCATCGCCGCGGTCATCGGCGTGGGCGCGCTCATCGCACACCTCGGCGTCGTCGACCTCGGTGCGCAGCAGGTGCTCAACCGCGTCGCCTTCTTCGTCGCCTCCCCCGCGCTGCTGCTGACGACGGTGGCGGAGGCCGACGTCTCCGACGTGCTCTCGCGCAGCCTCGTGGCCACGGTCGCCGGAGTGGTCGTCGCCGCGACGGCGTATGCCGTGATCGCCGCCTGGCGCTGGCGGCGCACCCCCGGCGAGCTCGTCATCGGCTCCCTCGCCAGCTCCTACGTCAACGCCGGCAACCTCGGCCTGCCGGTCGCGGCCTACGTGCTCGGCGACGCGGCGTTCGTCGCGCCCACGCTGCTGCTCCAGCTGCTCGTCCTCCAGCCCACGGCCCTCGCCGTGCTCGACGCCGACGTCCGCGGGCGTCGCCCGTCGGTGGTGGACGTCCTCGTCCGGCCCTTCACCAACCCCCTGACCATCGGCACGCTCATCGGGCTCCTGCTCTCGGTCACCGGCTGGCGCCTTCCCACCGTCATCGCCGACCCGGTCGAGCTCATCGGGGCGATGGCGGTGCCCGGGATGCTCCTGGCCTACGGGATCGCGCTGCGCCTCGGGCCGGGCTTCGGCGGTGAGGTGCCGCCCGGCGAGCTGACCCTCACCAGCGTGCTGAAGCTCGGGGTGCAGCCCTTGGTCGCGTATGCCGTGGCGCACCACGTGCTGGGGCTGACCGGACACCCGCTGCTGGCCGTCGTCGTCTGCTCGGCGCTCCCGACGGCACAGAACATCTTCGTGCACGCGACGCGCTACGACCGGTCGACGACCCTCGCGCGGGACACGATCCTGCTCACCACGCTCGGGGCAGTGCCCGTCATCGCCCTCGTCGTGTGGCTGCTCGGCTGAGCAGCTCCCGACCCGGCGGGGCCCGGTCCGGCCGGTCCGGCCTGGCCGGCCGGTCCGGCCGGGCCGGTCGGGTCACGTCAAGCAGGCCGGGTCACGAGTCGCGCCCGTCTGCTCCCGCGCGGGGCGCGAGCTGCTCGTGGAACTCGAGGAACGCGGCATACGCCCGCGGCCCGTACACGGTGGCCGGTCCGCCCGCGATGACGATGGCCACGCCGATCGCCTCGGCCACCTGCTCCGGGGTCGCCCCTCGCTTCGCAGCCCCCCTCGCGTGCGAGGCGATGCACCCGTCGCACTGCTGCCCGACGGCGATCCCGATGGCGATGAGCTCCTTCGTCCGCGCGTCCAGGGCGTCGTCGGTGAACGCTGCCGCGCTCATCGCGCTGAACCCCGCGTAGACGTCGGGGATCGCGGCGCGCAGGGCCCTCGCGGGCTCCCGCAGCCCATGGAGCACCTCGGAGCCATGGTGGTGGTGGTGGCTCATCGCTGTGCCTCCCTCGGGTCCGGACACCCACACGGTAGTCCGCGGGCGCCACGACGGCGCGGCATCCGGCGCGGCACCCCCTCACCGCTGGGTGAGAATGGCACGCATGATCACGGTCGAGCTCGCCCGCGCCCTCCTCGCGAACGGCGTGCTCTGGGAGCCGCAGGCCGGCGACCGCTTCGTCATCGACACCGAGCTCCTCACCGGCGACGTCTTCTGGATCAGCGACCTCACCGTCGAGGTGCACACCTACCGCAACCAGTCACTGCTCGGCTTCAACGGCACGACCGAGTGGGCCCTCGACTCCGTGACGCTCGACCAGGCGCTGTGGCTCCCGCGCGAGGACCAGCTGCGCGAGCTCGTCGGCACCCGCCTGGAGTCCGTGCGCCGCACCGATGCCGGCTGGGAGGTGGCGTATGCCGTGCAGCCGGGCGACCGGCATACCCTCACCGACGCCGACCTCGAGTGCGCCTACGCGCGGGTCATCCTGACGCTCTGACCGGCCGAGGCCCTCGGTCGCCGGGGCACGTGGGGCGGCCCGTGTCCCGGCGTCTCGCCGTGTCCGTGGTGCGGACCGACGACAGGGATCGAGGGGGCGTCGACCGGCTGCGCACGGTCGCGGTACGGGCCCGTGCAGTCTGTCGTCGGTCCACCGCGTCCGCCCTGTGGACAACCGGCACGGGTGCCACGGCCTCGCCAGACTCTCGGGGTGGGGGTCGTCGAGGAGCAGCTCGTGCGGGCGGGTGGCATCGCCCGACGGCACGAGATCGAGAAGGCGCTGGGTCGCGGTCCGCTCGACGAGGCGGTCCGGCGCGGAGAGGTGATCCGCGTCGCGCGTGGTCGGTACGCGCTGCCCACGGCCGACCACGCGAGGCGAGCCGCCGAGGAGCTGACCGGCACCGCGATCCTGCTCAGCGCAGCCGCTCACTGGGGGTGGCGCACGAAGTGGCAGCCCCGGATGCCGCAGGTCGCGGTGCCGCTCGGCCGCAAGGTCCCCGAGGAGGTCCGGGGTCGCGTCGACGTGCGGTGGCGGACCGTGCCCGGCCCGCAGGTCGTCGGCGGCTGGGTGACGTCACGTGTGCGAACCGTGCACGACTGCTGCGCGCTGCTCCCGTTCGACGAAGCCCTCTGCGTCGTCGACTCGGCCCTGCGCGAGGGTCGGGTCTCCCCGGGCGACCTGCTCGTGCTGGACCGCGTGCCACCCCGGAAGCAGGCCAGGGTGCGCCGCGTGATCGAGTGCGGTGACCGCCTCGCTGACGGGCCGTTCGAGTCGGTCCTGCGAGCCCACGCCCTCGAGGTGCCCGGGCTGGAGGTGCGGCCACAGGTGCGGATCGACGACCAGGACGGCTGGGTGGGCCGCGTCGACCTCGCCGACGAGCACCTGCGGATCGTCCTCGAGGCGGACAGCCACGAGTTCCACACCGAGGCGGAGCACTTCGCCCGGGACTGCGTCCGCTACAACCGGCTCGTCGCCGCGGGCTGGCTCGTGCTGCGCTTCCCCTGGCCACACGTCATGAAGCGCGGCAAGGAGATCGTGGAGCTGCTGACCCGCGTCGTGGCCCTCCGGCGGGCGACGCCCCGGTTCGAAGCCGGCCGAGTGCTGTCCCTCGGGACATGATCGGCGGGCGGACGACAAGGAGCTGGCCGTCCGGCTGCTCCTGAGCACGAGGCCTCGGCGCAGGACCGGTCCTTGTCGTCGGTCCACGCTGTCCGGCATCCGGACAGGCCGTCTCGGGCACCCGGCGGACGCCTCGGGGCGCGGACCCCCGCCCCGCGGACGTCAGCGCCGGCGGCTCGTCCCGAAGACCGAGCGGGTGATCTCGCGCCCGAGCACCGTCCCCGCCGACCGCAGCATCGACTTGAACGCGCTGGACTTCACGACCGCCTCGACGACCCCGGGCTCCTGGGCCTCCTTGCGCTCCTGCGCCGCCTTGGCCCTCTCGGCGGCGGCGGCCTGCCGGGCGGCCTCCTTCTCGGCGGCCAGGCGCTCCTTCTCCGCCGCGGCGGCCGCAGCCTCGCGCACCTTGGCGTTCTCGGCCTCGCGGGCAGCGGCCGCCTCGGCCTCCGTGCGCGCCAGCTCGGCCTTGCCGAGCATCTCGGACGCCGACTCCCGCTCGAGGGCAGTCGCGTACTTCGCGGCCAGCGGCGACGACGCGACCGCCGCGGTCAGGAGTGTCTCGGGCGAGGGCGCCATCAGGGACTCGGGCGCGCGCATCCGGGTCCAGGCGACCGGCGTGGGCGCGCCCTTCTCCGAGAGCACCGTGACGACCGCCTCGCCCGTGCCGAGCTGGGTGAGCAGCTCCTCCAGGTCGTATGCCGTGTTGGGGTACGTCCGCACCGCCGCCTTGAGCGCCTTCGCGTCGTCGGGCGTGAAGGCCCGCAGCGCGTGCTGGACCCGGTTGCCCAGCTGCGCGAGCACGTCGGCGGGAACGTCCTTCGGCGACTGCGTCACGAAGAAGACGCCCACCCCCTTGGAGCGGATGAGCCGCACCGTCTGCTGGATCGCGTCGAGGAACTCCTTGCTCGCGTCGTTGAACAGCAGGTGTGCCTCGTCGAAGAAGAAGACGAGCTTTGGCTTGTCGAGGTCACCCACCTCGGGGAGGTCGTGGAAGAGGTCGGCGAGCAGCCACATGAGGAACGTCGAGAAGAGCTGCGGCCGGTCCTGCACCCGCGGCAGCTCGAGCATCGAGACCAGGCCTCGTCCGTCGGGCGCCGCCCTCAGCAGGTCGTTGGTGTCGAACTCCGGCAGCCCGAAGAAGACGTCGGCCCCCTGGTCCGCGAAGGTGATGAGCTCGCGAAGGATCACGCCGGCAGTCGCCGACGACAGGCCCCCGAGCTCCTTGAGGTCCGCCTTGCCCTCGTCACTCGTGAGGAGCTGCACGACGGCCCGCAGGTCACCGATCGTGTCGAGCCAGAGGCCCCTCTTGTCGGCGTAGTGGAACACCAGCCCGAGGCTCGACTCCTGGGTGTCATTGAGCCCCAGCACCTTTGCGAGCAGGGTCGGCCCGAACGTCGAGACGCTGGCCCGCACGGGGATACCGGTGCCCTGGCCGCCGAGGGCGTAGAACTCCACCGGGTATGCCGTGGGCTGCCAGTCCATGCCGACCTCGGCGGAGCGCGCCGCGATCTTGTCGTTCGTCACGCCGGCCGACGCCATCCCGGACAGGTCGCCCTTGACGTCGGCGAGGAAGACGGGGACGCCCTGCTCGACGAGCTGCTCGGCCATGAGCTGGAGGGTCTTGGTCTTGCCCGTGCCGGTCGCCCCCGCGACGAGGCCGTGCCGGTTCATCGCCGAGAGCGGGATCCGCACCGTGACGTCGGGGTGGGCCGTGCCGTCGACAACCCCCGCCCCGAACTCCAGTGATGGCCCCTCGAAGGAGTACCCCGCGCGGATCTCGTCGATCTGGGACGTGCCTGCCGAGCTGCTGTTCTCCGTCACGCGGGCCAATCTAGCCCGCACGCGGGCGTCGCTCCCGCCGACGGTGAGCTCCCGGCATACAGTGATCACCGTGATCTTCAAGGCAGTCGGCGACTCCCGGCCGTACCCCGACCACGGGTACACCGCCAGGCAGTGGTCGAACGTGCCCCCGCGCCTCGTGCGCCTCGACGAGCTCGTGACGACCAAGCGCGAGCTCGACCTCCAGATGCTCCTCTCCGAGGACTCGACCTTCTACGGCGACCTCTTCGCCCACGTCGTCGAGTGGAAGGGCACGCTCTACCTCGAGGACGGCCTGCACCGTGCGCTCCGTGCGGCGCTCCACCAACGGCCCACCCTGCACGCGCGGGTGCTCTCGCTCTAGGGCCCGCGATGAGCGAGTACACGACCGAGTCCCAGCTCTCGGTCCGGGCGCGCCAACGCCGCCGCCGCTCGCTCATCACGCTGGGGATCGTGCTGCTCGGGCTCTTCTTCGCCTTCTGGTACGCCCTGTCCTACTACCAGTCCGGCGACTCGGCCATCGGCTCGGCCAACTCGGGGCCGACCTGCACCCCGTACGACCCCAAGGCCGTGACGCCGCCGAACACCACGGTCAACGTCTACAACGCCTCCACCCGCAACGGCCTCGCGGCCTCGGTGTCAAAGAGCCTCGCCGCGCGCGGGTACGTCATCGGCAAGGTCGCCAACGACCCCTCCAGCCGCAAGGCCCCGACCGTCGCGGAGATCCGGTACGGCTCCAGCGGTGACGCACGGGCCAAGCTGCTGCTCACGGCGTTGCCCAAGGACAGCAAGCTGCACAAGGACAAGCGCAAGGGCGCCACGGTCGACCTCGTGCTGGGAGCGAAGTTCACGACGCTCGTGCCGGTGAGCACGAGCACCGTGCCGATGTGCCCGGCCCCGACCGAGGCCGCCTCGGCGACCCCGTGACCCGACCCATATCGTGGATGCCGTGACAGCGGTCGTCGGCCTCGGCGAGCACGCGGAGGCGCGCAAGGCGCGATCCGTGGTGCTCGACGCCGACCTCACCGCGTCGGAGGCTCTCACCGTCGTCGTCGCCGAGTGCAGCGACCACTGGCGCACCAACGAGGCGCTGCTCCTCGACTCCCGCGCGATGGCCCACCTCCACCAGACCCGGGTCGGCATCCGCAGGCTGCGCTCGTCGTTCTCGCTCTTCAGACCCGTCCTGCGCGAGGTGCCGCACTCACGGCACGTGGCGCACCGGCTGCGGACCCTCGCACTGCCGCTCGGCCCGGCCCGCGACCTCGACGTCCTCCTCGCGGGCGCCCTCGTGGAGGACCTCGACGAGCGGCAGGTCGCCGCGCTCCGGGCCGACCGGGAGACCGCCTACGGTGAGGTGCTCTCGACGCTCCGGTCCGAGGAGTGGGCGGCGGCGGGCGACGCGCTCGACACCCTCGTCGCGCGACTGCCCACCCGCATCACCACCGACCCACCGGTGCTCGAGATCGCGGCCGCGGCGCTCGAGAAGCGGTGGAAGCGGGTGGCCGGGGCCGCCGGCCACCTGCGCCGCCTGCCGCCGGCCGAGCGGCACCGCGTGCGGATCGAGGCCAAGAAGCTCCGCTACGGCTGCGAGTTCTTCTCCTCCCTGTATGCCGTCAGCGCACCTCACGTCGTCACCCCCCAGGGCGAGGTCCTCGCCGGGCCGCTCGCGTACGCGTGGCACGTCGAGCAGGTCCAGACGGCACTCGGCCTGCTCAACGACCACGCGACGGCCGACCACCTGCTCCGACCCGTCGGCGCGAAGGCTCCGTCGGTCGACGAGGACGCCCTGCTGGAGACCGGCGTCGAGGCGACCGACGCGCTCGCCGAGATCGCGCCCTTCTGGCACTGAGTGACGCGCCTCGGGAGCTGGAGCCGCCGTGCGCGCGCATGCTGAGCGGTCCTCGCCCCTGCCCGTGTGACCGATTTCACGGTCCGGGTCCGGCGGGTACCCCCGGGCGTATAACGAGAGAGTCCCGACCGGACCGCGGCCGGCGCGCGTTTCGAGAGGAGCACGCATGCCACTCGCCCTCGCATCGGGTTCGCTGGACGGCCCGGCCACCTACGTCACCTGGGGCTGGCTGGGGATCTCCACCACGAACCTCGTCATCATGCTCATCACCGTGGCGGTCTTCGTCCTGGCCGTCCTCCTGCCGTTCCCCCACGGCTCCGAGGACGAGTGATGGCTGTCACCGAGAAGGTGGGGACGCCGGGCGGCCGGCCACACACCTCTGACGACGACGTCGGCCGGATGTGGACCAACCGGCTGCGCACCCGCATCGTCGGCACCTTCCCTCCCGAGAAGCTCCTCCCCGACCGCCAGCCTGCATACGTCGCGTCCTGGATCTACGTGTTCGGTGTCGCCACCATCGCGGCCTTCATCCTGCTCGTCGTGAGCGGTCTCGTGCTCAGCGCCGAGGGGCCGGCCTGGTACCACACGTCCACCGTCGGACACTTCGTCAACAGCGTCCACTTCTGGTCCGTGCAGCTGTTCATGCTGTCGATGGTCGTGCACATCTGGGGCAAGTTCTGGATGGCCGCCTGGCGCGGCAACCGGGGCATGACCTGGATCACCGGCGCCGTCGCGTTCTTCGCCTCGATCGGGACCGCCTTCACCGGCTACCTCGTGCAGTCCAACTTCGAGTCGCAGTGGATCTCCTTCGAGGCCAAGGACGGGCTGAACGCCATCGGGGTCGGCGCGTGGTTCAACGTCGCCAACGTGGGCCAGATGCTCCTCCTCCACGTCTGCCTGCTTCCCGTGGTGGTGGGCGTCATCGTGGTCTGGCACGTCCTGCTGGTACGCAAGCACGGCGTGGTCCCGCCGCTGCCCGTCAAGGCCGACCCGCCCGCTGTGGCGCCGGACCACATCGGTGTGTCGAGCCGACCCGACGAGGCGGTCCAGACCGGGGCGATGGCGTCATGAGCGCCCGGCGGAAGACGTCCGCTGACGTGGCCGCACAGCCCTGGGCCGGGCCGGTGCGCCGCTACGACATCGTCAAGGAGTTCGTCATCGCCCTGGTCGTCATGAGCGTGCTGGCGACGATCCTCGCGGCCGCGTTCAGCTCGCCGGACGAGAAGGCCCTGACCTTCAAGGGGTGGGGCGCCACTGCCGCCGACAACCTCTACGCGACCACCGTCGGCGAGCTCGCCGGCAGCACGGAGTCCGCCGGCTACGGCCCTCCGTACAACGACGCCGGCGAAGGCGTAGCGGTCGGGCCGCTCAAGCCCCAGAAGTGGATGGGTGTGCGGATCCCGGTGGACCCCGCCAACGACTTCGTCATCACCCCGCTGAAGAGCCAGGAACAGCCGGCCGCAGTGGCGACCGCGCTCCAGGCCTGGGAAGTGGCGACGCCGGAGCAACGGCAGACATGGGCCGCGGCCCTCGACGAGGCGATCCAGGCGACGGCAGATGCCGACGGCGCAGTCCACCCGGACCAGGTCGCTGCCGGTGACTACGGGCCGGTTCCCGACCTCGCCACCGGGCTGGTCGCGATGGCCACCTCAGGGGCCCTCGACGGCGCCATGCTGTCGCGGGGCGGCTTCTACAGCTCCGACGCCACCCAGCAGATCCTCTTCCTGGGTGACGGCTCCTACCTCGACGACGCAGCCACCGCCCAGAACCTCCAGGGGAACACCTGGGGAATGATGAACGGGGTCAACAGCTACCCCGGTCAGCCGTGGCTGTGGTGGGCGTCGCTCTGGTACCAGGTCCCGACCTTCAACCCGGCCGAGGACGCCACGACGACGACCTCCCTGCAGGACAACGCCGACGCGTGGATCTTCTACATCATCGGGATCATCAGCCTGGTCATCATCTTCCTGCCGTTCATCCCCGGCCTGCGCTCGATCCCCCGATGGATCCCCGTGTACCGGCTCATCTGGCGCACCTACTACCGCCGGCACGGCAACAGCCACCTGGTCTGACGGCTGAGCCTCCGGCGACGGCGCTCCCTCGCGCCACCGCTGATGCCGGAGGAGCTCGGTGTCAGGCGATCCCCTGGACGTGCTCCAGCGCGAGCGGGTCCAGCGCCTCGAAGGCCATCCCGCGACGACAGGCCGCCTCCGCGTCGAACGTCTCGGCGCGCGTCGAGCCGGCGCGAGCGGCCGGCTCGACGCCGCGCGGGTCAGCCGTCCGCCGGCACCTTGTTGAGCGTGCAGACGAAGTACTTGACGATGCCGTCGTCGACCAGGTCCCCGGAGGCCAGGGCCGCGTCGATCTCGTCGGCCGCGTCGAGGACGCCGTCGCCGTCGAGGTCGCCGGCCGACAGGGCCGCGGCGTAGCCGTTCGGGGTGGAGACCTTGTGCACCTGCCAGCGACCACCGGTGAACCCCGGGTCGCCGGGAGCAGCGGTGGCCACGCTGCGCTGGGCGCCGAAGAAGTTGTAGATGGTGTCCCAGCTCTGCTCCGGGGCTCCCGTCTCCGACAGGTCCGTCGGCGTCGCGACCGTGCGGTAGAGCACGTGGTCCACGTAGATGGCGGGTCCGGACACCCCCGATGCCTGCGCCGTGACGCTCAGGCCCAGGGCGGCACCGCCGGCGGTGACGACTGCGGCGATCGTGCGGAATGCCTTGCGGTTCATCGGTTTCCTCGCTTCCCGGCCGACCCGGACGGTGGCCTGGGTCGAGTCAACCGGCGCCGCTCGGTGGGGACCATGACGCTCGGGTTACCGGGTCCTTACGAGGTCCTGACGTGGTCCTCGGCGCCCACTGCGCCACGACTCCCGGGCCCTATCCTCAGAGCATGAGCAGCGCCCTCGTCGTCGACGACGACCCGACGGTGGGGGACGTCGTGGGGGCCTACCTGGAGCGCGCCGGCTTCACGGTCCACCGGGCTGCAGACGGCGCCGCCGCCCTGGCGCTCGCGGCCACCACGACGCCCGACGTGGTGGTGCTCGACCTCATGCTCCCCGGCATCGGCGGGCTCGAGGTGTGCAGGAGGCTTCGTCGCGACCAGCCGCTCGTGCCTGTCGTGATGCTCACCGCGCTCGGCGAGGAAGAGGACCGGATCCTCGGGCTCGAGGTCGGTGCCGACGACTACGTGACCAAGCCGTTCAGCCCCCGCGAGCTCGTGCTGCGAGTGCAGGCGGTCGTCCGTCGAGCGTCAACGGGCGCCGTCACGGCGGAGCCGGAGGCATTGGGGGCCGGGACGACGACCGCCCAGCCGACTCAGGTGAGCGCCGACGGTGACCTCGTGCTCGACCGTCGCGCGCACGTCGTCACTCGTGCCGGGAACGAGCTGGCCCTGACAGCAAGGGAGTTCGCCCTTCTCGACTGGTTCCTCAGCCATCCCGGTGAGGTGCAGAGGCGCGACGAGCTCATGCGCGCCGTGTGGGGCTGGGACTTCGGTGACGAGTCGACCGTCACCGTGCACGTCCGCCGGCTGCGGGAGAAGGTCGAGGCCGAGCCGTCCGCACCTCGCCGCCTCGTCACCGTCTTCGGCGTGGGCTACCGCTGGGACGCCGAGCCGCCGGACGTCGCCTGATGCCCGCCCAGCTGTCGGCGGTGGGGCTGGCCGCGGCCGTCACGCTCGTGGTCGGCCTGCTGGGTGTCGCAGTCGTCGTCGGCCTCGCCCGGCGTTCGGTGGGCCGGGCCGCGGTCGCCGCGCCGGTCGTCGTCGTCGTGGCGGTCGCCGCCGGCGTGTACGCCAGCTCGCGAGCCATGTTCCTCCAGCCGGAGGACTCGACGACGGTGCTCCTCGTGCTCCTCGCGGCCGTGCCCGTCGCCGCGGTCCTCGGGGGACTCGTCGCGCGGCGCGTCATCGCCGCCGACCGGGCCGCCACGGCGGACCGGATGGCGCGCGAGCAGGAGGCCAGGGCCGAGGCCGACCGGCGCGAGCTGGTCGCGTGGGTGTCGCACGACCTGCGGACGCCGCTCGCCGGGATCTGGGCCATCAGCGAGGCGGTGGAGGACGGCGTCGCGCCGGACGTCCCGGCCGCCATGCGGCGGGTCCGTGACTCGGTGGCCCAGATGGGAGACCTCGTCGACACCCTCCTCGCGCTGTCCCGGCTGCAGGCCGCGGATCCCGGCCTCCGGATGAGCGAGGTCGACGTGGGTGACCTCGTCTCGGACGCGGTCGCCACCCTGGTCCCCCTCGCCGACGCGGGAGGCGTTCGGCTGACCGGGTCGGCAGGTCCTGACGTCCGGGTAGGCGTGGCCCCCGGGGAGGTCCGTCGGGCAGTGGCCAACCTCGTGGTGAACGGCATCCGGCACACCCCACGGGGTGGCGAGGTGAGGACGACGGTGGCCCACGACGCCGATGGCGTGGTCATCACGGTGCAGGACCAGTGCGGCGGCATCCCCGACGACGTCATCGGGAGGGTCTTCGAGACCGGCTACCGCGGGACCGCGGCGCGCAGCCCCGGGGACGGCCGCGGGGCGGGGTCGGGGGGGCTCGGCCTGGCCATCGTGGCGGGCGTCGCCCGGGCGCACGGTGGGTCCGCTGCCGTGGCGAACGTCGACGGCGGATGCCGGTTCGAGCTGCACCTTCCCGTGTCGACCGGCGCCACTCCCTGACCCTGCACGTCGCGAGGTGGGCGAGGGCGGTGGCCTGCCGCGAGGGGCGCACCGATACCCACTGGGCCAGGGACCTCGCCCACGATGCCAGGCCTCTGCGCCCACACGTGAGGTCAGGACGGGCAGACGCTGCCCGCGCTCCTCAGTTCCAGGTCGAGCGGGTCCGCGCCATATCCGGTGCCCTTCTTCAGCACGAGGTAGCAGCCCCTCAGCCAGATGCCGCCGGGCACCTGCGAGAGGGTCTGGTTGGCGACCTGAACCCTGGTCTGGGCACATCCCGCAGTCTCGTCGCAGTTGTAGTCGAGGCGGACATCCCCGTGCCCGGGCAGCTCACCGAACACCTGGTGGTCGAGCATGACCGCGGTGCCGTCGGCGTCCACGAGCATGCGCACGAAATCGTCTGCTGTCGTGGTCCGGGTCTCGATCTCCCTGACCTCACCCTCCTGGAATGCCACAGGACCACCCCTGTCGAACAGAGGAAGGACACCCTGCACAGCTCCGACGAGGACCGCCACCCCGGTGACGACCGCCACGACTGCGCCCAGAGCCCGTTGCCACACTGTCGACTGGTCGAGCAGCCGGCGCCACAGAGGCGGACGTGGCGTGCCGGCTCCGTCGTCGGGCCCCGCAGCGGAAGTACCCACGCCACGAGTGTCCTCGTTCACGTGGGGCCAGACGAGGGGGCACGCGCAACTCGGATGACGGCGCCGAAACTCGGACGTGCGCATCAGCTCGCCGCGTCAGGTCCGTGCCGCAGTCCGCGCGATGTCGTGGGCGGCGCGGGCACCTGGTGGCGACAACCCTCGCCAGGGGCGCAGGATGACACCGTGGAGACGTGGGATGCCTTGCGGACGCGACGAGACGTTCGGCGGTTCACCGAGCAACCAGTCCCCGACGACGCGCTCGACCGAGTTCTCGAGGCCGGGCGACGTGCTCCGTCTGCGGGCAACTGGCAGCCGTGGGACTTCGTCCTGGTCACGGACCACGCGCAGCTGGTCGAGCTGGCGAAGGTCTCGCAGAGCGCCACGCACGTCGCTCGAGCGGCGGCCGCGATCGCGATCGTCGCGCCAGAACCTTCCGACGATCGGCCGTCGGCCCTGCTCCACTACGACCTCGGCCAGGCCACGTACGCGATGACCGTCGCCGCGGCCGACCTGGGCGTCGGCACGGGCCATGCTGCGCCCGCCGACCAGAACCAGGCCCGGGCCGTCCTGGGCTTCCCCGAGGGACGATTCCTGGCCTACCTCCTCGCCGTCGGTTACCCGTCGGACAAGCCGATGGCCGTCATCGAGCGGCTGAACCGACGCCCCTTCGACGAGGTCGTTCACCGCGGAGGGTGGTGACCACTCCGACGGTCGGGGGTACCGCGCTCCGCCAGCCATCGGCCGTACTCCACCCTGAGGCAATGGCCGCAGGGCCGGTACCCGGCGGCGACGGCGACCTCCTCGTCGGCGAAGAACACACGGTGCTGGACGTACTTGCCTCGGGCGATCCAGCGCAAGGCGGTCGGGCAGTCGAGGCGTCCATAGACCTTGGTTCGCCTGTGGCCGCCCAGGGTGCCGGGGGTGGGTGACCGGTAGGGGCGTCCGTCACGATCCAGCAAGGTGTAGGTCCTCGTCGAGGCCACCGGGTCAGCCAAGCAGGACACCGACCTCGTCGGACGTGAAGAACGGCTCGAGCTGGCCCCTCAGCAGCCGCTCAAGGTCTCCCGACTCGTGCAGCGCGCCGACGACAGCGGGAGCGAGCCTCACCACAGCGTCGACCACGTCCTCACGGGTCAGGTCGAGCTCCTCGAGCAGCTCCGTGGGGGTGTAGCCGCCGAAACGGTCGAAGAAGCCGTCGACGACCACTTCGGCGAGGTTCGCAGCGTGCTCCGTGGCGAGGGTCGTGATCGCCATGTCATGGAGCGCGTCGGCCAGGTCGGAGATCTGGTCCGGCGTCGCGACGGAGCTCAGGCCGGTCACCTGCTCCCCAGCGAGCGCGTCCCAGGCCTGCAGCGCCGCCTCGCGCGTCGTGGGGTCGCGCAGCGTCTCCATGACGACCCGGTTGAGGCGGCGTACGGCGAAGGCGCCGCCCTTGCCCATGGTCTCCCCGATCAGGCCTTCGAACTGCCTGTCGGCGGCACCCATCACCCTGGAGGCAGTACTCGTCCCGAACGACATCAGCGATCCCAGCCCAGGGACCTTCCCGGCCACCGCCTTGTTGGCCTGCATCACCTCACCCACGACGCGGCCCATGAAGCGCGATGCCGTGGTCCCCACCAGCGGGACGTCGGCCAGCCCGTCGACGAACCGCTCGAGGACGGGGTGCAGGACCAACCCGCTGTCGAGGAGGGCCTCGACCCTGTCGCGGTCGACGAGCTCCTCGAGCGGGAACGACGCGCCGGGGCCGTCGTGCAGGACCGAGGTCGCGAGCTCGACCATGCCACCGACCGCGGCGCTGGCTGGCACGGTCCCCAGCGCTCGGACCACGATCAGCTTGACCGCCTCCCGATCGACGAGGTCCTCGATCTGGTGACGGCCCCCGTCCGCGAGCAGCTCTTCGACCACGCCGGCCACGGTCGACGCGAGCTGGTCTCCGGTCCATCGCTGCAGGTGGTACGCCACCTGCGCATCGAGCAGCTCCCGCGCCAGGGACGTCGCTCGTGCAGGGGGTCGGGACACATGGTCACGGTACGGCAGCGTGCACGTCGGGCGGCGACGCGGCCTGGCCGCCCCCCGGCCACTCTGGCGCCCACCGACAACTACTCGCGGCTCGCGGCGCCGACGTCCCGACATCGGCGTGACGCGCCGCATCACCGCAACCGACGCCCGTGAGACCGAACGAGACCACGACAGAGACCGCCGGTCGAGCGCCCTGCCCTGACCGGCGACTCCGCACGTGGATGGCGGTGGCGGTGGGATTTGAACCCACGGAGGGCTTGCACCCTCACACGCTTTCGAGGCGTGCTCCTTAGGCCGCTCGGACACGCCACCGCCGGAGAGGCTACCCGAGCGGGCAGCCCGCTCCGAAATCCGGGCGCACCGGCCCGTATGCCGTGAGGCAGCATCCGCCGTCGTCGGCCACGACCGGCCGACAAAGGACTCGCCGCCCCCGGGTGACCCGGAGGCGGCGAGTCGACGGCCGGCCACCCACCTGGGCGCCCGGCCGCTGTCAGGCCCGCTTGGTGACGGCCTTGACGACGAAGAGCAGCACGACGGCTCCGAGGAGCGCCGTGAGGAAGCTCGCGATGAGCCCCGAACCCGCCATGTCCGCCCCGAAGAGCCCGAGCAGCCAGCCCCCGAGCAGGGCGCCGATGATGCCCACGACGATGTTGAGGATGATGCCCTGCTGTGCGTCGGTGTTCATGATCTTGCTCGCGACCCAGCCGGCGAGCCCGCCGATGATGATCCAGCCGATGATGCCCATACCCATGATGGGGTGCACCTTTCCTTGAGATAAGCGGACCCCAGTCGGAACCGCCGGCGGGGAACGCTACCCGCGGGTGGTTGAACAGTGGACCGGAGTGACGGGCGAGTTTCCGCGGCCCGCGACGTCAGGCGCGGTGGTTCTCGAAGAAGCGCCGCACGACCGCCCCGCACTCCGCCTCGAGCACGCCCCCGACGACCTCCGCGCGGTGCGTCGCACGTCGGTCGCGCACGACGTCCCACACCGACCCACAGGCCCCGAGCTTGGGGTCCCACGCCCCGAGGACCACCCGCTCGACACGGGCGAGCATCAGCGCACCCGCGCACATGGGGCACGGCTCCATCGTGACGACGAGGGTGCAGCCCTCGAGCCGCCACGACCCGAGCCGATCGGCGGCCGCGCGGATCGCCAGGACCTCCGCATGCCCGGTCGGGTCAGCTGCTGCCTCCCGGACGTTCCAGCCCTCTCCGAGCACCTCGTCGTCGGCCGAGACGACGAGCGCTCCGACGGGCACGTCACCCCCCTCGGCAGCCCGCTCGGCGAGCGTGAGAGCACGCCCCATCCACGCGGCATACCGAGGATCGGCCGGAAGTCCCACGCGCTAAGTTTCACCCATGCGCGTGATCAACCCGGACCACCGGCTCATCGCCCACAAGCTGACCTACCTCCGGGACGAGCGCACCGACTCCCCCACGTTCCGGCGGCTGGCGGAGGAGCTCATGACCCTCCTCGCCTACGAGGCCACCCGTGACGTGCGCGTCGAGCCGTTCGAGATCCGCACCCCCGTCGCGCCGACCACCGGCATCAAGCTGTCGAACCCCAAGCCGCTCGTCGTGCCGATCCTGCGTGCGGGGCTCGGGATGCTGGAGGGCATGATGCGCCTGCTCCCGAGTGCCGAGGTCGGCTTCCTCGGGATGCAGCGCGACGAGGAGACCCTCGAGGCCGTGACGTACGCCAACCGCCTGCCCGACGACCTCTCGGGCCGCCAGGTCTACGTCCTGGACCCCATGCTGGCCACCGGCGGGTCGATGGCCGACGCCATCGCGTTCCTCCTCGACCGTGGGGCCGACGACGTCACCGCGGTGACCCTCCTCAGCGCGCCCGAGGGCATCGCCCACCTCCAGGAGTCCCTGGCCGGTGTCACGCCGTCGATCACCCTCGTCACGGGTGCGATCGACGAGCGGCTCAACGACGTCGGGTACATCGTCCCGGGCCTCGGCGACGCCGGCGACCGCCTCTACGGGCTGGCCCAGTAGCGCCGGACGCGGACCCTGGGCTGGCCCGCCGAGACACGCCGGTTCTCATCACCCGTCACACCCGTCACATCTGGGAGGATGGTCGGACGAGACGTGCACCCGGCGCGCCCCGACCCAGGAGGACACGGCATGCCCCCGATCAAGAAGATCGTGATGTGGCTGGTCGTCATCTTCCTGCTGTACGCCATCTTCACCGCGCCGACCGAGGCGGCCAACATGTTCTCCGCGGCCTGGGACTTCACGGTCAACGCGGTGAGCAACGTCGCGCAGTTCTTCGACTCCCTGATCAACGGGTGACATGGCGCGCCGACCGCGGCTCGACCGCGAGCTCGAGCGCTACCTCGTCGCCGAGGAGACGGTGATCGTCGCGGTCCGGCGCCACTGGTTCCACCTCTACCGCGAGATCGGCGCCGCGGTGGGTGCCACCCTCTTCGCCCTGTGGGTCGACATCGAGGTCTCGGCCAATGCGGGAGGAGAGCTGCTCCACAACCTCAGCCTGCTGGTCTGGTGGGGGACCATGGCCTGGGTCCTCTGGCAGGTGCTGAACTACCGTCACGAGTGGTTCGTCGCGACCGACAAGCGGTTCCTCCTGTTCTACGGGTTCATCCGCCGCAAGGTGGGGATGATGCCGCTCCTCAAGGTCACGGACATGACGTACGACCGGAGCCTGCTGGGTCGCATCGTGGGCTACGGGACCTTCCGGCTCGAGTCCGCCGGGCAGGAGCAGGCGATGTCCGTCATCGACCACGTGCCGGATGCCGACACCCACTACCGCGCCATCTGCACCCAGCTCTTCGGCCCGGGGTCCGCGGTGCGGTTCGGCGCCGGCTACCCCCCTCAGCCTCCCCAGCCGCCGCCACAGCCCCCTCCGCCGGGCGACGAGGGTCCCGACGACGGCGGAGGAGGGAACGGTGGCCCGTCGGTCAACCCCTATCCCCCGCCGGTGGTTCCGGACGTCGTGCCCCCCGCACCGCCGCGGACCGGGTTCGAGCGGAGGTCGATCACGACACCCGAGTCGTGGTACCGCTCCTCCAACCTCAACGGTCCGACCCACCTCGGGGACACGGGCGAGATCCCCGTGGTCCGGGTGCCGACCGAGGACGACGAGTCCCCCCTGTACCCACCCCGCCACTGGGTGGAGTGACGCTGTTCCCGCAGAAGGCAGACCCCCCTCCTTCACGGGCCGCAGGACCGCCCCAGTCAGGGGCGCAGGACCGCTTCCGCCGCACCCCCGGCGGCCGACGTCGGCACACCCTCGACGTCGAGCGGCACGTCCAGGAGTGGCACGTCGAGGACGGGGTGTCGGAGCGGATGCCGTTCGCCCGTCGCGCGCCCCGTCGTGGCGGCCGTGATCGGCAGCTCCAGCTCGAGGATGCCCTTGCCGAGCCGGTCCTCGTCGGGGAGCGGGATGGGGTAGGACCCGGTGAAGCACGCCGTGCACAGCCGGTCGCGCGGCTGGTTCGTCGCGCCGATCATGCCGCCCTCGGAGATGTAGCCGAGCGAGTCGGCCCCGATCGAGTTGCGCACCTCCTCGACCCCGAGCCCGGTGGCGATGAGCTCGGCGCGAGTGGCGAAGTCGATGCCGTAGAAGCAGGGCCAGCGCACCGGCGGTGACGAGATCCGGACGTGCACCTCGGCGGCACCGGCCTCGCGCAGCATCCGCACGAGCGCCCGCTGGGTGTTGCCCCGCACGATCGAGTCGTCGACGACGACGAGGCGCTTGCCCCTGATGACGTCCCTGAGGGGATTGAGCTTGAGCCGGATGCCGAGCTGCCGGATCGTCTGCGAGGGCGCGATGAAGGTCCGCCCGACGTAGGAGTTCTTGACGAGTCCCTGGCCGTAGGGGATGCCGGACTCCTGGGCGTAGCCGATGGCGGCCGGCGTGCCCGACTCCGGTGTGGGCATGACGAGGTCCGCCTCGACGGGGTGCTCCCGCGCGAGCGCCCGCCCCATCTCGACCCGCGCCTCGTGCACCACCCGTCCGCTGATCGTCGTGTCGGGCCGGGCGAGGTAGACGTACTCGAACACGCAGCCCTTGGGAGAGGCGTCCGCGAACCGCCGCGAGCGCAGGCCGTCCTCGTCGACGACGACGAGCTCGCCCGGCTCGACCTCCCGGACGAACGACGCGCCCACGATGTCCAGTGCCGCCGTCTCCGAGGCGACGACCCACCCCCGCTCGAGGCGACCGATGACCAACGGGCGGATCCCCTGGGGGTCGCGGGCGGCATACAGGGTGTGCTCGTCGATGAAGACGAAGCAGAAGGCGCCCTGCAGGCGCGGGAGCACGTCGAGGGCCGACGCCTCCAGCGTCCGGTCGGGGTCGTCGGCGAGGAGCGCGGTGACGAGCGCGGTGTCGGTGGTGTTGCCGCGGGCGAGCTCACCGCGGTGGGCGTCGTCGCCGCGACGGCCCTCCACGAGGTCGCGCAGGTCGGCCGAGTTCGTGAGGTTGCCGTTGTGGGCGAGGGCCACCGTGCCGCCGGCGTGGCCGCCGAGGGTGGGCTGGGCGTTCTCCCACGTGGACCCACCCGTCGTCGAGTAGCGGCAGTGCCCCACGGCGAGGTGACCCCGCAGGGACGCGAGGGAGCGCTCGTCGAAGACCTGTGACACCAGGCCCATGTCCTTGTAGACGAGGAGTCGCTGGCCGTCGGAGCTCGCGATGCCCGCCGACTCCTGACCCCGGTGCTGGAGCGCGTAGAGCCCGTAGTAGGTCAGCTTCGCGACGTCCTCACCCGGCGCCCAGACGCCGAAGACACCGCAGGCGTCCTGCGGCGCCTTCTCGCCGGGGAGGAGGTCGTGGGTCAGGCGTCCGTCTCCGCGTGGCACGACGCCGATTCTCCCACACCCCCCGGTCAGGACCGGTCGCTGCGCCGTTCCAGGAGAACCGCGATGACCGCCGCGAGCAGGCCGAAGAGCAGCGCGCCGAGGAACCCGAGGTAGCCGACGCTGCTCGTGGGCGAGTAGTTGGAGGCGATCGTCGGGTTCGGGTCCTCGAGCCAGCCGAAGACGGCGAGCGCTCCCCCCACGGCGAAGCCGACGACGACCCCGGTGAGGATGAACGGGAGGAAGCGCGGCCGGCGAGCACCTTTCACGGTCCTTACGGTACGTGAGGAGCCCTCGGGCTCCGGCTCCGGGGAGCGCACACTGGGAGGGTGCGCGCATCCGTGAAGCCCCCCGGCTCCGAACCACGGTCATGACCACCACCGAGCCGACGACCGTCCTGCCGGTGGCCGCCCCTCGACGCCCACGGCCGGCCTGGTATGCCGGGGGCACGATGCTCAGCGCGGCCGCCGGGGCCGGCGCGGGTCACCTCGTCGCGGGGTTCGTCTCCCCAGAGGCGTCGCCCGTGCTCGCCGTGGGGTCCACGGTCGTCGACCTCACGCCGACGCCGGTCAAGGAGTGGGCGGTGGCGACGTTCGGGACCGCCGACAAGCCGATCCTCGTCGGGTCGGTGACGCTCGTGACGCTGCTCGTGGCCGGGGCGATCGGGCTGGTCGCCCGTGCCCACCGGACGCTCGGGCTCGCCCTCCTCGCCGCGCTCGCCCTCACCTCCGTCTTCGCCGCCGCGCTGCGCCCCGCCGGGACGACCATCGACCTCCTCCCGGGCTTCGCCACGGCCCTCGTCGGCGTGGCCGCGGCGAGCTGGTTCCTGGGGCTGCTCGACCGGTGGGGGGAGGTCTCGCGCGACCCGGCGGCCGGAGCGGGGGCCGACCACACGGCATACGAGGACGGCAGTAGTGACCGCCGGCACGTGCTCGTGGCCGCAGCGGGTCTGGGCGCGCTCGCGGCCACCGGCGGGGCCATCGGGCAGCTGCTCTCGCGGGGCGTCTCGCCGTCGTCGGTCGTGCTGCCGCCGGCCGCCGAGCCGCTCGCCCCCCTCGGGCGTGGGCTCGAGGACACGGTGCGCGGGATCTCGGCGTTCCGGACGCCGAATGCCGACTTCTACCGGATCGACACCGCGCTCGTCATCCCGAGGGTCTCGACGAGCGACTGGACGCTGACCATCGACGGCGAGGTCGACCGCCCGTTCCGGCTGACGTACGACGAGCTGCTACGGATGCCGATGGTGGAGCACGACATCACGCTCACCTGCGTGTCGAACGAGGTCGGCGGCCCCTACATCGGCGCCGCCCGGTGGCTCGGCGTGCGCACCCGGGAGCTGCTGGCCCGTGCCGGGGTGCGGGCCACGGCGGACCAGGTGCTGAGCCACTCCACCGACGGCATGACGATCTCGACGCCGGTGCAGGCCCTCACCGACGACCGCGACGCACTCGTGGCCGTTGCGATGAACGGTGAGCCGCTGCCCGCGGTGCACGGTTTCCCGGCGCGGCTCGTGACTCCGGGCCTGTACGGGTTCGTCGGTGCGACGAAGTGGCTGAGCCGCATGGAGGCCACGACGTATGCCGCGAAGACCGCCTACTGGACCGACCGCGACTGGGCGACCGACGCCCCGATCCTCACCCAGTCGCGCATCGACACCCCGCGGGGGCTGAGCCGGCTCGACACCGGGCGCGTGGTCATCGGGGGTGTCGCGTGGGCCCAGCACCGGGGGATCGCCAGGGTCGAGGTGCGCGTCGACGGCGGTCGGTGGCAGGAGGCCCGGCTGGGCCCCGACGCGGGCATCGACTACTGGCGCCAGTGGTACCTCCCGTGGGACGCCCTGCCCGGGCGGCACGAGCTGACCGTGCGGGCGGCCGACCTGACGGGTGAGGTGCAGCCCGAGCAGGAGTCGTCGCCCTTCCCCAAGGGCGCCACCGGCTGGCACAGCATCGTCGTCACCGTCGCCTGACCCCGCACCCGCCCCTGGGGCTATCGACCTCGTGGGGTCTATCGGGTGGTGACGGCGTCCACGGGTCCGGGGGCTGCGGCGTGCGGGTCGCCGCGGTGACCGCTGACGCGCCGCTCAGGTGCCGGCATACGGGTCGTTGTGGGTCGGCATCCGCAAGGAAGTTCTGGGACAGGCCAATCCGAGGCGGACGCCGTGACGAACCACCCGTGTACGCAGCACGCCCCACTCGTGAAGGAGCAGTTCCCATGCGTTCCACTCGCCTGACGATCGCCGCCCTGGCGCTCGCCCTCCCCCTGTCCCTAACCGCCTGCGGGTCGGACTCCGACGCGGCCACCGGCTCGGCCGACACGATGAGCTCGTCCACCGCACCGTCCGCGAGCCCGTCCGAGTCGATGGCCTCGAGCGACATGGCCGCGCCGTTCGGTCCGGGCTGCGCCGCGGTTCCCGTCAACGGTGCCGGGTCGTTCGCCGGCATGGCGGCGGACCCCGTCGCCACGGCGGCGAGCAACAACCCCGTCCTGTCGACGCTCGTCTCGGCCGTGGGCTCGGCCGGCCTCGGGGAGACCCTCAACACGGCGAAGGACATCACCGTCTTCGCGCCGACCGACGACGCCTTCGCGTTGCTCGACAAGGCCACCCTCGACAAGGCCATGGCTGACCCCAAGGGTCTGCTCACCACCGTGCTGACGAACCACGTCGTCGAGGGTCGCCTCTCGCCCGACCAGCTCGCAGGTGACCACGAGACGCTCGCGGGCACGACCATCACGGTCAAGGGGTCGGGCGAGGACTTCACCGTCGGGGGCGCGAAGGTCGTCTGCGGCAACGTCCAGACCGCCAACGCCACCGTCTACATCATCGACGGCGTCCTGGTCCCGGTCGGCTGAGCCGGGTCCATGATGGGTGACATGTCGGCCGCCTCCTCGGGTGCTCCCGCGTCCGGGGAGGCGGCTGCCCGCGCTGCCGTGGCGGCCGACCTCGCGCACCTGCTGCGGCGGTCGGCGATTGGGGACGAGGAGGCGTTCGCCGAGATCTACGACGCGACCTCGCGCCGAGTCTTCGGCCTCGTCCTGCGGATCGTGCGCGACCACGCCATGTCCGAGGAGGTCACCCAGGAGGTCTACCTCGACGTCTGGCGGCAGAGCGCACGCTTCGACCCCACGCGCGGGAGTGCGCTCTCGTGGCTGATGACGATCGCGCACCGGACCGCCGTCGACCGCGTCCGGGCCAGCGAGGCCTCGCGTCGGCGCGACGACTCGCACGCGACGACCCACCAGGACGTGGACTACGACGCCACCGCCGAGGCCGCCCAGGCCTCGCTCGAGGCACAGCGGGTGCGACGCGCCCTCACGACCCTCACCGACACCCAGCGCAGCGCCGTCGAGCTCGCCTACCTCGGCGGCTACACGCACACCGAGGTGGCCCGCCTCCTCGACCTGCCGCTCGGCACCGCCAAGACCCGGATCCGGGACGGCCTCATCCGTCTCCGGGACACGTTGGGAGTTCCGGCATGAGCCCCGATCTGCACCACCTCAGCGGTGCCTACGCCGTCGACGCCCTCGACGAGGGCGAGCGTGCCGCGTTCGAGCAGCACCTCGCCGGGTGCCCGGACTGCCGTGCCGAGGTCGCGGAGCTCGCCGCCGCCGCCGGCTCCCTCGCCTCGGCGGTCGAGGCCGCCCCGCCGCCGGAGCTCCGCGCCGCCGTGCTGTCCCGCATCAGCACGGTCCGCCCGCTGCCGCCACTCGGCGGTGACGACGGAGTGCGGGTCGCAGGAGGTGCGCCGGCAGCTGACCGCGGGGTGCCGGCATCCGCGAAGGGTGGCACCGAGGGTGTGCCGGATGGCGGTCCGGACAAGGGCCGGGAAGCGAAGCCTCCGGAGGGCGACAGGCATGAGCGGCACGAGGATTCCGGTCGCTCGGCGCGGGTCGTCCCGCTCCGCCGGCGCGCGTCGACGTGGTTCGCCGCGGCCGCAGCAGCGGTGCTCCTCGCCGTCGGTGGGCTCGTCTGGAGCCCGTGGTCGGACCCCGTCGAGACGTCGCCGCTGGCGCAGGTGCAGTCCGCGGATGACGCGATGCGCGTGAGCAGCACGAAGGGCGACGTCACCGCGGAGGTGACGTACAGCCGGCGCCTCGGACGTGCCGCGTTCACCGTCGACGGCCTGCCCCCGGCGCCGGAGGGCAAGACCTACCAGCTCTGGTACGTCGGCACCGACGAGGTGCCCCGGTCCGCCGGGCTCCTCACCCCCGGCGCCGACGGCACGGGCCAGCTCCTGCTCCAGGGCGACGTCAACTCGGTGGCCGCCGTCGGGATGACCCTCGAGCCCGCGGGGGGCTCTGAGCGCCCCACGACCGACCCGGTGGTCGTCCTGGCCCTGGCCTGACCGACCTCCCCCCGGACCTCCCCGACCTCCCCGACTTCGTCTGTCGGGTTGCGGGCGGATCGGCGTGTCGCCCGGCGTGTCGCGACACGCTGACAGACAAGGTCGGGGAGGTCAGGGGGTGGGAGTGCCACCGGGAGGGGGCGCGGGGGTCCGGTGGCGGACGACCTCGGCGGCGACTGCCTCGAGCACCGCGACGTCACCGGCATACGGACCCTCCGGCCGCGGCCAGTGGGCCACGACGTCGGTGAAGCCGAGCTCGCCGGCGCGCCCGGCCATCTCGGCGTAGAGACCGACCGACTCCAGCGAGAAGCGCGGCGAGGAGTCGAGCGAGAGGAAGCGGTCGAGCGGGCCGCGGCCCGACGTCTCCAGCGCCTCGTCGAAGCGTTCGGTCAGCTCGCGGACGTGGGAGAACCAGTCGTCCAGCGTGTCGCCCCTGCCGCCGTAGGTGATCCACCCGTCACCGTGCGTCGCGGCCAGCCGGATCGAGCGCGGCCCGTTGGCGGCGACGAGGAGGGGGACACGGTGCCGCACCGGCCCCGGCAGAGTCCGCGCCTCCCGCGCGGTGTACCAGGCGCCCACGTGGTCGACCCGGTCCTCCTGCAGCAGGCGGTCGAGCAGCGGGACGAACTCGTGGAAGCGGTCGACCCGGTCCTTGAGGGCGCGGTCCTCCCCGAGGATCCTCGCGTCGAGGTCTCCGCCCGCGCCCAGCCCGCAGAGGAAGCGCCCTCCCGAGAGGTCGTCGAGGGTCAGCACGTCGCGGGCGAACGTGTAGGGATGCCGGTAGTTCGGCGAGGACACGAAGGTCCCCAGCCCGATCGTCGACGTGACCCCGGCGGCCGCTGCCAGCGTGGGCACCGCCGCGAACCACGGCGAGTCGGGCAGCCCGCCCCAGACGAGGTGGTCGTACGTCCACGCGTGCGCGAAGCCCAGCTCCTCGGCAGCCGACCACATCGGCCCGGCGACCTGCCACGGGTGCTCCGGCAGGATCGTGATGCCGTGTCTGAGCCCTCGGCCCGCGCCTGCCGTGCTCATCGGGCCACGTCCGCGGGGTCGGCGTCCGACAGCGGGAGGAGGTCGTCGAGGTGGGCCCGGGTCCCGCTGACCCGGAGACGGCCCTCCGCGAGCGCCTGCGCCCAGGGTTCGGCACCGGTCGCCAGCAGCAGCCAGGTCTCGGGATCCGCCTCGACGACGTTGGGCGGCGTGCCGCGGGTGTGCGTCGGCCCCGCGACGCACTGGACGGCCCCGAACGGCGGCACCCGCACCTCCACGCTGCGCCCCGGGGCGCGCGCGCCCAGCTCCTCCAGCGTGTAGCGGACGGCGGTGCCCCGAGTGGCCCGGTCGACGCCCTCGGGGTCGGCCCGCCACGCCGCGAGGGCAGCGCGACCGGATGCCGGGTCGGTGCGTCGGCGGGGCGGCATACCCCGATCGTAGGCTGGCCCAGCAGGACCGGCGCGGGTGACAACCACCCTCGACGGCCCCGGTGCACGCCGGAAGGGCGGACGGCCGGCGGGCACCCACCGGGGCCGTAGCCTTCGACGATGGGTGACGCCGAGTTCGAGCGCGACGGCTCGCTCGTCACCGTCGTGCTCGACGGGCAGCCCCAGTCGGCGGTCGACCTCGACGACCCCGAGCGCCTCGACTTCGAGTACGTGCAGCACCTCGCCCTCTGCCTCGACGCGCTCGCTCCCGGCGGTCCGCTGCGGGTCACCCACGTCGGGGGGGCCGGGCTCACCCTGGCGCGGTGGCTCCACCACACGCGCCCCGGGTCGCCGCAGGTCGTGCTGGAGCCGGATGCCGCGCTCACCGAGGCGGTGCGCCGCGAGCTGCCCCTGCCGCGCGGTCACCGGATCCGGGTGCGCCCCGTCGACGGGCTCACCGGGGTCGTCGCGCTGGGTGACGCCAGCGCCGACGTCGTGGTCGTCGACGCGTATGCCGGGGGGCGGGTGCCGCCGGAGCTCGCGACCGTGGAGTGGTTCGCCGAGGTCGGACGTGTGGTCGGGCCCCGCGGCCTCGTGCTGGCCAACCTCGCCGACGAGCCAGGGCTGCGGTATGCCGCGCGCGTCGCCGCCGGGGCTCGTGTGGCGCTGGGGCACGTGGCGGTCGTCGGGCTGCACGAGGTGCTCAAGGCCAAGCGCTTCGGGAACCTCGTGCTCGTGGGCTCGAGGGCGCCGCTGGACCTCTGGACGCTACGGCGCGCCACGGCATCCGCCGCACTCCCGACCGGCGTGCTGTCGTCGGACGACATCGCGCGACGGCGACCCGGGGCCAGGCCGTTCAGCACTCGGAAGGGAGACACGGCATCCTCGCCGGAACCACCGACGCGGGGAGCCTGGCGCCGCAGCTGAGTCGACGGGGCGACCCACCCCGCGCGCACGGTGGGTGCGGTCCGGGACGTCCCGGCCGGGGGGTCAGTCGACCGACCTGATGCGACGCACGAGGACCGAGCCGAGGATGCTCACCGCCGCGGCCAGGACGTACAGGCCCGGGTAGCCCAGGTCCAGCCCGAGGACACCCGCGGCGAGCACCGGGGCCAGCACCTGTGGGAGCGCGTTGGCGATGTTGATGACGCCGAGGTCCTTGGCCCGGTCCGCCGCGGCAGGGAGCACCTGGGTGATGAGGGCGAAGTCGACCGCCGTGTAGGCGCCGAAGCCGATGCCGAGGACCACCGCGCCGACGTACGCTGCCGGCACCGTCGGCACCAGGGCGAAGATCATCAGCGCCGTCGCGGCGATGAGGCCCGACCAGATGACGAAGACCTTGCGCCTGCCGACCCGGTCGGACCAGTAGCCGCCGACGAATGCCGTGACGACGGTGACGACGCCGTAGACCGCGGTGAGCGTGAAGACCGCGTCCTCGGCCTCGTCGTCGGAGAGCTGGACCGCGTCCTTGAGGTAGTAGAGGAGGTAGAGGATGAGCAGCGCGTTGCCGAGGTTCATGAGAAACCGGGTGATCCAGGCCCACCCGAAGTCCGGGTGCTGTCGCGGCGAGACCCAGAAGGAGCGCAGGAAGGCACCCCACCGGAAGGCCGGGCGCAGCTCCCTGGGGAGCGCGATGTCCCGTGAGTCCACGGCATACGGCAGGGTCGTGGCCACGAGCACTGCGGCGATGGTGAGGTAGCCGGCCGCGATGCTGCCCGTGACCGCCGCGATCCCCGACCCGACGATGACACCGGCCGTCTGGGCGATGGCGAGCACTCCTCCCACGACGCCACGCTCCCGGGTCGGCACCTGGTCGGGCACCGTCGCGGTGATGGCGGCGAGCATCGCGTTGAGGGCCGCCTGGGCGAGGGCCCAGGCGAGCACCAGCCGCCAGACCGAGTCCGCCCCGGACAGCAGGAGCATCGCGACGGCGCCGAGGGCCGCGCCGCCGAGGACCCACGGCCGGCGGCGACCCGACCGCAGCGTCGTGCGGTCGGAGAACGCGCCCCACACGGGGTTCAGCACGGTCGAGACGGCTGCGCCCACGCCGGTGACGAGGGCCAGCACGGCTTCCTTGTGGTCCGGCGAGAGGGCCTCGGACTGCTGTGCAAGCAGCACCTGGATCGGGCCGAAGAAGCCGGACCACAGGCCGATGCTGGCCACCACCAGCCACAGCACCCACAGCCGCGAGGCCGGCTCGGTCGGCTCCCGGAGCGCGCGGTCGACCGACGCGGCCGGCGTGGCGGGCGGCGGGGGTGTGGGGGGCGTGGCGGGGGTGCTCACGCGTCGCCCGCGTGGTGGGCCCGGATGACGTCGGCGTACCAGTCGAAGGACCTCTTGGGCGTGCGCACGAGGGTGTCGAAGTCGACGTGGACGAGCCCGAACCGCTGGGTGAACCCGTGGGCCCACTCGAAGTTGTCCAGGAGGGACCAGCAGTAGTAGCCCCGCACGTCGACGCCCTGGTCGACGGCCTCGGCGACGGCGCGCAGGTGGGCGTCGAGGTAGTCGATCCGCGGCTGGTCGTCGACCACACCCGACGCGTCCGGTCCCATCCCGTAGGAGCACCCGTTCTCGGTGATGATGATCGGCGGGATGCCGGGATAGCGCGCCGTCAGCTCGACGAGGAGGTCCGTGAACGCCGCTGGGACGACGGGCCAGCCGAAGTCGGTCGTCGGGTAGCCGGTGATGGCGCTGTACTCGAACGGGAGGGACGAGTTCGCGTCGGCGGCCCGTACCGCGACGGGGTTGTAGTAGTTGACGCCGTAGAAGTCGAGCGGCTGGGCGACGAGGGCCAGGTCGTCCGCCACCGGGCCGGGCATCATGTCGCCGAACGGCTCCGGGTAGCGACCGAGGAGCACCGGGTCCGCGAAGAGCCGGTTCCACAGGGCGTCGACGAACCCTGCCGCCGCCACGTCCTCCTCGCTCTGCGTGGCCGGCCACACCGGGATGTGGTTGGTCGCCGTGCCCACCTGGCCGCCGGTGGCGGCTCGCAGCGCCTGCACCGCGAGCCCGTGCCCGAGGAGGAGGTGGTGTGCCACCGGGATCGCGCCGAAGGTGAGCCCGCGTGCCGGGGCCATCTCCTCCTGGGCGTAGCCGAGCAGGGTCGTCACGTTGGGTTCGTTGACCGGACACCAGTGCGTGACGCGGTCGCCGAGCCGCTCGGCCACCACCGCGGCGTACTCGCCGAAGCGGAGGGCGGTGTCGCGGTTGAGCCAACCCCCGGCATCCTCCAGCGCCTGCGGCAGGTCCCAGTGGTAGAGCGTCGCCATCGGCTGGATGCCGGCCTCGAGCACGCCGTCGACGAGGCGGTCGTAGAAGGCCAGCCCCGCCTCGTTGGCGGCGCCGCCGCCGGTGGGCTGGATCCTGGGCCACGCCACGGAGAAGCGGTAGCCGTCGGCACCGAGGCGCGTCATCAGCTCCACGTCCTCGGGCCACCGGTGGTAGTGGTCGCACGCGATGTCGCCGCTGCTGCCGTCGACGACCCGACCGGGCTCGGCCGTGAAGGTGTCCCAGATGCTGGGGCCCTTGCCGTCCTCGGTCGCAGCACCCTCGATCTGGTACGACGCCGTGCTGGTGCCGAAGAGGAAGCCCGGCGGAAGACCCAGGGCTCGACGTTCTCCGAGGCTGCTGCTCACGTGATCGGCTCCTGTCCCGGCGTCGCACCCGAGGACGCCCTCGTCCGCGCCGGACACGGTCCGGCCCGGACGGATCATCGCTCACCCGGGCTGCGCTCGGGGCGAGGTTGCGGGGAAACTCTCACTGCGAGGCGGCGAGGCGGCGAGGGCTCGAGGCGGGGGGCCGGCGGCCGGCGGCCTGCTCCCCGCTCAGGTGGCACGGGTCCGGTCGACGTGCGGCTGGTACGTCGCCACGAGCACACCGGCCTCGGTCGCGGCGGAGTCCACGAGCCGCAGTCGGTGTGCCTCGCCGTCGGCACCGAACAGCCGGGTGCCCGAGCCGAGCACCACCGGATGGATGAAGAGCAGGAGCTCGTCGACGAGACCGTGCGGGAGGAGGGAGCGGACCAACCGGCCGCTGCCCATGACCACGAGGTTGCCCCCCGGCTGCTCACGGAGCGCGGCCACCTCGGCCGGGACGTCGCCGCTCACGAGGATGGAGCCTGGCCAGGGGAGGCGTGCGGAGGGGTCGGCGGAGGCCACGTACTTGGTGGTCCGGTTCAGCGAGTCCTTGAACGGCCCTCCGGCGTCGTTCCAGTGGGTGAGCAGGTCGTCGTAGGTGCGCCTGCCGAACAGCCAGGAGAAGCCTTCGCCCATCCGGTCGCCCATGGCGGCGGCCAGCGCCGGGCCGCTGCCCGCCTCGGCCCAGCCGCCGTGCCGGAACCCGTCGCGTTCGTCCTCGTCGGGCCGGCCCGGGCCCTGCATGACGCCGTCGAGCGACACGTGGTTCACGACGACGACTCGCATGGGGCCTCCGACCGCCGTGGTGTCCCGGACACGGACATCATCACCCGGACACCGGCCGGGTGGTGGCTGCTGTGCTCCGGGACCCGTGGCGCAGCCCCCCGCCTACGGCCGCTCCTACCGCGTGGTACTCGTCGCGGTGACAGCGGCTACCGCGCGGTAGGCCACGGCATACCGGGCAGGCCCCGCGCCCACCGCTGCGGGGTAGGCCACGGCATACCGCGCAATGGACCGCCACCGCGCGGCGCCCGTCAGGCGACGGTCAGTCGACCCAGACGCGGGCGTTCCGGAACATCCGGAGCCACGGGCTCTCCTCCTCGACGGACCCGGAGGTCCATGACATCTGCGCGTTTCGGGCCACCCGCTCGGGGTGGGGCATCATCGCGGTGAAGCGGCCGTCGGGGGTCGTCACCGCGGTGAGCCCGCCGGGAGATCCGTTGGGGTTGAACGGGTATGCCGTGGCCGGCTCGCCGTGGTGGTCGACGAACCTCGCCACCCGGGCGACCGTGCCCGAGTCGCCCCGAGCGGAGAAGTCGGCGAAGCCCTCCCCGTGGGCGACGGCGATCGGGATCCGGCTTCCCGCCATCCCCGCCGTGAGGACCGACGGCGAGTCGAGCACCTCGACGAGGGTGAGCCGCGCTTCGTACTGCTCCGACCTGTTGCGGGTGAACCGGGGCCACGCCTCGGCACCCGGGATGAGGTCGGCCAGGGCGGCGAACATCTGGCACCCGTTGCAGATGCCGAGGCCGAAGGTGTCGTCCCGGTGGAAGAAGTCGTGGAAGGACTGCGTGAGCTCCTCGTTGAAGAGCACCGAGCGCGCCCAGCCCTCACCGGCGCCGAGCGTGTCGCCGTAGGAGAAGCCGCCGCACGCGACGAGGCCGACGACGTCGGCGAGGTCGAAGCGCCTCGCCTGGAGGTCGGTCATGTGCACGTCGTACGTGTCGAACCCCGCTCTGTCGAAGGCGAATGCCGTCTCGACGTGGCTGTTGACCCCCTGCTCGCGCAGGATCGCGACCTTGGGCCGGACCCCGAGCGAGAGGTAGGGCGCCGCCACGTCGTCGAGCGGGTCGAAGGTCGCCTCGACGACGAGCCCGGGGTCCTCGTCCGAGCCGACTGCGTCGTGCTCCTCCTCCGCGCAGGCCGGGTTGTCGCGCAGCGTCGCGATGCGGAACGACACCTCGTCCCAGGTCTGCGCGAGGTCGCGCACGGGTTCGTCGAGGACGACCTCGTCGGCCACCGCCACGCGCACGCGCCGGTCCGTGGACGTCGCCCCGACGACGCTCGCGAGCTCTCCGAGGCCGTGTCCGGCGAGCACGGCCAGCACCTCGTCGGCGGACCCCGCGTCGACACCGAGGACGACTCCGAGCTCCTCGGCGAACAGGGTTGCAACAGTGTCGACGTCGACCTCCACACCGGTAGCACCGGCGAACGCCATTTCGCAGGCCGCAGCCCACAACCCGCCGTCGGACCGGTCGTGGAACGCGGTGACGAGCCCGGCGGCCCGAAGGTCCGCGAGCGCCGCTGCCAGCGAGACCAGCCGCTGCGGGTCGTCGAGGTCGGGGACCTCGCCGCCGAACTCCCCACTCACCTGGGCGAGCACCGACCCGCCGAGCCGGTCGCGACCCGCGCCGAGGTCGACGAGCACCAGCGCGGAGCCGTCGCGGAGCCGGGGCGTCAGGGTCCCGCGCACGTCGGGCAGCGAGGCGAATGCCGTGACGACGAGGGACACCGGGGACGTCACCTGCCGAGGCTCCCCCGACCGGGGGTCGGACCAGCGCGTCCGCATCGACAGGGAGTCCTTGCCCACCGGCACGGAGATCCCGAGCGCGGGGCACAGCTCCATCGCCACGGCGGACACGGTGTCGAACAGCGCGGCGTCCTCGCCCTCCTCCCCGCACGCGGCCATCCAGTTGCACGAGAGCTTCACCGCGCGCAGCCCGGCGGGCCCGGGCAGCGGCGCGGCCAGGAGGTTCGTCAGCGCCTCCCCGACCGCCATCCGACCGGATGCCGGCCCGTCGACCGCCGCGAGCGGCATCCGCTCACCTGTCGACATGGCCTCCCCGGCGAGCCCGACGTGGTCGGCCAGCGTCACCGCGACGTCGGCGACCGGCACCTGCCACGGCCCCACCATCTGGTCGCGGTGGGTCAGCCCGCCGACGGTCCGGTCGGCGATCGTCACGAGGAACCGCTTGGAGGCGACGGTCGGGTGACGCAGCACGGCATACGCGGCATCCCTCACGTCCACGGTGGCGAGGTCGAAGGCCCCACCGCTCCGGACCACCCGGGTGACGTCGCGCGTCATCCGCGGCGGCTTGCCGAGGAGGACCTCCATGGGCATGTCGATGGCCCGGTCCTCGTCGTCGCGGTCGTCGGGCCCGTCGCCGAGCACGAGGCGGCCGTCGTCCCGGGCGACGCCGACGACGGCCCACGGGCAGCGCTCCCGCTCGCAGAGGGCGGTGAAGCGGGGGAGCGACTCGGGCGCCAGGGCCACGACGTAGCGCTCCTGCGACTCGTTGCACCACACCTCCTTGGGCGCCAGCCCCGACTCCTCGACCGGGACGGCGGCGAGGTCGAAGCGCGCCCCCAGCCCGGCGCCGTCGACGAGCTCGGGGAACGCGTTCGACAGCCCGCCGGCACCGACGTCGTGGATGGCGAGAACGGGGTTGTCGGCCCCGAGGCTCCAACAGTGGTTGACGACCTCCTGGGCGCGTCGCTCGATCTCGGGGTTGCCGCGCTGCACGGAGTCGAAGTCGAGCTCCGCGGCGTTCGCGCCGGCAGCCATCGACGACGCCGCCCCGCCGCCCATCCCGATCCGCAGGCCCGGTCCACCGATCTGGACGAGCAGGGTGCCGGCGGGGAAGACGACCTTCTCGGTCATGTCGGCGCCGATGGTCCCCAGCCCCCCGGCGCTCATGATCGGCTTGTGGAACCCCCGACGCACGCCGTCGACGGTCTGCTCGTAGACCCGGAAGAAGCCGCCGAGCCCCGGTCGCCCGAACTCGTTGTTGAACGCCGCCGCCCCGATCGGCCCCTCGACCATGATCTCGACCGGGCTGGCCAGGTGCGCGGGCGCGCCGTAGGGGTCGACCTCCCACGGCTCGTCGAGCCCGGGCAGGTGGAGGTTGGACACGGCGAACCCGGTGAGCCCGGCCTTGGGCTGCGAGCCGCGCCCGGTCGCCCCCTCGTCACGGATCTCCCCACCCGCGCCCGTGGCCGCACCGGGGAACGGCGAGATCGCGGTCGGGTGGTTGTGCGTCTCGACCTTCATGAGCACGTGCACGTCGTCCTCGCGGCCGGCGTAGCGGCTTGGCCCGTCGGCCGACTCCGGCAGCCACCGGACGCGCCGCCCGCCGACCATGACGGAGGCGTTGTCCGTGTACGCGACGACCGTTCCCTCGCCCGCGACCTCCTCGGTGTGCCGGATCATCCCGAACAGCGACCGCGGCTGCACCTCCCCGTCGACGACGAAGTCGGCGTTGAAGATCTTGTGCCGGCAGTGCTCGGAGTTGGCCTGCGCGAACATCATCAGCTCGACGTCGGTGGGGTTGCGCCGCAGTCCCGTGAACGCCTCGACGAGGTAGTCGACCTCGTCGTCGGACAGGGCGAGCCCGTATGCCGTGTCCGCCTCCTCGATCGCGTCCCGCCCGCGGCCCAGCACGTCGACGTGCTCCATCGGCTCGGCCTCGCGCTCGTCGAACAGCGCGGCGGCGTCGGCGCGGGTGGGGAGGGCCGCCTGGGTCATCCGGTCGTGCAGCAGGTCGGCGCAGGCCACCCACTGCTCCTCGGTCAGCGGCTCCTCGGCGGCGAGGTGGTACTCGGTGACCCGCTCGACGCGCCGGACGTCCACCCCGCAGTTGTGCGCGATGTCGGTCGCCTTGGACGCCCACGGGGACAGGGTCCCCAGCCGAGGTGCGACGACGACGAGGGCGACGTGCGCGCCCGGGGCGTCACCGGCATACGGCTCTCCGTAGGCGAGCAGCCGGGTGACCGTGGCCGACGTGGCCTCGTCGAGGGCGGCCTCGCTCGCCACCCAGTGGACGTGCCGCGCGCTGACCGCGGTGAGCGCCGGGGCGACCCGCTGGAGCCTGGCGAGGAGGGCGGCCGCCCGGAAGGGGGAGAGGGCGTTCCCGCCCGGGACGGTGGTCAGCACGAGCTCGTGCGACGAGGCCATGTGCGTGGTCTCCCGGTGGTGCGACGCGGGGCGGATGCCGTGGGCCAAGGCTACCGGGGCACCGCACCGGGCGCCGCGCCGCCCGACCCGAGCCCCCGACCCGCCGCCTCAGCTTTCTCGCCCGATGCGGGAACCTTCAGGGTCGCCGGGGTTCGTAACCCATGCGCACCTGAAGGTTCCCTGATCGGGCGAGAAAGTTCGCGAGGGTCTGGGCAGGCGAGGAGCATCGATGTACCATTTGGTACATGATCACCGTGACCCGAGAGTCCCTGGCCCCGACTGACCGCCTCTGGGAGGCCATGTCCGACGTGCGGCGCTGGGGCGACTGGCTCCCGACGGTGGACGCCGTCACCCCGCTCGACCCCGAACGCCCCGACGAGGTGGGCGCCGCGTACACCGTCGAGCAGCCGGGCCTCCCGCGCGCGGTGTGGACGATCACCGCGATCGACGAGGGCCGGTCGTTCACGTGGGAGTCCGCGAAGCCCGGCATCCTCTCGGTCGGCACGCACGAGCTGCGGCCGGGGCCGGACGGCGCCACGACGATCGAGCTCGGGATCGACTGGTCCGGCCCCCTGGCACCGCTCATGCGGCTCCTCATCGGACGGAAGGCCCAAAGCTACGTCGAGCGCGAGGCCGAGGCCCTCGACGCCACCGCGCGCACCCGTGCCTGAGGGGCCACCAGTGGTGGCGGAGCCCACCACGGGGCCCGCGCGGGCACCCGACCTCCCACCCGGACCCCGACCCGGCCAGGCGCCGGGTCCGCGCGAGGAGCTCCTCGGCCGTGCGGTCGCCTGGTTCGCCGAGCACGGGGTCGGCGACACGAGCCTCCGCACCCTCGCGGCCGGCATCGGAACGAGCCACCGAATGCTCAACTACCACTTCGGTTCTCGCGAGGGGCTCCTCGGAGCGGTGGTCGAGGCGGTCGAGCAGTCCGAGCACGCGGCACTCCTCGAGCTCGCCGAGTCGCACGCCGACCCGTTCGAGGCCGGTGCGGCGTTCTGGACCCGGGTCGCCGACCGTGCCGAGGTCTTCGCGCCCCTCTTCTTCGAGCTCTCCAGCCACGCGATGCGCGGCCAGCCGCACGCCGACGGGCTCCGCCAGTGGCTGCGCACCGGGTGGACCGACGCCCTCCGGGAGTCGTATGCCGGGCTGGGGGCGCCGCCCCCAGTCGCGGCCACGCTGGCCCTCCAGTCCCTGGCCATGGCTCGCGGCCTCCTCTTCGAGGTCGCGGTGACCGGCGACCGGGCCGCCGCCGACGCGGCGATGGCCCGGTGGGCGGATCTCGTGCGAAGGGAGCTCCAGGACGTCGCGGGACGAGGCGGGTCGTCGCCCTCCTCGGTGGGGCGGACCGAGCCGGTCAGAAGGACTCGCCGGTGAGCCGCTCGTAGGCCTCGACGTACTTCGCCCGGGTCTGCTCGACGACGTCCTGGGGCAGCGGCGGTGGCGCCTCGCCTGACGACCTGGACCACCCGGAAGCCGAGGAGGTCAGCCAGTCGCGGACGTACTGCTTGTCGAAGCTCGGCTGCGGGTGGCCCGGCTCCCACTGGTCCGCCGGCCAGAAGCGCGACGAGTCCGGGGTGAGCACCTCGTCGGCCAGCACGACCTCGTCCCCGCGCAGCCCGAACTCCACCTTGGTGTCGGCGAGCAGGATGCCCCGCGCCGCGGCGACCTCGTTCCCGCGGGCGAGGATGGCCACCGTGAGGTCGCGCACCCGGGAGGCGAGGCCGGCCCCGAGCTGGGCCTCGACGACGGCATACGGGATCGGCTCGTCGTGCTGGCCCACGGGCGCCTTCGTCGAGGGGGTGAAGATCGGCTCCGGCAGACGGTCCCCGTCGACGAGACCGGGTGGGAGCCGGATGCCGCTCACGGCGCCGGTCGCGACGTACTCGCCGAGGCCACCGCCCGTGAGGTACGCACGGGCGACGCACTCGACGGGGAGCATCTCCAGCCGCTCGACGAGCACGGCGCGGCCCCGCACGGCATCCGGCACGTCGGCGCTCACGACGTGGTTGGGCACGAGGTCCTCGAGCTGGGTGAACCACCACAGCGACAGGCGCGTCAGCACCTCGCCCTTGTCAGGGATCGGCGTGTCGAGGACGAAGTCGTAGGCCGAGATGCGGTCGGAGGCCACGAGCAGGAGCCGGTCCTCGCGGGCTCCACCGGTGGTCGGGTCGAGTGGGGCGTAGAGGTCGCGCACCTTGCCCGAGTAGACGTGAGCGTAGCCCGGGAGGTCAAAGGGCGCGGAGGTCGCGGGTGTCGCGGGGGCGTCGGCCATGCGCAGATTGTCCCAGCCGACCGGCGACCCGGCCGTCGCGTCCGGCCGTCGCGTCCGGCCGTCGCGTCCGGCGGTCGCGTCCGGCGGTCGCGTCCGGGTGGTCCGCCTCCGGCGGTCAGCCCCTGAGGTTCAGTCGCGGGCGGCCGGCGGCAGGCGTCGCGGCCCCGGCCCCTCGGCGGCCAGCTCGTCGTCGTGGTTGTAGAGCGGGCACGACCGGAGCGACAGGCAGCCGCACCCGATGCACGACGCGAGGTCGTCACGGACCTTGGTCATCGCCTCGATGCGTGCGGTCAGCAGGCCGTGCCACCGTCGGGACATCCGGATCCAGTCCCGCTTGGTCGGCGGCCGGTCGCCCGGCAGGGTCGCCAGCGCGTCCGCCACCTCGGCCAGCGTCAGCCCGAACCGCTGACCCGCGCGCACGACGGCGATCCGCCTCAGGCTGTGCCGCTCGAACCGCCGCTGGTTCCCGGCCGTGCGCAGCGACGACACGAGGCCCCGCTCCTCGTAGAAGCGCACCGCAGCCACCGAGACACCCGAGCGATGGGCCACCTCGCCGATGGTGAGCAGGTCCCGGCGGTCCACGACCCGACGGTAGTTGACTTGACCTCAAGTGCACTAGAGGTCTCAGGATGGCACCATGACGACCTCGGGGACGACATCGCCCACGCGCCGTGACGGCTCGCCGACGCCCACGAGCGGGGACGACGCCTCGGAAACGGCGGCGCGCCCCGACGCCGACCTCTCCGCGGCCCGGGCCACCGCCCCCGTCCGCCTCCTCGACCGAGCGAACCTGCCGGTCGTCGTGGGCGTCGTCGCCCTGGTGACCCTCGCGGCGTTCGAGAACCGCGCCGTCATGACGATCCTCCCGACGGTCGTGCGCGAGCTCGACGGCTGGGCCCTGTTCGGGGCGTCGACCGGCGCCACGCTCGTGACCTTCACCGTCGCCATGGCCTGGTCGGGCGGCTGGACCGACCGGGTCGGCCCCCGCCCCGTGCTGCTCTGGGGCATGGCCTCCTTCGTGCTGGCCCAGGCGGTGTCAGCGCTGGCCCCCACGATGACGGTGTTCGTCGTGGGTCGCGCGGCGTCCGGCGCGGCCGAGGCCCTCATCGACACCGCGCTCATGGTCCTCGTCGCGCAGGCCCTCCCCGAGCACCTGCGCGCCAAGGTCTTCGCCTCGTTCGCGGCGGCCTGGATCCTGCCCTCGCTCCTCGGGCCGAGCGTCGCGGGAGCCCTCGACGCCCTGGCCGGCTGGCGAGCGGTGTTCGTCGCGCCGCTGCTCGTCGCGCCGGTGGCCCTCGTGGTGCTGCGCCCGGCGTTGGGCCGCACGCACGCCGGGGGTGCGACGACGACGGATGCCGCCGGCGCGGCATCCGGACGACGCCGGGTCGCCGCCGCACTCCTCCTCGCCGCGGGTCTCGCCGTGACGACGTTCTCCGCCCCGCTCCTCGCCACCGCGGCCACCCGGACGACCGGCGCGCTCGTCATCGGCACCGGGGTGGCCCTCGTGCTGGTCGGGGCGGTGCGGGCCCTGCCGCACGGCACGACCCGGCTGGCGCGCGGCATCCCCACGGTGGTTGCTGTCCGCCTGCTCGTCGCGGCCGCGTTCACCGGGGTCGGCGGCGTCATCCCGCTCATGCTCGTCCAGGTCCGGGGGGCGTCCACGGCCCTCGCGGGCGTCTCGCTCTCGGTGGCCGGCACCCTCTGGGCACTCGGCTCCTGGCTCAACAGCGCGCACCGTGTCCAGCGCGACGTCAGCGCGCCCGCCCGCATGCGCGCGGGCGCGGCACTGATCGCGGTCGGCTCGCTGGGCCCGGTGCTGCTCGCGGTCGACGCGGTGGGCCTCGTCACCGGCATGGCGGGCTGGGCCGTCGCCGCGCTCGGGATGGGCATCGTGTCCCCGACCATCTCGACCGAGCTGCTGGCCCTCGCACCGCCCGCCGAGCAGGGCCGGGTCAGTGCCGCCCAGGGACTCGCGAACTCCACGGGTGTCGCCCTCCAGACGGGGCTCGTCGGAGCCGTCGTCGCGCTGCAGGGGGCCTCGATCGACGGTGCGGCCTTCGCCTCCCTCATGGCGGTGGCTGCGGGCATGGCGCTCCTCGCTGCGGTCGCAGCGGGTCGATCCCGGACCACCTCGGGCCCGCGCTGAGCGGGTACGTTCGGGCGATGAGCACCGTCGACACGCCCACCGTCGGGAAGGCCCGCGAGCTCCAGCGGCTCCACACCGACCCCGAGCTGCTCCTCCTCGTCAACGTCTGGGACGTCATCTCGGCCCGCGTCGTCGCGGACAGCCCGGGGACCACCGCCATCGCCACGGCGAGCCACTCCATCGCGGCGTCCTACGGCTACCCCGACGGGGAGCACATCCCGCGCGACCTCATGGTCGAGGCGGCGGGCCGCATCGCGGCGGCGGTCGACCTGCCCGTGACGGCGGACCTCGAGGCCGGATACGGCGACCCCGGGGGCACGATCAGCATGGCCATCGACGCCGGCATCGTCGGGGCGAACCTCGAGGACCGGCTGAAGCCGCTGCCGGACGCGGTCCGCGCCGTCGAGGCTGCCGTCGCCGCGGGCGAGCGCGCGGGTGTCCCGTTCGTCCTCAACGCCCGCACCGACGCGTTCCTCCGGGCCGCCGACAAGGACCCCGCTGCCGTGCTCGCCGACGCCATCGAGCGTGGCCGTGCCTACCTCGACGCCGGGGCCTCGACCTTCTTCGTGCCGGGCAGGCTCGACGAGCCGACCGTGTCGGCGCTCGTCGAGGCCCTCGGGCCGCAGAAGGTCAACGTCCTCGGGGCGCCGGGGTCACTTCCCCTCGAGACCCTCCAGCGCCTCGGGGTCGCCCGCGTGTCCTACGGCCCGTGGAGCCAGAACGTCGCACTCACCGCGCTGGCCCGGCTCGTCGAGGACGTGCAGGCGGGAGGCGGGCTGCCCGAGGGGACCCGCAGGATGAGCTAGGCGCGAGCCACACGAGGTCGAGTGCCTCGGGCCGGCTGCCCAGGAGCAGCGCGGCACCGGGCCCCACGGGTGGCGCGTGCGTCAGACGGTCCGCCCCGCCAGGACCTCTCCGCGCTCGGCCCGGAGCGCGATGTCGGTGCGGTGGTGCGAGCCTCGCAGGCCGATGCCGGCCACTGCGGCGTACACCCGCTCCCTGGCCTCCGCGAGGGTGGCGCCCGTCGCGACCACCGACAGCACCCGCCCACCCGCCGAGACCAGCGTCCCCTCGGCGTCGCGGGCGGTGCCGGCATGCAGCACGTATGCCGTGGGCGCACCGACGACGTCGTCGGCGCCGGTGACCGGGTCACCCGTGCGAGGGGTCGCGGGGTAGCCCTCGGCGGCGACGACGACCGCCACCGCGTGCTCGTCGGACCAGCGCAACGGCGGGACGTTCTCCAGGTGGCCCGTTGCGGCCCCGAGCAGCAGGCTCCCGAGCGGCGATCGCAGGCGCGCCAGCACCACCTGGGTCTCGGGGTCGCCGAAGCGCGCGTTGAACTCGATGACCCGCGGGCCCCGTGAGGTCAGGGCGAGCCCGACGTAGAGGACGCCCACGAAGGGTGTCCCCCGGCGGTGCATCTCGTCGACGACGGGCTGGGCGACCCGCCGGACGACGTCGTCGGCGAGGTCCTCGGGGGCCCAGTCGAGCGGGCTGTAGGCCCCCATGCCCCCGGTGTTGGGACCCTCGTCGTCGTCGCGCACCCGCTTGAAGTCCTGGGCCGGGCTGAGGGGCACGACCGTCGTCCCGTCGCACAGGCAGAACAGCGACACCTCGGGGCCCGAGAGGAACTCCTCGACGACGACCGCGCCGTCGGGCTTGGCGAGGCAGGCGCGGGCGTGCTCGAGGGCCTGCGCCCGGTCGTCCGTCACGACGACTCCCTTGCCGGCGGCCAGCCCGTCGTCCTTGACGACGTGGGGTGCGCCGAACGCGTCGAGCGCCGCCTCCACCTCCTCGAGGGTCGTGCACACGTGCGCGAGCCCGGTCGGCACCTCGGCCGCGGACATGACCTCCTTGGCGAAGGCCTTGCTCCCCTCCAGCCGGGCTGCCTCCGCGGACGGACCGAAGCACGGGATGCCGGCCGCGCGCACGGCATCCGCGACGCCCGCCACGAGGGGGGCCTCCGGGCCGATGACGACGAGGTCCGCGGCGACCTCTCCGGCGAGGGCGACGACCCCCGCCGAGTCGGTCACGCCGCCGGCGAGCGGCACGCACGTCGCGAGCTCCGCGATGCCGGGGTTCCCCGGTGCGGCGACGACCTCCTCGACCGACGGGTCGCGGGCGATGGAACGGACGATGGCGTGCTCGCGGGCCCCTGACCCGACGACGAGTACCTTCACAGGCCCAATCTAGGGCGGTGGGGTCCGCGGAAAGGGTGAGTCCGGCATCCGCACTCCTCCTCGCCCGAGGAGCGGACGTGCGTGGGCGACCCGTGGGGCGGGATTAGACTGGTGAGTTCCGTGACCTGCGCCGACCCATCGAGGAGAACCCGCTCCGTGACCGCCCCGCACCCGGGCCTGCCCGAGGCCGCACCCGACGTCGCCGGTGAGATCGCGCGCGAGCAGTCCCACGTCGACCGGGTCTACGCCGAGCTCGAGAAGGCGAGCCTGCGGGCCGCCGACGTCGAGGCCGACGGCATGGCACGGGGGCGCACGGACCGCACCGGGGACGTTCGCGACGAGGAGATGACGGGGCTCTTCGAGCGCGACGCCCTCGTCTACGCCGCCGCGCGCCGCCGCTCGATGATCGAGAAGCAGTACGAAGGTCTCGTGTTCGGCCGCCTCGACCTCGGCGACGAGCAGACGTCGGCGGCCGAGCGCGAGGTCCGCTACATCGGCCGGCTCGGCGTGCGCGACGACGACTACGAGCCTCTCGTCGTCGACTGGCGCGCCCCGGCGGCGTCCGCGTTCTACCGGGCCACCCCGGTCGACCCCATGGGGGTGCTCCGGCGCCGGGTGCTGCGGTGCAAGGGCGCGACCGTCGTCGGCGTCGAGGACGACCTCATGGTGCCGGAGGCGCCCGACGACATCGTCGTGGTCGGCGACGGCGCGCTGATCGCGGCCCTCACGCGCAGCCGCGGCCGCCAGATGCGCGACATCGTCGCGACGATCCAGCGGCACCAGGACGAGGCCATCCGGGCCCCCTCCCGCGGCGTCACCGAGATCACCGGGGGGCCCGGCACGGGCAAGACGGTCGTCGCGCTGCACCGGGCGGCATACCTGCTCTACTCGGAACGGCGTCGCTTCGAGAACGGCGGCATCCTCGTCGTCGGGCCGTCGGCCGCGTACACGGCATACATCGAGCGGGTGCTCCCCAGCCTCGGTGAGGAGTCGGTCGCGCTGCGCGCGCTCGGCGACCTCGTCGACGGCATGACCGCGACACGTCTCGACCCGCCTGAGGTCGCCGCCATCAAGGGGTCGCTCGGCATCCGGCGGCTCCTGTCGCGGGTCGCGTCACGGCCGCCGGAGGGCTCGCCGTCGGTCTTCCGGGCGTTCGTCGCCGGGCACGCCGTGCGCCTCGACGAGCACGCGCTGCGGCGGGTCCGGTCGGAGGTGCTCCGCGGGCACCAGCACAACCTCGCGACGGATGCCGCGCGCACGGCCCTCGGGGAGGCCGCCTGGCGCTCGGTGCGCCAGGGCGAGCGCGACGTCTTCCTCGACGCGTTCGACTCGTCACGGGACGTCGACGAGTTCATGGCCTCGTGGTGGCGGCAGGTCGACCCCCGGGAGCTGCTGCTCACCCTCGCCGACACCGACCACGTGTATGCCGTGTCGCGCGGGGTGCTCGACCACGAGGAGGGTGCGGCCATCGCCTACTCCTACCGCGAGGCCCTCGAGCTCGGCACCTGGTCGGTGTCGGACGCGGCCCTCGTCGACGACCTCGTCGCCCGGCTCGGACCCGTGCAGGCCGCCGAGCGCGAGGACATCGGCTTCTACGACATCGAGGAGCTCGACGACCTCTCGTCGTGGGGTGTCGTCGACGTCCGCGCGGGGGTCGACCGGCGCGTCGTCGACGACCCGTCGATCGGCATCGTGACGCCCACCGACACGCGCGAGCGGCTCCTCGTGGGTCGCATCGACCGGCCGTCGGGGTACGCCCACGTGCTCGTCGACGAGGCCCAGGACCTCTCGCCGATGCAGTGGCGGATGCTCGCGCGTCGTGGCCGGGCGGCATCCTGGACGGTTGTCGGCGACGCGGCGCAGGCCTCGTGGTCCGACCTGGCCGAGGCGGGGCGGGCACGCGACGAGGCGTTCGCCGGCCAGGAGCGGCGGGGCTTCCACATGGACACGAACTACCGCAACGCGCGGGAGATCTTCGACTACGCCCGCGACGTCATCCTCCCGCTCGTCCCTGACGCCGACATCCCGGATGCCGTGCGCGAGACCGGGGTCGAGCCGGTCGACCGGGTGGTCGGCGGCTCGATCGGCGAGGCTGCCACGGATGCCGTGGACCAGCTCCTCGGTGAGGTCGAGGGGTCCATCGCGGTCATCACCGCCCGGCGCTGGGACGACCGGCTGGCCGCCCTCCAGGACGCCGGCGACGGGCGGGTTCAGGTCCTTGACCCCCTCTCGGCCAAGGGCCTGGAGTGGGACGCGACGGTCGTCGTGGACCCCGTGGCGATCGCCGAGGAGTCCCCGGGCGGGATCCGGGTGCTCTACGTCGTGCTGACGCGCGCGGCCCACCGGATGCACGTCCTCCGCCCGGGCTGACGCCGAGGGGTCCTGGTCTCGCCGACCGCGAACCATACGTCGCGCGGGCCTGCAAGGGGCCGATCGGCCATGTGATCCTGCTCACAGTTGCCGCCCGAGCGACTGTTATCGGGGTTCGAGGGGTGCTCGCGTGCCTCATCATCGATGCGGGCGCGGACGAGTCGATGCCCGGATCCTCGAGAGGCAGACCGTTTCATGGCGTCACGCACCACACGCACCACGGTGCTGCTCACTGCCGCCGTCGCGGTTCCCGTCCTGGTCGGCGGCGCCGGCGCGGCATACGCCACGCACTACCAGGACCGTGCCCTGCCCGGGAGCACGCTGGGCGGTGTCTCGGTCGCGGGGATGTCGCGCCAGGAGGTGGCGGACCTCGTGGCGAAGCGTGCCGCCGACGTCACTGTCACGCTGGACACCGGTGGGGTCCACCGCACCGCGCACCTCGACGACCTCGGCTACACGGTGGACGTGGACGCGACGGTCGGCGCCGTGTTCGCCGCCAACGAGTCCTGGTCGTCCTACGCCACGTCGCTGGTGTCGTCCCGCGAGGTCCAGGCCGTGCCGAAGACCGACCCGGCGGCGACCGCCGCGGTGGTGTCCGAGCTCGTGCGCACCGTGGGCAAGGCCGGCAAGGACGCGCGCGTCGAGCTGGCACCGAGCAGGAAGTCGTTCGTCGTCGTGCCGGCGGTGACCGGCCACACGGTGTCGAAGGCGACCTTCCACGACGTCGTGGCGGCCGCCGCCCGTGACCTCTCGTCGACGACGACCACGGTGACCTTCGTCGATGCCGTGCCGACCGTCACGACGCAGGAGGCGGAGGCCGTCGCCGCCCGGGCCAACGCCCTGGTCGCCACGCCGGTGAGGGTCGACGACGGCGACGAGGAGCACGCCGCGTCGAAGGCCCGCAAGGCGTCCTGGATCAGCATCCCCACCGTCGACGGCGAGCTGGGCAGCCCCACGGTGAAGGCCGCGAAGGTCAAGGCCTGGGTCGACTCGGTCGTCGAGGACGCCAACAGCGAGCCACGGGCCGGGGTGCGCAACGTCAGCGCGACAGGCGCGGTGCGGGCCGTCGTCACCGAGGCCCGCGACGGCGCGAGGGTGACCAACGGTGCCGCCGTCGCCGAGGCCGCCACGAAGGCGCTGGGCGCAGGCAAGGGCTACACCGGCAGGTTCACGTACACGAAGGTCCCGGCCACGTGGACCAGTCGCCAGGTGGCCGCCGGCGCGGAGCGCCTCGCCTACCCCGCTGCCCCCGGCGAGAGGTGGGTCGACGTCAACCTCAGCAAGCACACGATGACGGCATACATCGGCGCCAAGCGCGTGCACGGCCCGGTGAAGATGGTCAACGGCTCCGCCAAGAAGCCCACCGTGGTCGGCACCTTCCACGTCTACCTCAAGTACTCCTCGCAGACGATGCGCGGCAGCAACGCCGACGGCAGCAGGTACGAGACCCCCGACGTGCCGTGGATCTCGTACTTCCACCGCGGGTTCGCCCTGCACGGCGCTCCGTGGCGCTCGTCGTTCGGGTACTCCGGCTCGCACGGGTGCATCAACCTGCCGGTCGGCGTGGCCAAGTGGGTCTACGACTTCGCACCCGTCGGCACCCCGGTCACCACCCACTTCTGACCCACCCATACCCGAGACGGGCGGGTGGGGGCTGGGGCGGGTCGACGCCTGGCGGGCGGGGCCCAGGGGGTTGCGTGGCGCGGTGCGTCCGTCAGTCCAGGAGGGGGTGGCGCTGGATGATCTCGTGCCGCCCCGGACCGACGCCGATCGCCGAGACCCTCGCGCCGACGAGCTCCTCGACGCGCAGCACGTACGCCTGCGCCGCCGTCGGAAGCTCCTCGAACGTCCGGCACCCCGAGATGTCCTCCCACCAGCCCTCGAGCATCTCGTAGACGGGCTTCGCGTGGTGGAAGTCGCTCTGGTTGACCGGCATCTCGTCGTGGCGCACGCCGTCGACCTCGTAGGCCACGCACACGGGCACCGTCTCGAACCCGGTGAGCACGTCGAGCTTGGTGATGACGAAGTCCGTGACGCCGTTGACCCGGTTGGCGTAGCGCCCGATGACGGTGTCCATCCAGCCGCACCGGCGCGGCCGCCCGGTCGTCGTGCCGTACTCCACGCCGACCTTGCGCAGCGTCTCGCCGTCGTCGTCGAACAGCTCCGTGGGGAACGGCCCCTCCCCGACCCGCGTCGTGTACGCCTTGAGGATCGCGATGACCCGCGAGACGCGCATCGGCGGGATGCCGGAGCCCGTGCACGCCCCGCCGGCCGTCGCCGACGACGACGTCACGAACGGGTAGGTTCCGTGGTCGACGTCGAGCAGGGTCGCCTGGCCGGCCTCGAGCAGGACGTTCGCCCCGGCATCCAGCGCCTGCTCGAGCACGAGCGAGGTGTCGGCGACCATCGGTCGCAGCCGCTCGGCATACCCCAGCAGCTCCTCGACGACGCCGTCGACCTCCACCGCCCGGGTGTTGTAGATCTTGACGAGCACCTGGTTCTTCAACGACAGGGCGGCCTCGACCTTCTGCCGCAGGATGCCCTCGTCGAAGAGGTCCTGCACCCGGATGCCGACCCGGTTCATCTTGTCGGCGTAGGTCGGCCCGATCCCCCGCCCCGTCGTGCCGATCCGGCGCGCCCCGAGGAACCGCTCGGTGACCTTGTCGAGCGTGCGGTTGTAGGGCGGGATGACGTGCGCGCTCGCGGACACGACGAGCCTCGACGTGTCGACCCCCCGCGCCTCGAGCCCGTCGATCTCCTGGAAGAGGACCTCGAGGTCGACGACGACGCCGTTGCCGATGACGGGAGTCACCGACGGGGTGAGGATGCCGGAGGGCAGGAGGTGGAGCGCGTACTTCTCGCGCGCGCCGTCCTCGCCCTCGATGACGACCGTGTGCCCGGCGTTGTTGCCCCCGTTGAACTTGACGACGTAGTCCACGTCGCCACCCATGAGGTCGGTGGCCTTGCCCTTGCCCTCGTCGCCCCACTGGGCCCCGACCAGCACGATCGCCGGCATCCCGGCTCCTTCCACGCGTGCGCCGGGCGGAGGTGCCGCGACGCGCCGAAGGCCCCTCGCGGGGTACGCCGCCGGGGCCTCGTACACCGCACCCTATCGCGGGATGCCGCACGCTCCCGGGCGTTCGACGGCACGCGGCCGCCGCTGCTCCGGCGTCAGCGGCGCCCGCGCGCGAGCGCCCAGCCGAGCTGGAACCGGGTGTCGACGCCGTTGACCGCCATGAGGTGCGCGACCCGGCGGCGCACGGTGCGCAGGCTGACGCCGAGGTAGCGGGCGATGGCCTCGTCCTTGAGCCCGAGCTCGAGCAGCTCGACGAGCTTGGGGTCACCGGTGCTGTCCCGCCCGACGGCCGGTGCCGGGATCGCGTGCTTCCACGCGATGTCGAAGTAGGCCGTGTAGAGCCGCACGACCAGCGGGTCGCGGATCACGGCATACCCGAGGGCCGGGTCGTCCCACCCGGCCATGGCGACGACGGCGGTGTCCCCGAACACGGCGAACTCGGTGTCCGTGGCGGGCAGGATGCGCTGGTCCTCACCGGCCTCGGCCCAGCCGCTCATCCAGCGGTGTCCCTGCGGGGTGGACAGGGCACTGGCGGGGTAGACCGCACGCTGCGCGTCGCCGCGCCGGATCCGCTCCTCGTTGGCGCGCATCGTCGCCTCGTCGAACGCCGGCCCCTCGTCGATGGTGAGCACGAAGTTGCGCAGCAGGCCGCTCGTCTCGGTGAGCAGACGGCTCACGACGGAGGGCGCGAGCGCGTCGGAGAGCGGCTCACTGATCGGCTCGTGGGCCCCCAGTGCGCGGCTCGTCAGCCGCTCGAGCAGCTGGCGGGAGGCGTCGAGCTCGCGGCGCCGGTCCTCGAGCCGGCTCATCTCGCGGCGCAGCTGCTCCTCGAGGAGGAGCAGCGCACCGCCGTCGTATGCCGTGGGGTCGCCCACGTGCCCACCTCTCCCCTCACTGCGACCACGTGGCCGGATGCTGCCAGTGGCACCCGGAGGTCTGGTCCTGAGTGACCATCTTCGCACCGGGCGATGCACGATGGTGGGGCACGGTCACAGTGCAGGGGACCCACGGGGGTGGGCGTTTCTTGGCGAGAGGGAAGCGCTCGTCAACCCGACGCGGTCCGGCACGGCTGTGCGCGGAGGGCCCGGGCTTTCGTCCGGGCCCTCCGGCATGTGCCGTCGTATCCCACTGCGGCTGCCGGCACCGCTCCGACCCCGCTCGTCGCTCAGAGCCCGAGCTCGCGGGCCCCCGTCGCGCTGGACGCCCTGAGGAGCTCCGCGCACCGGTGCCGCTCGTCCTCCTCGCCGATCGCCCCGGCTGCCCGGGACAGGGCGGCGAGCGCACGGAGGAACCCCCGGTTGGCCGGGTGCTCCCACGGGATCGGCCCCTGGCCCCGCCAGCCGGACCGGCGCAGCGCGTCGAGGCCGCGGTGGTAGCCGGTGCGGGCGTAGGCGTAGGCCTCGACGAAGCGGTCGTCCGCGAGCGCGTCCTCGGCGAGCACCGCCCACGCGAGCGAGGACGACGGGTGCGCCGCGGCCACGCTGTCGGCGGCCACCCCGTCCTCGAGCGGTTGAGCCGCGGGGTCGTCGGGCAGGAGGGTGGGTGGGATGCCGAGCAGGTCCGAGCTCACGGCGTCAGCCCTGGTGGGTGCCCGCCGACCGGAGGTTCTGGCAGGCCTCGACGACGCGGGCGGCCATCGCGGCCTCGGCCTCCTTGCCCCAGGCGCGGGGGTCGTACTGCTTCTTGTTGCCGACCTCGCCGTCGATCTTCAGGACGCCGTCGTAGTGGCGCAGCATCCAGTCCGCGACCGGGCGGGTGAAGGCGTACTGGGTGTCGGTGTCGACGTTCATCTTGACGACGCCGTAGTCGACGGCCGCGGAGATCTCCTCGGGAAGGGAGCCCGAGCCGCCGTGGAAGACGAGGTCGAGGGGCTTCTGCCCGGCCTTCTCGCCGTGCTCGGCGACGATGGCGTCCTGGCACTCCTTGAGGATCTCGGGGCGCAGCTTGACGTTGCCGGGCTTGTAGACGCCGTGCACGTTGCCGAAGGTGAGCGCCGCCATGTAGCGGCCGCGGTCCCCGAGCCCGAGGGCGGCCACGGTCCTCAGGGCGTCGTCCGGGGTGGTGTACAGCTGCTCGTTGATCTCGTTGGCCACGCCGTCCTCCTCGCCGCCGACGACGCCGATCTCCACCTCGAGGATGATGTTGGCGGCCGCGGTGAGGGCGAGGAGCTCCTCGGCGATCTGGAGGTTCTCCTCCAGCGGCACCGCCGAGCCGTCCCACATTTGGCTCTGGAAGATGGGGAGGCCACCCGCCTTGACGCGCTCGGTCGAGGCCGCGATGAGCGGGCGCACGAAGCCGTCGAGCTTGCCCTTGGGGCAGTGGTCGGTGTGCAGCGCGATGTTGACGGGGTAGTTCCTCGCCACCTCCTGCGCGTATGCCGCGAGCGCGAGGGAGCCGGTCACCATGTCCTTGACGGTGGACCCGGAGGCGTACTCGGCGCCGCCCGTGGAGACCTGGATGATGCCGTCGGACCCGGCCTCGGCGAAGCCACGGATGGCTGCCGTCACGGTCTGGCTGGACGTGATGTTGATGGCGGGGTACGCGAACGAGCCGGCCTTGGCTCGGTCCAGCATGTCGGCGTAGACCTCGGGCGTTGCGATGGGCACGATGGGTCTCCTCGTGAGCGTTGGGGTGTCCCGTACGCACCGATCCTTCCACGGATGCCGGGAGGTGACACAAGGGTGTGTCCGCACCCATCGGTGGCCGTCGCTCAGGTGGTCACGGCGCCGGGGTCCGAGGGGTCGAGGATCCACGGTCGGGTGCCGCACACGGCGTGCATCCCGAGCGCCACGAGGATGGGTCGCGACATGGGGCTGGTGTCCACCCTGGCGATGGGGAAGCCCCGCTCGAGGGCCGTCCGGGCCCGGTGGCTGACGAGCGCGCGGTACAGCCCGCGTCGGCGCCACTCCGGCAGCGTCGACCCGCCCCAGAGACCACAGAACTGCGTGCCCTCGGTGACGCGGAGCACGGCATACGACAGGACGTCGCCGGTCGCGACCTCCTCGGCCACGGTGGCCGTGATGAGGTCGGGGCGGGAGCGCTGCTCGGCCCGCAGGCTGTCGTTCACCCACGAGGAGTCGGTCCCCCAGACCGCGTCCACCATCGTGCGGACACGCTCCCAGTCATCGTCGGTCTCGATGTCGCGGAGGCGGACGCCGTCGGGGAGCGTCACGTCGTGCACGAGGTCCTCGCACCGGCCCAGGAGCACGACCTCGTCGTCCTCCGGCACGAACCCCGCGCGGTCGAGCCGCTCCGGGAGGTCGAGGGGCTCGTCGTAGTCGTAGGTCTTCCACTCGACCCGCTGGCCCCGGCTGCCGAAGAACTCGACCTGCCGGGCGACCCAGCGCTCCGGGTCGTCGCCGAGGCCCTCGGGGCACTCGACCATCGCCCCGTGCCCCGCCGGGTCGGGCGGGTAGGTCCGGTGCACCGGGCCGTCCCGGTCGACGACGAAGCCCGGTGCGGCGTCGCGGTCGGCGAGGCGCACCTGGGCGTGGAACTGCGCGAGGAGCTCGTCAGGGGTCATGGGCCCATTCCAGGGCACGTGACCGGGTCTTCGCACCCTCGTTTCCGGCGTCGGTCAGGTCCGACGACAGGAACCGGCGACCATCTCAGGCATGCGCCGACTCGCGAACCGACGACAAGGAGCGTCCCGCTGCGAGACCCCTGAGCACGACACGCGACGATCCGTCTCGTCCTTGTCGTCGGTCCACCGCGCCCGGCATCCGGACACGGGCCGACCGCAGGGTCCCCACGCCCCCGTCTCCACCCGTCGATGGATCCCGATACTCACGCGCGCCGCCACGATCCGCGGGACGCTGGGTGCATGGACCTTGCCGGTGTCCGCGACCTCGCCGCCTCCACCCCGGCGACGCGCAACCGGGCCGTCGACCTCATCCGCGTCGCGGCCATCCTCGTCGTCGTCCTCGGGCACTGGCTGCTCGCCGCCGTCACGGTGCGCGACGGCGAGCTCCTCACCGGGAACCTGCTGGCCCTCGCGTCCTGGACGCACCCGCTCACCTGGGTCTTCCAGGTCATGCCCCTGTTCTTCCTCGTCGGCGGGTACGCGAACGCGCTGTCGTGGCGCTCCGCGCGCGTCCGGGGCCGGACGTATGCCGGCTGGCTCCGCGGGAGGCTCCGGCGCCTCCTCACGCCGGTCGTCCCGCTCCTGCTGGCCTGGCTCGTCGCCACCTCGGTCGCCTTCGCCGCCGGGGTGCCAGGCGGCACGCTGCGCACGGCATCCCAGGTGGCGCTCGTCCCGACGTGGTTCCTCGCGGCATACGTCGTCGTGTGCTCGGTGGCACCCGGGACCCTGTGGCTGTGGGAGCGCCTCGGCTGGGCCTCGGTCGTCGGCGGGCTCGTCCTGGGTGGGCTCATCGACCTCGTGAGCCTCGGCACCGACACGCTCCTCGTCGGCTTCGCCAACTACCTCGTCGTCTGGGGGACGGTCCACCAGCTCGGCTACGCCTGGCTCGACGGGCGACTCGAGGGGACCACCCGCCGTCTCGGCCTCACCGCCGTCGGTGCGCTCGGCACGGTGCTCCTCGTCTGGGCGGGCCCGTACCCCGTGTCGATGATCGGCATCGACGGGGAGGTCGTGAACAACTCCTACCCGACCCGCTTCACCCTCGCGACCCTCGGGATGCTCCAGGCCGGGCTCGTCCTGGCGGTCGAACCGCTCATCACCCGCTGGATGCGCCGACCCCGACCGTGGGCGGTGACCGTGCTCGTCAGCTCTCGGATCATGACGATCTACCTGTGGCACCTGACCGCGATGGTGCTCGTCATCGGACTGGCGTGGCTCACGGGTGGACCGGGGCTCGGGGTGCGACCGCTGTCGGCGGCCTGGTGGGCGACGCGCCCGGTGTGGTGGCTCGTCCTGGGGCTCGTCACCCTCGGGCTCGTCGCGCTGCTCGGACGCTTCGAGACACCGCGGCCGGACGACTCCCCCGCGCCGCCCGTGTGGCTCCCGGTGCTCGTGACGGTCGTCGCGTGCGGCGGGCTGGGGTTCATGGCCGCGCAGGGCATCGTCGACGCCGAGGGCGTGCACTGGTGGTGGCCCCTGGCCACGGTCGGCGCCGTGGCGCTGCTCCGCCTCCCGCTCGTCGCGCGAGGACGTCCCTGAGGTCGGCCGCCCTCCTCGAGAGGAGGCAACACGCAGACCTCGGGTCACCCAGGGTCTGCGTGTTGCCTCACCTCGTCGGGCTGCTGCCGCCTGGTCAGCGCGTCCCGGCGGCGAGCTCGTCGCGGCGCCGGACGAGGTGCGCCCGCTCGACCTCGTTGTCGCAGCGCGCGACTGCGACGTCGAGCGCGTCGACCGCCGCGGCATCCGCCCCGAGGCGCCCCAGCAGCTCGCCGCGCACCGCCGGGACCCGGTGGCTCCGGGGGAGCGCGTCGTCGAGGCCGTCGAGCGCGTCGAGGCCGGCCCGCGGTCCGTCGCGCTCCGCGAGTGCCACCGCCGCGGCGAGCCGCACGGCCGGTGACGGCGAGAGCTCGACGAGTGCGGCATAGAGGTCGCAGATCCGGTCCCACCGCGTGTCGGATGCCGTCGCGGCAGTCGCGTGCTCGGCCGCCACGAGCGCCTGCAGCCGGTAGCTCTCGGTCAGCGGGTCATGAGCCGGAGGCAGGCGGTGGAGCAGCTCGACTCCCTCCGCGACCTCGTCGTGGTGCCAGCGTGACCGGTCCTGGTCGGGCAGCAGGACGAGGAGGCCGTCCGGCCCGACCCGGGCGTCGCGCCTCGAGTGCTGGAGCAGCAGGAGCGCGAGCAGGGCGCGCAGCACCGGCTCGTCCGGGCGCAGCGCACGCGTCACCCGCACGAGCCGCACGGCCTCGCCCGAGAGGTCGGCGCGCAGCAGGTCGGGCCCGCTGCCCGGTGCGTACCCGGCGGTGAACGCGAGGTAGGCCACCTGGGCCACCACCCCGAGCCGCTCGGGCAGCACCGAGGCGTCGGGCACGCCGAACGGGATGCCGGCCGCCACGATCTTGCGCTTGCCGCGGGTGAGCCGGGCGGCCATGGTCGGCTCGGGCACGAGGAAGAGGCGGGCGATGTCGGCGGTCGGCACCCCGACGACGAGGCGCAGCGCGAGGGCGCTGGCCACCTCGGGCGCGAGCGTCGGGTGGCAGCACATGAGGACGAGGCGCAGCACGTCGTCGTCGACGAGGTCGCCGGGGTCTGCACGGACGCCGCTGCGATGGCCGGCACCCTCGGCGTCGACGACGAGCAGCGGCTCCTTGCGCAGGGCGACCGCCTCGGCCCGCAGCCGGTCGACGACCCGACGCCGGGCGGCGGTGAGCAGCCAGGCGGCCGGGCGCTGCGGGACCCCGTCGCGGCGCCACGAGCGTGCGGCGGCCTCCACGGCATCCCCCAGGGCGTCCTCGACGAGGTCGAGGCGGCGGAACTGCGCGAGGAGCAGGGACACCAGTCGCCCCCACTCCCCGCGCACCGTTGCCGCGAGGGCCTCGTCAGAGGTCACGGGGCGGCTCGTAGCCCTCGATCTCGACGATCGGGCGGATCTCGACGGTGTAGGTCGTCGGCAGCTCCGCGCACACCGTGACCGCGGCGTCGAGGTCGGGCAGGTCGACGAGGTAGAACCCGGCGACCTGCTCGACGAGCTCGACAAACGGCCCGTCGGTCACCGTGAGCCGACCGTCGACGTGGCGCAGCGTCGTCGCCGTGTCGGCCGACGCGAGCGGCGCTCCGGACACCTTCGACCCACGGGCCGCGAGCGCGCGCTCGAAGGAGTCGTGCGCGTCGAACCAGCCCTGCCGCTCCTCCGGCGTGGCACGCTCCCAGTCGCCCGGGTCGCACGCGATGAGCACCATGTACCTCACGGTGCACCACCGCCGTGGTCGTGGTCCTCGGGCCCGACGAGGTCACGGAACTCGATGTGCTCGCCCCGGCTCGCGAACTCGGCGCAGATCCGCAGCAGACCCGCGCGGTCGTCGGTCTCGACGAGGTAGAACCCGACGACCTGCTCGACCGACTCGGTGAACGGGCCGTCGGTGACGAGCACCCCGTCGGTGCCGTCGGGTCGAAGCGAGACCGCGGTGGAGGACGGCGTCAGCGGGGCAGCCGTGACGAGCCGGTGCCCACCGGCAGCAAGGTCGCGGTGGAACTGCTCGTGCGACCGCATCCCCTTCTCGTGCTCCTCGGCGGGCAGCCGCGCCCACTCGGCCTCGGGCGCCGGCAGCAGCAGGAGGTGTCGGCTCACGCGCCGTCCATCGCCAGGCACTCGCGCACCTCGAGGGCGTCACCGACCTCCGTGAGGATGCCGCACACCTGGAGCAGGTCGTCGAGGTCGTCGGTCTCGACGAGGTAGAAGCCGGTCAGCTGCTCGGTGGTCTCGGCGTACGGGCCCTCGGAGACGACCGGGCCGTCGGCGCCCGGGCGGACGGTGCGCGCCCCGCCCGACGGCGCCAGCTCGGCGCCGCCGACGACCGTGTGCCCGCGCTCGGCCAAGCCGGCGGAGAAGCGCCCGTGCGCGGCGTAGACGTCGGCTCGCTCCGCGTCCGACACGTCCGCCCAGCGCTTCTCGTCGCCGGGCAGCAGGATGAGGTAGGTCGTGCTCATGGTGGGTCCCTCCGGTCTCGGGCCGCGCGGTTCGCGACCTCACCCCGACGACGGGCGAGGAGGCCCCGGATCGACAGCTGCGGCCGACGAACTTCTGCCGCAGCCCTGTCTACACGCTGGAGCTCCCGGGGTGCTGGTCGAAGACGTGGCGGCGCACCCACGCGTGCATCGCGATCGCCGCGGCGGCCCCGGCATTCAGCGAGCGGGTCGAGCCGAACTGCTCGATGTGCAGCACGATCGGGCAGACGGCGAGCATCTCCGGCGTGAGCCCGGGACCCTCCTGACCGAGCACGAGGACGCACTCGCGCGGCAGGTCGTAGGTCTCGAGCGCCACCGACCCCGCCACGTTGTCGATCCCGACCAGGGGTATGCCGGTGCCACCCGGCCGCGGCCCGCTCCCCTCCCGTGCGCCCGGCCGACCGGGACCACCCATCCCGCCGGCCGTGCCCCTCGTGGCCCTGCTCGCCCACGCGGCCAGGTCAGCCGCAGTGGGGTGGTGGTGCTCGTGCTGGTAGCGGTCGGTGACCATCGCCCCGCGGCGGTTCCACCGCCGCTTGCCGACGACGTGGAACGCGGCGGCGTTGAACGCGTTGGCGGTGCGCACCACCGAGCCGATGTTGAAGTCGTGGCCCCAGTTCTCGATCGCGACGTGGAACGGGTGCCGGCGCGTGTCGAGGTCGGCGACGACGGCATCCATCCGCCAGTAGCGGTAGCGGTCGGCGACGTTGCGGCGGTCGCCGTCGCGCAGCAGCTCCGGGTCCCAGTGGTCGCCGTCCGGCCATTCGCCCTCCCACGGGCCGACGCCGACCTCCCCAGGCGGTCGCTCCGGGGGTGGGGCGGCACCGGCCCCGCTCACCCGCGACCCCCCGTGCCGGAACCGCCACGACCGGGTTCTGACATGGCTGGCTGCTCCGGTCCTGGGTGTCGGGTCACGGGGTGACGGCGGGCGCGACGGCTCGTCCGGCGCCAAATGTAGC